>NZ_JBIARA010000021.1:0-111628 GCF_042889525.1 Micromonospora sp. NPDC002575 | reverse complement strand
GGGGGGTGGTGGGGGGGGGGGGGGGGGGGGGGGTGTGGGGGGGGGGGGTGGGGGGGGGGGGGGGGGGGGGGGGGGTTTGTTGGGGGTTTTTGGGGGGGGGGGGGGGGGGGGGGGGGGGGGGGGGGGGGCCGCCGGCCCCCCCCCCACCCCTGGTGGGTCAGGGCGTGACGCCGATGCCCTGACCGTTGAACTCGACCCAGTTGAGGTTGCCGAAGCCGCTGGCCGGGCCGCCGGGGACGGCGGTGAAGACCAGGTACAGCCGGCGGGTGCCGCCGGGGTCGGTGAAGGGGACGGTGGTGCTGGTGAACACGGTGTTGCCGGTGGTCGCGTTGACCGTGGCGGTGGTCAGCAGCGGGCCGGTGGGGGAGTCGAGCCGGAACTCGACGCCGAACCGGGGCTGCCCGGCGGTGGCGGCGCTGCCGCCGGAGGTGCGCAGCGTGACCGACTGCATATTGGTCAGGTTCACCGTGCCGTTGATCGCGATCCAGTCGCCCGGGTCGAGGCTGCCGCGCTGCTGCCCGGCGCCGACGTCGGACGTGTTGGCGACCGTGGTGCCGGACTGGTCGGCGGCGAACTCGACGTCCTGCCGCTTGGCCTGGATCACCTGCTGGTCGACCGTGGTCAGCGCCGGCTGGCCGTTGGCCCCGCGGTCGGTGTACGACGCGCTGATCACCCCGTAGATGTAGCCGCCGTGCGAGGCGTCGTCCGGGTCGGTGGGCAGCACGCCGGAGCAGCCGAACGCGTTGGCCCCGCCGTGGCCGTGCTGGTCGTGGCCGAGGACGAAGGTGACCTCGACCTTGCTGCAGTCGACCGGCCCGTCCTCGGGGTCGGTGACGGTCACCGTGTAGGGGATGTTGTCGCCCCACTGGAAGAAGCCGCCCTCGACGGGGGTGTTGACGGTCACCGTGGGCGCGGTGTTGCCGACGGTGATGGTGGTGTTCGCCGAGGCGGTCTTGCCGCTGGAGTCGGTCACCGTCAGCCGCGCCGTGTAGACGCCGTTGGCGGTGTACGTGTGCGACGGGTTCGGGTCGATCGAGTCCGTGGTGCCGTTGCCGTCGAAGTCCCAGGCGAACGAGATGGAGTCGGCCGGGTCCGGGTCCTTCGAGCCGGCGCTGGAGAACGCCACGGTCAGCGGCGCGGTGCCGTTGGTCGGGGTGGCGGTCAGCGCCGCGACCGGCGCCCGCAGCCCCTTGACGTAGCTGAACTTCAGCATGGCGGCGTCGGGGTTGACGTTGAAGAACCCGTCGCCGTACGTGAGCAGGTAGAGGTTGCCGTCCGCGCCCCAGCGCATGTCCATCGGGTTGTCGCACAGGAAGGGCTGCGTGGGGGTGGTGGGCGCCTGCCCGCAGTTCAGCATGTTGTTGATCTTCAGGATGTCGCCGTTGGAGTCGAGGCGCACCTCCTTGAGGGTGTCGCGGGTGAACTCACCGAACACGATGGCGCCGTCGTAGTACGCGGGGAACTTCGTCTCCGACCTCAGCTCCGGGTCGTAGTCGTACTTCGCCGCGCCGTGCGGACCGACGCCACCGGTGCCCAGTTCGGGGAAGAGCACCGGGCAGGTCTGCGTCGGAGTCGACAGGTACGACTCCGGGCAGGGGGTGGGGGCCTGGAACGAGTACCACAGCTCCGACTTCTCGACCGCCGGCAGCTCGGTCAGGCCCGTGTTGTGCCGCGAGGTGTTGCGCGGCGCCGCGCAGTCGAACGGCGCGACCGGCGTGATCGGACTGGTCGTCCAGTTCATCTCGATGTACGGCAGGTTCGGCTGTACGCACAGCGGCCAGCCGTAGTTGGCGGGCTTGTCGATCACCATCATCCGGCCGGTGCCGGCCGGTCCCCGCCCCACCGCCGCCGTCGACGAGTCGGGGGAGTAGTCGGTGACGTACGCGACGTCGTTGGCGTCGACGGTGATGCGGAACGGGTTCCGCAGGCCCATCGCGTAGATCTCCGGCCGGGTCTTCGCCGTGCCGGCCGGGAACAGGTTGCCCGCCGGGACCGTGTACGACCCGTCCGCGCCCACCGTGATCCGCAGGACCTTGCCACGCAGGTCGTCGGTGTTCGCGGAGCTGCGCCGGGCGTCGGCGAACGGCGCCTGGTAGACGCCGGCCGCGCTGACCGAGTCGTTGTGCGGGGAGAAGCCGCCGGAGCCGCCGGCGCCCGACGGGGTGTCGTCGCCGGTGACCAGGAACAGGTTGTTCTTCGAGTCGAAGGCGATGTCGCCGGCCACGTGGCAGCAGGCGCCCCGGTCCACGGGGACCTGGAGGATCTTCTGCTCGGTGGACACGTCCAGCGACGGGGTCTCGCCGTCGACGAACTTGAAGCGGGAGAGCTGGAAGTAGCCCTTCCACCGGTCCCACGTGGTGGGGTCGGTGCTGGTGGTCGGCGCCGCGCCCGTGGGGGTGTCCAACGGCGGGGCGTAGTAGAGGTACACCCACTTGTTGGTGGCGAAGTCGTTGTCGACCGCCGGGCCGTACATCCCGTCCTCGCTGTGGGTGTAGACCGGGATCTGGGCCAGCACGGTGGTCTCGTTGGTCGTCGTGTCGTGCAGGCGCACGCCGCCGCGCCGGTCGGTCTGGATCACCCGGCCGTCGGGGAGCACGTCGAAGCCGATCGGCTCGTTGACGTTGGGCTGCGCCCCGACCACCGTCATCTGGTAGTTGGCCAGCACGGTCGCGCCGCAGTCGCCGTCGGTCACCCCGGCGGCCCACTGGATCGCGCCGCCCAGGTGGGCCCGCAGGTCCGTGCTGCGGAAGCTCGCGGGCGTGGCCCCGAGCCCCGTGTAGAACGACCGTCCGCCCTGGTAGTCCTTGCACCAGGTGACGGGGTGGTCGTAGCCCATGCTGCCGCCGGTGTACGTCTTCTCGTCCACCGTGGCCAGCACGTGCGAGACGCCGCGGACGTTGGCCGCGTAGTTGTACCAGCGGTCGGTGTGCCGCCAGCGCTCCGGCAGCGTGGCCGAGGCGGGGTGGACCCGGTCGGCGACGGTGACGGTCGCCGGGGCGACCTCGGCGGCCCCGGTGGCCCGGGTGCCGAGCACGTCGGTGAGGAACGACCAGTCGGGCTCGGCCTCGATGGCCGAGTGGACGCCGACGAAGCCGCCGCCGGCCCGGTAGTACTTCTCGAAGGCGGCCTGCTGGGTGTCGTTGAGCACCTCGCCGGCCGTGTTGAGGAAGACGACCGCCCGGAACTGCTTGAGGTGGGCGTCGTCGAACTTGCGGGCGTCGTCGGTCACCTCGACGGTGAACCGGCGGTCCTTGCCGAGCTGCCGGACGGCCTCCACCCCGGCGGCGGTGGCGGCGTGGCTCCCCCCGGCGGAGCGGGTGAAGACGAGGACCTTGTACTGGATGCCGTTGGGTGAGGAGGGCGCGGACAGGACGGTGGTGGGCGCGGCGAGCGCCGGGGTCGGCTGCTGCTGCGTCGTCGCGACGAGTGTCGCGCCGACGAGGGCTAACAGGCTGAGATGGGTGGCGGCCCTGCGGCCGGTGGTTCGGAGCATCGAACCTCGCTCTGGTCAGGCGGGTCCGCCTCAGCACCGGGACGTGGCTGAGGTGGTCGCTTGGGGAGGTGACGAGAGCCTGGCCAGGGTCTTACGCAGGACCATATTTGCGTCGGGGAGGAAAGAGAAGAGGCCGAAGGGAGGAGCTTTCGTGGAAACGCTCCAACTTTCGCTTCGGCTCAGCAAAAGTGGGATGAGCTGGGCTGATGTCGACCGCAGCCCGGTACAGCAAGCGGGCCGGCCACCCGAGGGTGGCCGGCCCGCTGCGAGCTCCGGGTCAGAGAGCGCTGCCGTTGGCGCCCGTGCCGGACGGCTTCGTCCGGGCCGGGCCGGAGGCCGACCCGCTCGTGGTCGACCCGGACGCGCCGGTGCCCGACGAGCCGCCGCCCGCCTTCGCGCCGACCGTCGCCGGGGTGCCCGCGAACGGCTTGTCGGCGGCGGTCAGCTCGTGCTTGCCGCTGTCGCCCCCGCTGCCGCCGTTGCTGCTCAGCTTCTCGCCCAGCTTCGACTGGCTGAGCTTCTCCCTGCCCTCGCTGTAGAGCCGGTTGGCCTGGGCCTGCGCGACGCCGGCCGCCTCCTGGACGGTCGGGTGGTCGAGCACCTTGCGGCCCCGGACGACCAGCTCCTCGTACTTCTCCCGGCCGGCACGGGCGCCCAGGACGAATCCCGCAGCCAGCCCGCCAAGAAACATGATCTTTCCGCGCATGGCGGCTCCTTCCGTACCTGACGCGCCGTCGCCTCCCCGGGGCGAGCCCCGCGGGCGACGAGCATTTCGCGCCTACGTCCTCTGTCGGCAGCTAACTACCCATCCTCCACCGCGCCCATACCTGGTTGTGCCCGGATGGCGAATTGTCCGCCCGCCGGGCGCTGCGGAACCCCCGGCGTCGGTGCGCCCCGCGCCGGAACCCCCTGGACCAAACCCCGGGTGAATCCTGTACTCTTGTGCCGTCGCCGGGGGCGCCGGAGAGATCCGACCCGGGCGACGAGCGGTCCCCCGTAGCTCAATTGGCAGAGCAGCCGGCTGTTAACCGGCAGGTTTTTGGTTCGAGTCCAAACGGGGGAGCAAACAGCGAGAGGGCCCGTCGGCGCAGCCGACGGGCCCTCTCGCATGCACTCGGTGCAAGGAAGGGTCCCCTGTTAACGCCTGCGGTAGAGAAGGGTTCCCCTCTCACACCCCGGCAGGCGAGTACGCGGGGCGACGGCGCGACGTACGACGTGCGACGCGCGGCGGCGCGGGCCGGGCGGGGGTAACGGGGCCGTTTCGGCCCGCCTGGGCGCACCCGGCCGGCAGGATGGTCGATGTCGACCTGGACTCCCGCTGCGTCGATTGCTGCGTCGATTCATGAGGTGGGTGGGTGGGATGGCCGGAAGACGGGGCGGCACCGCCACGCTGGTCGCGGCACTGGTCGTGCTCGGCTGGCTGGTCGTCGGCGGGGTCGCCGGGCCGTACGCCGGGAAGCTGGGGGACGTCTCCACCAACGACAACGCCTCCTTCCTGCCCGCCAAGGCCGAGGCCACCCGCGCGCAGGACCTGGCCGCCGAGTTCGCCGACCGGCAGACCACCCCGGCGCTCGTGGTCTACTCGCGTACCACCGGCATCACCGACGCCGACCGGCAGCGGGCCGCCGCCGACGCCGCCCGGTTCGCCCAGGTCCCCGGCGTCGTCACACCGATCCCGCCGCCCGTGCCCAGCCGGGACGGCCAGGCCCTCCAGGTGGTCGTGCCCATCGACGAGGCCGAGGGCGAGCGGATCGGGCAGGCCGTCGACGACCTGCGGGCCATCGCCGGCGGCGACCGGGACGGGCTCACCGTGGACGTCGCCGGACCCGCCGGGCTGCTCGCCGACCTCATCGAGGTCTTCGGCGCCATCGACGGCCCACTGCTGCTGGTCACCCTCAGCGTGGTGCTGGTCATCCTGCTGGTCGTCTACCGCAGCCCGGTGCTGTGGATCTTCCCGCTGCTCGCCGCCGGCACCTCGTACGCCCTCGCGGCGGTCTTCGTCTACCTCCTCGCCGACCACGACGTCGTCAAGCTCAACGGGCAGGCGCAGGGCATCCTCACCGTCCTCGTCTTCGGCGCGGGCACCGACTACGCGTTGCTGCTCATCGCCCGCTACCGGGAGGAACTGCACCGGCACGGGCGTCCCTGGGACGCCATGCGGGCCGCCTGGCGGGGCGCCGCCCCGGCGATCATCGCCTCCGGCGGCACCGTCATCCTCAGCCTGCTCTGCCTGCTGCTGTCCAGCCTCAACTCCAACCGGGCGCTCGGCCCGGTCGCCGCCATCGGCATCGCCGCCACCCTGCTGGTCATGCTGACCTTCCTGCCCGCCCTGCTGGTGCTCGGCGGACGGTGGGCGTTCTGGCCGCGCCGCCCCCCGGCAGACCAGGCCGACCCGCAGACCGAGCACGGCCTCTGGAGCCGCGTCGCCGGCTTCGTCGCCCGCCGGGCCCGGATCCTCTGGCTCGCCACCGCCGTCGTGCTGGCCCTGCTCACCATCGGCCTGACCCAGCTCGGCGTCACCACCCTCGGCCAGAGCGCCATGTTCACCCAGCGCACCGACTCCGTCGCCGGCCAGGACGTGATCGCCGCGCACTACCCCGCCGGCACCGGCAGCCCGGCCACCATCTTCACCCGACAGGAGTACGCCGGCCAGGTCGCCGAGGCGGCCCAGCGGGTGCCCGGCGTCGCTGCCGTCCGCCCCGTGACCCGGAGCAGCCAGGCCGGCCCGCCCGACCCGAACGCCCCGCCGAAGGTGGTCGACGGCCGCGTCGAGTTCGAGGCCACCCTCGCCGACCCGCCCGACAGCGACGGCGCGGAACGGACCATCCGCAACCTGCGAGAGGCGGTGCACGGCGTGCCCGGCTCGGACTCGGTCGTCGGCGGGTTCACCGCGATCAACGTGGACACCTCCGACGCGTCCGCCCGGGACCGCAACGTGATCATCCCCGTGGTGCTGCTGGTCATCGCGGTCGTCCTCGCCCTGCTGCTGCGAGCCCTGGTCGCCCCGCTGCTGCTCATCGCGACCGTGGTGTTGTCGTTCCTCGCCACCCTCGGGCTGTGCGCGCTGATCTTCCGGCACCTGCTCGACTATCCGGGCGTCGACCAGTCGTTCCCGCTGTTCGCGTTCGTCTTCCTCGTCGCCCTCGGCATCGACTACAACATCTTCCTGATGAGCCGGGTCCGCGAGGAGTCGGTGCACCGGGGCACCCGCCCCGGGGTGCTCGCCGGCCTCGCCGTCACCGGCGGCGTCATCACCTCCGCCGGCATCGTGCTCGCCGCGACGTTCTCCGCGCTCGCCGTGCTGCCGCTGGTCGTCCTCGTCGAGCTGGGCGTCGCCGTGGCCGTCGGGGTGCTGCTCGACACCATCGTCGTCCGCTCGCTGCTGGTGCCCGCCCTGTCGTACGACATCGGGGCGCCGATCTGGTGGCCCGGCCGGCTGGGCCGCACGGACCGGAAGGCGGGTCGTGCCCGCTGAGCCCGACGTCGCGTCGGGCCCGTCCGCCCCACCCGAACCGGTCGTCCGTGCCGACCTGGCCTGCCTCTACGGCCGCCCCACGGCGGACTGGGAGCACCTGACCACCGTCGACGTCCCCGCCGCGCTGCCCGCCGCAGGGCCGGCTGCGCGAACCGGTGGCGTTCGGCGGTGGCCGCTTCGTCGCCGGGGACCACCGCGACAGCCCGTCCATTCGGGGCGCGCTGGCCAGCGGCTGGCGTGCCGCCGGGGCCGTGCTGGCCGAGCTGCGCGCGCCGGGCTGAGGCCGTCGCGGACGGCTGCGTGCTGTTATCCTCGCGTTGCCCATCGTGCTGGATCATCGATCCGTCGCCGGTGGGTGAGGCCGTTTCGTGCTGGCCGGTGGTCGCCGGGCGGGTTACGATCCGGCGCGGTTGCGGGGCGGTAGCTCAGCGGGTTAGAGCAGTGGACTCATAATCCATCGGTCACGGGTTCGAGCCCCGTCCGCCCCACCGCATAACGTGATGTCGCTGTTGACCTGCGCTTCCGTGGTTCGCATGACCGGGACATTGCCTCGTAAGTAAGGGTTCTGCACCTTTTTGCTGGATTGGTCATGGCAGGGATGGGTCATGTATAGCCTGGGCTATAGTTGTCCCGTGACCAATGGGCCAGCCCACCGCTGGGCGATCAGGACGACAGGCGATGTCCGTGACTGGCTACGGGCCCTGCGTCAGACCGATCCGGCGGCATACCGGTCAGTGAACGCGGCGATCGACATGCTCGCCGAGACCGGTCCGGGCCTGGGGCGTCCGCTGGTCGACACCCTCCGGGGTTCGAGCATCAGCAACCTCAAGGAGCTGCGGCCGAGATCCGGCCGCGACGTCGCCATCCGGCTTCTGTTCGTCTTTGATCCATGGTCGCAGGCGGTGCTGTTGGTCGCCGGCAACAAGGCCGGAGACTGGACGCGGTGGTACGAGAACGCGATCCCGATCGCCGAGGTCGCCTACGAGGGTTGGCTAGCCTTCGAGAGGAAACGGAGGGAGGGCTGATGGTCGACTTCCATGACTGGGACGACATCCGCGCCGAGTTGCACGACGGGGACGACGACGCGCTCGACGCCGAACGCGCCCGCACCGAGGCGTGGGTCAGTGCGTTCCACCTCGCCGAGGAGCGCAGGCGTCTCGGTCTCACCCAGCGGCAGGTGGCCGAGCTGATGGGAGTCACGCCCGGTCGGGTGAGCCAGATCGAGAACGGCGACCTGGACGCCAACGAGGTGGCGACCCTCAGCCGGTACGCACGGGCGCTCGGCGCCCGGATGCGGATCATCTTCGACTACGGCAGCGACCTCCGTCAGATCGCCTGATCCCCGCGAGCCTCAGCCGACATCACGTACGACGAGGCGAGTCGTTCCGGCGAACCGCACCCGTCGGCAAGCCGAGATCATCGAGCACCGTTCGGCGCCCGCAGGCTGGGCAAACCTAGGGGCAGGGGGTTGCCGGCGATCGTGGCGGCGCGGTTCGCATGGTGGTACCTCCGGCCCACCAGGCAAACCTCCGTCAGTTGATCTAGAGCCCTTGAGCTTTGGAGCCACCGTGGGGTCACCGCGCAGCACAACGGCGCCCGCCGGGCGTGTCGCAGACGTACAGAAGCCCGGGCAGAACGAGCCCGCCCCGGCCTCCGTGGGGTGCACCGATTAACTCCGGCGGCCGCGAAGCCTACGCCGAGGTTGGGAGCGACTCTGCGGCCTGTACGCACCGATCGCTGGCGATGACAGGGAGGGACCTCGCCAGCGGGCGCTTTGGTTGACGTGGACTGAGTCCGAGGTCGTCCAGATCGTGCCTGTGCGGCGCTGGCAGGCTGTCCATCTGCTCGCCAGCATGATCTTTGACTGCGTCCGCGGGTTCGTCCCGAGTTCGGCCATGACTGACACCGTTTGCGGTTTTCTGGTAGCAGGCGGCAGCGCGGTGGTCACACCCCGCAGCTCGCTCGCCCCGGGGCCGAAGCAGCACGCCGACTCTTGCTGGTCCCGGCCAGAAGCGACCGTCGCCCGACCGCCGCGGCCGGCAGTCCAGACGTGCTGGGTTGAGAATGCGCAGCAACCGATTTCGGGAGCTCGAGCACCAGCAATCTCAAGGAGTTGCGGTCGAGGTCTGGCTTCTGTTTGTCTTTCCCTGGTCGCAGGCGGTGCTGCTGGTTGCCAGGAACAAGGCCGGAGACTGGAGGCGGTGGTACGAGTAGGCAGATCCCGAGCGCCGAGGTCGCCAACGAGGGTTGGCTTGCCATCGAGAGGCAGGGGTTTGATCCGCAGTGGGGTGTCCGCGAGTTGGTGTGGTCGGGCGCGAGCGGCGGAGGGCATTGTTCCTGTGTGGTCGGCGTCTTCGTTGTTCTGGCATACCGGGGACGGAGCGCCGTACACCGATCGTGGTGTTGCGAGAGCCCGAGGACGGTGCCCATACCGGCGAGGGCCGGTCGTAGGCGGGTCACCGCACTGACCGTAATGATTCACGAGCGGTGGTCGGGTGATCGGAGCCGCAGCGCCGATGCTGCTCCCGGTCAGCCCGGCGGCGCTGCGGCAGGTGACCCACGGTGCGCCGGATAGGGCATGCGTCGGCGTGCTGTGCTGCCGGAGCAGGGCCTGGTTGCGCAGGCTGTGCGCCCTGATCGCGCCTCCTGGTGTACTACCGTCAGGGTGTGAGTAAGCGTGCTGCGAGGTATGAGCCGCTGACGGTGGCGCGGCTGGGTGCCCTGCTCGTAGGGGCCGATGAGACGCGACGGTGGCGGTTGGTGGCGGAGTTCCTGGAGGAATACCGATGGGAGCCCTCCGAGATGCGCGCTGGCCTGCTGGAACAGGAGCCATCTCCCACGGGGGACGAGCACTGGGACGTGTTCCTTGCCGCGTTGACCGAGCATGTGGCGGCCAAGGACGGGCGTGGTGCGCCGCCGTGGGTCGAGACGCGGTCGCTGCGGCGTTTCTGGTTTCCTTTTAACACCCGTGCTGCCCGGGTCGACGCGGTGGTGCACGCGCCCGCGGCGTTCCGTCGTCGTGGGGTGTACGTGTCGGCGCAGGAGTTGAACGTCGCATGAGCCTCGATGATCCGCTGCTGGACCGTGCCGCGATCGAGGATGCTTTTCGTCGGCTCGGGGACCGGTTGGCGAGGCGCGGTGTGGTCGCGGACCTGTACATCTTCGGTGGCGCCGCCATGGCGCTGGCCTACGACGCACGACGGGCGACCCGTGACATCGATGCCGTGTTCCATCCGCACGGGGTCGTGCTCGACGAGGCCCGAGCCGTCGCTGACGAACTCGGTCTGCCGCACTGGTGGCTCAACGAACAGGCGAGTGCCTACGTCGCCCCTGGCGGCGACGCAGCAGCTCCTCGCGTATTCGATCATCCGGGCTTGCGGGTTGCGGCAGCATCTGCGGAACATCTGTTGGCGATGAAGGTGCTTGCCGCTCGCCGTCGAGACGCCGACGACATTCGCTTCCTGGTCGATCACCTCAGGCTGACCCGTGCCGAGGAAGTTCTCGATCTGTGCGTGGAGATCTTCCCCGAGGAGGAGGTCCCGGACCGGGCACGACTCGTGCTCGAGGACGTCTTCGACGGCCGGTAGCACTGTCAGCCAAATTGCCGGCAACGTACGAAAGACCTGCCCGAAACGCAATGGCAAGGGCTCGGCGGCAACGGTCGCAAGTGCACGAGTGTTGGCCGCTCGCCCCGGCATTGATCCGGCAGATTCACTGGATCCTGTCCGGCGCGCTGAACCGGGCCGTCCGGTGGCGCTGGATCGCGGTCCACCCGGCCGATCAGGCGGAGTAGCCCCGGGGATGCCTCAGCCCGACCCCGCACCCTCCCACGGCGTCCGAAGCGGCGCGTCTGGTCACTCAGGCGTGGAACTACCCCGACTGGGGCGCGTTCGTGTGGGCGGCGATGACGACGGGGGCGCGGTGGAGTGAGCTGTGCGAGCTGCGGTGGTCCGCCGTCGACCTGGACGCGGAGACGGTAGAGGTGCTGCGTGACCAGGCTGGTTTCGGCAGGATCGTTCCACCGGCGATAGGCACGGGGACGGTGGCCTCGGTGGCGGTGCAGCCCGTCTGCTTCGAACCGTTGGACGGACACGGGGCGCTGCGCTAGAAGCGGGAGACCCTGCATGAAAGTATTGGCGGGCGCTGTAGTAACGGGTGAGCCGAGTGGGGGATGCGATGCGCGATAGTGATATCCGTCAGGCGCTAATGGCTCGGCTCACCACGAAGTACGGCTCGCAGCCTGATACTCAGATTCGGCACGAATTGGGGCTCTGTGCTGGCCGAACCCGAGTGGATGTGGCTGTTATTAACGGTCACATCTCTGGTTTCGAGATTAAAAGCGACCAGGACAACCTAACTCGGCTGGAGGTTCAGGCCGAAGTGTATAGTCGAGTTCTGGACCGAGCTTCGTTGGTGACGACGAGCCGGTATCTGGACCAAGCAGCCGAAATGGTTCCCCATTGGTGGGGGGTGTGGCTTGCGCACCCTGGTAAGCGTACGGTCCGGCTTCGGAATGTGCGCCGGGGCAGCCATAATCCAAGCCCCGATCCCTTTTCCGTCGCTCAATTGCTATGGCGGGATGAGGCACTGGCCCTTCTGCGTGAGCGCGGCAACCATCGCGGCCTGTCCAAGGTGCCGAGATGGTTCGTATGGGAACGCCTCGCAGAGACCCTAGAGTTGGAAGAGCTCCGGGTGGAGGTGCGGCGTGTGCTCAGGACGAGGGAGGATTGGCCAACTCGCTCATGACATGGGCTAGGTGATGGGAGGTTCCCCACGCTCGCCACTGAGTGGCGTTTCCCGGTCCAGGCTGGCGTCTGGCGCATCGCGCGAGCTCGCTGTCGCCCCATGAAAAGTCGGAGCCCTCGGTCGGCCAATGCTCGGACGCCACTAGCGCTTGGCACAGGTCATAGAAGCTGTCGTTGCCGCCGGTCTGATGACGGGCCCAACGGTAGATCCACCAATTGCCGCTCGCTGTATATCGAAGGCTAGGCAAAGGGCCGCGGGCTCCAGCCCCTGGCGGAGTTGGATGCGCGATAGCGTAATCGCCAAAGTCTGGGTCGCGATCGGCTAGCTTCTCCCAGAGCTTCCAGTCCCATCTCGTTAGAGGGGTCGCTACGTTGCGCGGGAGGCTTGTAAGGCTGGACGGCATAGCGCCTGATGCGACCACGATCGATGCCCATCCTTGGTTGCCCAGTGAGTCAAGGAC
Organism: Micromonospora sp. NPDC002575; assembly: GCF_042889525.1. Lineage (NCBI taxonomy): Bacteria > Bacillati > Actinomycetota > Actinomycetes > Micromonosporales > Micromonosporaceae > Micromonospora > Micromonospora sp. NPDC002575. The sequence continues at coordinate 99,454 of NZ_JBIARA010000021.1, read as the reverse complement.
GTTCCTCGCGACCTGCTCTGCTCGGCTGACGTCCCTGTCGGACGAGACCTCGGCCATGTCCACCACCAAGTGGCATTGTTCGGAACTGATTCGAGCGATTGACAGAGCTCTGGATAGGCGAGATGAATCGGCGACAGGGTCGGGATCTGTGGCGAGGCTGCCGAGGCGCACGATAGCTGTTCCGCTGTGGAGGCGAGCCGCTTCACCGCACGCGGCTAACTGTTCGTCTGGGTCGTGGAGGCGGATGACCGGTACAACAGGGATGCCCGATTGTGCCAGGTCGCTAGCGATCTCCATGATCAGCGGTCGACCGTCATCGTTGACTCTGACGTAGGTGGTGTCTACTCCGAGGACCAGGCCGGCTGGGACTCCCTCGCGGACCTGACGCACGAACTTGAGACCGTTCTTGGTTGGACTGTCGTTCGAGGGGGAGAGCTCGAACAGGGGATGGATGAGGTTTACCTGATGGTCCCGAAGCTGCCCCAGCGCCTTGAACTCACCTGCGCGCGCCTTGAGTACGGGCCAGTATCGAGTCATAGTCGCCCCCGCTGGGTCTCGCCGGTGCGTCTTCGACTACTGAGGGTATCTGATGGGATTCGATATGTAACGAGTTGACATTGCTGATCGCAGATGCTTCAAAGGCTTGTACAGCCTGGCCTGTAAGCGGCTATTGCGATATTTGTTGCTTCTGTCCAGGTTGCTGCCTGGCTCTATCGTTTCAGTGTGGCGTGGGACATTCAGACCAGTGCAGCGTGGGCCATCCGGCTGGGCGATGTGCTCGTTCGGCGACAGCTTCATCAGCGTGTGGGCGGCTCCTGGCGGAGTGGTATCACGCGGCCGGCCAATAGCTCGGACGTGCTTCTCTTTTCGTCTCCGGCCGGCGCTCGCTTTGGGTACGACTTTGATGGGTGGCGGCCTGATGGGGCGTTCCACTACACGGGTGAGGGGCAGGTCGGCGATCAAACCTTCGTCCGTGGCAACGTAGCTGTAAGGGACCACCTTGACCGCGGTCTGCGGCTTCGATTCTTCGACCAGGTCAAGCCTTCCGTCGTGCGCTACCTCGGAGAGTTCCGGGTTGATCCGGAGCACCCCTGGTACGCGGAAGAGGCAAAGGACCGGCTGGGGGACCTGCGGAAGGTCATCGTGTTCCGGCTTCTGCCCGTCGATGCCGAGCCGCCTGCGCTCGGCGCGACGAGTGCGGGCAAGCCGGCAGTGCGGGATGTGCCAATGGAGGCCCACCGCGCCGAGACTTTTCAGGTAGAGCCCAAGCGTGAACCGACGACCGCTGAACGCCGCGAGGCTGACCTCGTGGATCGATACCTAGGCGCCCTGACGGCAGCAGGCAGCACCGCGACGCGCAAGGAGATCAGGCTGCCCGACCTCGGCAGGGCTCTCTACACCGATCTCTTCGACGGGGGTCGGGCTGAGCTGATCGAGGCAAAGAGCTCCGCGGCTCGCCACCATGTGCGCCTGGCTCTCGGTCAGTTGCTGGACTACGCGCGTTACGTCGAGCACAAGTCCAAGGCTGTCCTGCTTCCGTCCTACCCGGGCTCCGATCTCGTTGATCTGCTACACAGCGTCAACGTCTCCTGCATCTACGAACAGGAGGGCGGCGGCTTCGTGCGTCTGGATCCGTAGGCCATCCATGGTGCGCGGGACGGGTTCCCACTCCTGAGCGGCCAGGTGGTCAATGGGGCAACCGGCCGGGTGACCCACTGCGCCCGCAGCCGCGCGTAGCCGTGACGTCCGCCCGGCGTTGAACCGCTCGCCCAACCGTCCTGGACAGCGGAGTGCTGGTGCTGGCGCATCTTGACCTTCACGCTGACGTCAATGTCTAGGTTGAGCGGCATGACAACCGCATCCGACATGAAGGGCCGCTACGCCCTCATCACGGGCGGGTCGAGCGGCATCGGCGCCGCGATCGCCGACGAGCTCGCCGGTCATCGGGCAAACCTGGTGCTGGTGGCCCGCGACGCCGAGCGGCTGGAGAAGACCGCCGCCGCGCTGCGTGAGCGACACGGCATCGCTGTGCTGAGCGTCGCACTCGCCCTCGACGAACACGGCGCTCCCCGCCGTCTGATGGAGATCGTGCGCAAGGCGGGTATCGACGTGGAGATGCTGGTCAACAACGCCGGCGTGAGTATGCGGGCGATGGTGGCGGACAGCGACCCCGCGAGGTTGCGTCAACTGGTGGACCTCAACGTCGGCGCCCTGACGGAGCTGACCGCCCTCGTCGTTGCCACCATGGTCCGCCGCGGGCGCGGCGCGGTCGTCAACATCGCCAGCACGGGGGCCTACACGCCGGCACCCGTCCTGGCGGCCTACGCGGCGTCGAAGGCATACGTCCTCTCGTTCACGCAGGCGCTGTGGGCCGAGACCAGGGCCAGTGGCGTCAGGGTGGTGGCGGTGAGCCCCGGGCAGACACGGACACCGATGAACCCTCGGCCGGACCGTGGGAAGCGTCAGCCCGCCCAGGTCGCCCGTACAGTGCTCGCCGCCCTGGAGGGGACCGGGCCCGCCGTGGTCGACGGGGGCCGCAACAAGGTGACAAGCGTCCTGGTGCGCATGGTGCCCCCACGTTTCATGGCCGCTCTCGCGTTGCGGGTGATGACGCGTGGCCGCTGAGCGGGCGCACGCCTCGTCCCGGTCTTCGACAGGCCGATCCGTCCGCTAGGTGGAAGAGGTGGAACTGGCGGGAGTGACCGGTCTCGGCCCCGTCAGGTCAGCCGGAGAGGCGGTGCCGGAGAGGTAGCTGTCCAGCATCGCCCGCCGCTGCGCGATCAGTTGTTCCTGGCGGGCTAGCCGGTCGCGGACCTGCCGGACCTGTTCGTACAGCGCGGAGCAGTCACCCGTCGGGTGTTGGCCGTTGGAGCACGGGATGATCTTCCGGACGACCTCCGACGGTAGTCCGGCGCTGTAGAGGTCCTGGATGAAGGCGACCCGGAGCACCGCCTGCTCGTCGTACTCGCGGTATCCGTTGCCGAGACGGGCGGCGGGCAACAGACCCTGCTCCTCGTAGTAGCGCAGCGCCCGGGTGCTCACGCCGGTGGCCTTGGCGAGTTCGCCGATCCGCATCCGGGACCCTCCGTTCAACCTTGACATTGAAGTCAACGTTAATTTGGGCGTCGCCCCGGGAGCAACAGGACCATCATCCTGCCGACGGAGCAGCAGTGACCGCCGCCGGCACGACCTCGACCCCATCCGCCGGGCCCCCGTCATCAGCCCCCTCGGATCGTCGGGTGGACGACCCGGCAGCAGGTAACCATCGCTCCATCGAAGCGGGGGGAACTCAGGGAGATGTCTTCCCGCCGTGACCGTGAAGGTCATCCAGGGTCTGTCCACTGTCACCCATGACGTGCACAATCGGCCGCATGACGAGCGCCGCAGGCGGGCCGCCCACGCACAACACTCCTGCCGCCCTCGCCCTGGGGTTGTTGACGGGCGGGGTGATCGGGGCGTCGCTGACCGCCTTCATCGGCGGGTGCGTCGTCGAGAACGTGCCGTTGGTCGTCATGGGGTTGGCCCTGCCCGCGGTCTACGGGCTTCTCTTCCTCCTCTCCACCCTGCCGCGTCGTGCCCGGGAAGCGGCCGTCGTGCCGCGCACGGCGCTCGCGGTGATCGAGAATCTGAAGGCCGTCGGGGGTGAGACCAGCGACGTGCCGGTGCGCTTCGAGCTGTCCGTTGTGCCGGACGACGCGCCCGCGTTCCGTGTCGAGATGAGCCAGGACATCAACCTCGTCGAGCTTCCCGACTACCGGGCGCGCGGGATCGTGGTGGTGGAGTATCCGCCGGACCGGCCATGGAAGACGCGGATCGTGAAGCGGCCGACGCCGGAGTGGGAGGAGCGGGCGGCCGTGGCTCGGGTGGATTCGGTGCCCGGTCCGGCCATGAAGAGCGATTCCCCGGTGGGCTGTGCCGGCGGTCTCCTGACGCTGTTCGGCCTGCTGCTCGGCGTGGCTGCCGTGCTCCTGCTGTTCCGCGCCGACCTGTTCGGCCCCGACGGGGGCGAGAACGACGCCGCCCGACGACCGTCCGTCTCCTCCTCGTCGTTTACGACCGCCGTGACGTCGGCGATGGGCACGGTCACCCTCGGTCCGGGCCAGTCGATGCTCGACGAGGGTGCGCTGCGCAAGGCCGTCGAGTCGTTGACCCAGGGCGCGAACGAGCGCCGGGCGCTGACCGTCGTCGTGCAGGATCGCCTGCTGACGGTCGTCTTCGCCCCCACCGGCGTGGAGACCGCCGGGTTCGACGTGCGTTCCCTGCCCTACGATCGCGTGCCCGGTCTGGTCGAGGAGGCCAGGACCGGTGTCGGCTCCCCGCAGAGCTGGCAGCTTACGGCCGACGGCGTCACCGGCTCGCTGACGCTGAGGGTCGTGGTGACCGGCGACGGGGGCACGGTGACACTGGTGGCGGACGGGCAGGGCACAGTGCTGCGGCGCAGCGGCAGTTGACCGCACCGGGGGGAGAAGGACCATGGGGTGGAACGAGTTTCTGGTGCTGTGGTGTGCGGTGTGGGGTGCGGTGGCGCTGGTGGGGTACGGCATGTCGCTGGCCGGGGTGACCAAGGCGCAGCGGACGGTGCGGCTGACGGGGCGGATCGAGCAGGTGCGGGCGACCCGGCACGGCGGGTCCCGCAAGGGCGGGATACCGGTGGTCGTCTCCTACCGCGACCCGGCCTCCGGCCGGGAGGTCACCGTGACGAACGACGGCGAGCGCGGCGAGATGATCACGGCGGCGTGGGAGGGCCGGGAGATCGGGGTCAGCCACCCGCGGGGCAGACCGCACGCCTACGAGTTCTCCAACGCTCCCGAGGAGCCCGATCGCGGGCTGTTCTGGCCCGGCTTCGCACTCTTCCTGGTCTACGTCGGGCTGGTGGTCCTCGTCGCGATCGACCGGGGGTGGCCGTGGGCGCTGATCGGCTTGGGCGGGCCCTGGGCGGTCTTCGCCGCCGCTCACCTGCCCGGGACGGTACGTGCCAAGAACGACCGCCTCGCCAGGCTGGCCGCGATGGACACTGTGCCGGGGCGGGTCGTCGCGGTCCTGAAGGACGTCAGCGTCGACGAGGACGCCGGCACCTGGACCGCCATCACCCCTGTCGTGTCGTTCACCACCCGCGAGGGCACCGTGGTCACGGCCCACTGCACGTCGCATCTCGCGGATCCCGCCGACTCGTACGGTCGTGACGTCACGGTCCACTACACGCCCGCCGACCCGGCCGACTTCACGCTGGACCCCGCGGCCGAGCACCGCTCGGAGGGGCAGGACATGACGTTCAACGTCTTGGCGGTCGTCGCTCTTGCGGCGACGGCCGTGGCGGGGGTCCTGTTCCTCTGAGGACCGCCAGGGGTGCTGGTGCGGCCCCGGACGGCGCCGGGCCGGCTGGGTTGCCTCTCCCCGTGAGCATGGACAGGGAACCGCTGACGTTCGACTACGAGAGCCTGCATGTGCGGGTGGACCGAGGGGTGTTCGAGCTGTTCTCCCTGGAGGGCTCCGCCGATCACAGGTTCCGTGTCCCACCGCGCTGGCCCGGGGGGATTGCCGGCCCCGCCCGCAGCCTGTGCCTGTGCCGGGCCGGCGGCGGCGACGGAGGTTGCGGCCACGATCCGCCCCGACTAGCGTCACCGGTCGTGAACACCGGACCGGCATCCCGCCACGCACGGATCGGCGACCCGGTGGAGGGCTGACCGCACGGCGGGCGCCGGCGGGGCATCCCCCGGGCTCGGCACGTGGACCTCCCGGCGGCCTGCGCGCCGCAGGCCCCCATCCGTGTCGAGCACCGCGAGGTCAGTCTCATGACAGTCACGTTCAACCACACCATCATCGCCGCCCGGGACCGCGAGGAGTCGGCGCGGTTCTTCCGCCAGTTGTTGGAACTGCCGGAAGCACCGTCCTGGGGCGTGTTCACCAACGTCCAGCTCACCGACGGCGTGCTGCTCCAGTTCGCCGAGCCGCCGGTGGAGATCCAGATGCAGCACTACGCGTTCCTGGTCGACGACGACCTGTTCGACCGGGCGTACGGGCGGCTGTGCGAGCAGGGCATCGAGCACTGGGCCGATCCGCAGATGCGCCGCCCCGGGGAGACCAACACCGAGCACGGCGGCCGGGGGGTCTACTTCAAGGACCCGGCGGGCCACGCCATCGAGCTGATCACGCGCCCGTACCTGTAGTGGGGAGGGCTCGGCGGCCGGGTGGCATCCGCCGCCCGGCCGCCGGCCCCCTCGCGCTGCTCGGCCCGGTCCTGCTGCTGGCCTCCGCGCGCGCGGACACCGGCCCGCTGGAGGTGAACGACCGTGCCCGATCCCTCCGATTCTTGGACACTTCCGGTGCGGTGTGAACAGCAACTGTCCATGATCCGCGTGGCCCGCCCGGGGGTGGCGGCGGGAGACGGTGGCGGCGGGCACGGCGGCCGGTGGCGGGCACGGGGGCGGTGGCGGGCACGGCACGGCGGCCGGCGGCACCGCGTCAGCCGACCAGGCGGCGCTCCCAGGCCCAGGCGGCGATCTCCACCCGGTTGCGGGCGTCCAGCTTCGCCTGCACGCTGCCGAGGTGCGTCTTGACCGTGCCGACGGAGATGAACAGCTTCGCGGCGATCTCGGCGTTGGTCGCGCCCCGCGCCACCAGCCGCACCACGTCCAGCTCCCGGGGCGACAGCCCCGCCGGGTCGGGGCGCGCCGACGCCGGCGGATTGAGATGCCGCAGCAGCCGTACCGTGATCGACGGGCTGATCAGGGCCTCGCCGGAGACGGCGGCCCGGACCGCCTCCACCAGCAGGGCCGGGCCGGAGTCCTTCAGCAGGAACCCGCACGCGCCGTTGCGCAGCGCCGCGTGCACGTACTCGTCCAGGTCGAACGTGGTGACCACGACCACCCGCACCGGGTCGACGACGCCGGCGCCGGCGAGCTGGCGCAGCGCGTCCAGCCCGTTCAGCCGCGGCATGCGGATGTCCAGCAGCACGACGTCGGGGCGCAGCCGGCGGGCCAGCTCGACCGCCTCGACGCCGTCGCCCGCCTCGCCGACCAGCTCCATGTCCGGCTGCGCGTCGATGATCATCCCGAAGCCGGTGCGCACCATCGCCTGGTCGTCGGCCACCAGCACGCGGATCACCGGCCGGCCTCCCCGCCCACGAGCCCCCGGGCCGCCGGGCCGGAGAGACCCTGCCCGGCAGGCGACCCGCCGTCCAGCGGCAGCGCCGCGTCGACCACCCAACCGCCGTCGACGCCGGGGCCGGCCCGCAGCCGGCCGCCGAGCGCGCCCACCCGCTCGGCCAGCCCGGTCAGCCCGTAGCCCGGCCGGCCACCGCGCTGCCCCCGCCCGTCGTCGGCCACCCGCACCGACAACCACTGCGGCGTACGGCTGACCAGCACGTCCACCCGCCGCGCCCCGGCGGCGTGCCGCCGCACGTTCGTCAGCGCCTCCATCACCACCCGGTACGCCGACGTGGTCACCTCGACCGGCAGGTCGCCGAGCGGCCCGTCGGTGTGCAGGCGGGCCGGGACCGGGCCGGCCGCGGTGAACGCCGCGACCAGCTCCGCCAGGTCGGCCACCCCGGCCAGGGGCGTCACCGGGGCGTCGGGCGGCCCGTCCTGGCCGCGCAGCACCCCGATCATCCGGCGCATCGCCGTCATGGTCTCCGCGCCGGCGCGTTCGATCTGCTCCAGCGCGGCGACGGCCCGCTGCGGGTCCCGCCCGGCGACGTACCGCGCGCCCTGGGCCTGCACCACGATCCCGGTGACGTGGTGGGCCACGAAGTCGTGCAGGTCCCGGGCGAACTCGGCGCGCTGCTCCGCGCGTACCGCCGCCACCCGGCGCTCCCGGGCGGTCTCCGCCAGCCGCAGGTACATGCCGGCGGCGGCGGCCCCGGCCGCGAGCAGCGCGTACGCCATGCCGATGATCAGGTGGGTGGCGTCGATCTCGGCCCGCAGCGGCAGCGCGGCCACGGCGAGGCCCGTCGCGGCCACGGCCGCCACCGCCGGCAGCGGGGCGGCCCGCCGGGCCAGCACGAAGACCATTCCGAGCAGCCCGACCGACTCGGCCAGCCCCCACAGGTGGTCCGACCCCCGCACCGGCACCCGGCCGTCGAGGCCGTAGGTGCCGCGCAGCGTGGCGTACGCCGCCGTCGTCGCCAGCGACCACGCCGCCACCGCGCCGCCCGCCGCCGCCAGCCGGCGGGACCCGTGCCGGTGGGCGGGCAACCACACCGCCGCGGTGGCGACCGCCAACGCGACCTGCGCCAGCGCGGCCGGCACGGCCAGCGCGCCGTCGACGGGGAAGATCCGGCCGCCGACGACGTCGACGAGGCCGAGCAGGGCCATGCCGGCCAGGGCGGCGGCCTGCCCGGCGCGCCGCCACCCACCGCTGAGGGTTCCGGTCATCGCATCCCACCGTAGCCACCCGGCCGGCGCGGGCGGATCTGCCGAAAGTCGGAGCCGGCGGGCGCGGACCCGACCCCGGGCGGATGCGCGGGCCGCCCCCGCGCCGCGAGGCTCTGCGGCGTCCCGGTGACCGGCACCGGAGATGGAGGAGACATGACGAACCAACCCGACCCCACGGCGGCCGTCGCGGCGGTCGACCTGGTCAAGGTGTACGGCAGGGGAGACACGGCGGTACGCGCCCTCGACGGCGTGACGGTGGGCTTCCGCCGCGCCGCGTTCACGGCGATCATGGGACCGTCCGGCTCCGGCAAGTCCACCCTCATGCACTGCCTGGCCGGCCTCGACACGGCCACCTCGGGGCAGGTGCTGCTCGGCGGCACCGACCTCGGCCGGCAGTCCGACCGGGTGCTGACCCGGGTCCGCCGGGAACGCATCGGGTTCGTCTTCCAGTCGTTCAACCTGCTGCCGCAGCTCACCGCCGCGCAGAACGTCACCCTGCCGCTCGACCTCGCCGGGCGCGGCGTCGACCGGGAGCTCCTCGACCAGGTGGTGGACTCACTCGGCATCGGCGACCGGCTGGCGCACCGCCCCAGCGAGCTGTCCGGCGGCCAGCAGCAGCGGGTCGCCCTCGCCCGGGCCCTGGTGTCCCGCCCCGAGGTCGTCTTCGCCGACGAGCCGACGGGCAACCTCGACTCCCGCGCCGGCGCCGAGGTGCTCGGCCTGCTGCGCGGCTGCGTGCGTACCCTCGGGCAGACCGTCGTCATGGTGACCCACGATCCGGTCGCCGCCGCGTACGCCGACCGGGTGGTGCTGCTCGCGGACGGCCGGGTCGCCGGCGACCTGGCCGATCCCGACCGGGGCGCGGTCACCGCCGCCCTGCACGGCCTGGCGGCGGCCCGGTGAGCCGGCGCGCCGTGCTGCTGCGCGCGCAGCTCGTCGAGGCGGCCCGCCGCCCCGCCCGGACGCTGCTGATGGGCCTGGCCGTGATCGTCGCGGCGTTCGTCGTGTTCGGCACCGTGCTGGCGTACCAGATCACGGAGCGGACCCTGCTCGCCGGCTTCAGCGGGACCCCGGCGGCGGCCGACCTGGTCGTCACCGGCGGCGACGGCGTCTCCCTGCGGACGTTGGACGCGGCCCGCCGGCTGCCCGGCGTCGCCGAGGCGGTGGGTCGCACGGACGCCTTCCACGAGTTCGTCGACGATCCGCGCGCGGGCCTGTCCGTGTACGCCGACCCCGGCTCCGGCCCGCTCGCCACGGTCCGCGTGGTGCAGGGGCGGTACCCGGCCACGGCAGCCGAACTGGCCGTCACCCGGCGCACCGTGGACCGGCTCGGGCTGGGCGTCGGCGAGACCCTGCGGCTGGCGGGCGTCGCGCCGGACCGGCCGGTCGCGGTGACCGTCGTCGGCGTGGTCGACGCCCCGGACGACCCGGGGGAGACCGGCTACACCACGGAGGCGTTCGCCGCCCGCCTCGGCGGCTCCGACCAGCTCCGGCAGGTCGAGGTGCGGCTGACCCCCGGCACCGACCGCGAGACCGTGTCCGCCGCGCTGGCCCGCGCCGCCTCGGCTTCCGGTCCGTCGGCTCCCGGTCCGTCGGCTCCCGGTCCATCGGCCCCCGGTCGGGCGGCCCCCGGTTCGTCGGCTTCCGGTCCGGCGACTCCCGGTTCGTCGGCCCCCGGTTCGTCGGCCGCCCCGTCCGAGCGCGCCGGTGCCGGCCTCGTCGTCCGGGCCGGGGCGGAGGTCCGCCGCGCGGAGGCCGACCAGGTCAGCGAGCGGGTCCAGGACCTCTTCGCCCTCGTCACGATGTTCGTGGCGATCGCCGTCGTGGCGGCGGTGCTGGTCGCCACCTCCACGTTCCGGATCGTCTTCGCCCAGCGGATGCGGCAGCTCGCCCTGCTGCGCGCCGTCGGGGCGCCCCGCGCCGGCCTGCTCGGGGCGCTGGTCGTCGAGGGGGCCGGCACCGGGCTCGTCGCGGGACTAGCCGGCGTGCTGGCCGCGTACGGGGTCGGGCACGGGCTGCCGCCGGTGCTGCGGGCGTCCGGCCTCGCCGTGGCCTCGCCCGGCCACCCGGTCGCGGCGGCGGTCGCCGTGGCGCTCGGCGCGGCCCTGGTCACGGCGCTGGCGGTGCTCGCCCCGGCGGTCACCGCCGCCCGGGTCGCCCCGCTGGAGGCGCTGCGTGCCGCCAGCACCACGGCCGGCCGGCGCGGCATCGGCCGGCTGCGCGCCGCGGCGGGGCTCCTGCTCGCCGTCGGCGCGGTGCTGGTGGCGCTGCTGGTGGCGAGCCGGCTGCCCGACGCCGACACGGAGAACTACGACCCGTCGACCCCGCTGCTGGCGATCGTGGCGTCCGGCGCGCTCGCGTACGCCGCGCTGGTGGCCCTCGGGCCGCTGCTGGTGCGCCCGGTGCTGGCCGTCGTCGGCTGGCCGCTGCGCCGCCTCGGCCCGCTCGGCCGGCTGGCCGTCGGCGGGGTCGGCGGTGCGCCCCGCCGGGCGGCGGCGGTCAGCGTCGTCGTCGCGCTCGGGGTCACCCTGGTCGCGGGCGCGCTCGTCGGCACCGCCTCGCTCGGCACGCTGCTCAAGCGGGAACTCGCCGGCATGGCCCCGGCCGACGTCGCCGTCACCGCCCGAGGCGACGGGCCGCTGCCGGCCGGGCTCGCGCAGCGGGCCCGGGGCATCGGCGAGCTGGACCGGGTGGTGCCGTACCGCAGCAGCCCCGACGTGCGCGTCGCCGGCGCGGAGGTCGACGGGCTCGCCGCCACGGACCTGGACCTGCGCGCGCTGGCCACCTGGGCGGACTTCGGCGCGAGCGCCGGCCGGCTCACCGACGCCGGCCCGGGGCGGGTGGTGCTGCTGCGCTTCCTCGCCGAGGAGGCGGGCGCGCGGCCGGGCGACGAGGTGACCGTCACCCGGGGCGACCGGTCGGTGCGGCTGCGGGTGGCCGCGACCATGGCGAACACACCGGTCGGCGCGGGCCTGCTGGTCGACCCGGCGGACCTGGACCGGCTCGGCGTGCCGGCCGGCCCGACCGGGCTGCTGGCCGACGTGGCGGGCGACGACGAGCGGGCCCGGGCGGCGGCGGTACGGGCCCTGCGCGCGGCCGGCGGCCAGCAGGTGGGCATCGTGGTGACCGCCGACGACCGCGACGAGCTGGACCGCCGGCTCGGCGCGCTGCTGGGGGTGCTGCTGTCCCTGCTCGGCCTGACCGTGGTCGTCGCCGTGGTCGGCGTCGGCACCACCACGGCCCTGTCCGTGGTGGAACGCACCCGCGAGTCCGGCCTGCTGCGGGCCGTCGGGATGTCGCGTCCCCGCCTCGGGGCGATGCTGACGGTCGAGGCGGGCCTGTACGGCGTCCTCGGCGCGGCCCTCGGCCTGCTGCTGGCGTGGCCGTACTCGTGGCTGACCGTCGTGGCGCTGGGCCAGGACGCGCCCGTCGAGTTCCCGGCCGGGCAGCTCGCCGGGGTGGTGCTGGCCCTCGCGGCGGCGACGGCGCTCGCCGGGCTGCTGCCGGCGCGCCGGGCGGCCCGGGTGAGCCCGGTGGCCGCCCTGGGCGCCGGCGGCGACTGAACCCCACCGGTCGGGCCGGTGCCGTGCCGGGTCGGGCCGGGCTGCGGCTGGCCCGGCCCGGGCCGTCGCCCCCCGCCCGCCCCGGCGTCAGCAGACCGGCGTCAGTAGGTCGGCGTCAGTAGGCCAGCTCGACCGGCCGGCCGAGCAGCTGGCCGCCGTTGTTGCCCAGCCAGCCCTCGGCCGCCGCCGCGTGCTGGGAGAACGTGTGGATGTCCCGGAAGCGGCGCTGCACGGGCGAGGAGTCCCGCGCCGCGCCGCCCCCGGCCGCCCGGTAGCAGGCGTCCACGGCGGCGGAGGTGACCTCGGTGACCCAGGGCAGGCTGGCCGAGATCCGCGGCTGCAACTCGCCGAGCGCGGCCGGCCCGCCGTCGTGCGCCGCCTGGAACAGGTCGTCGGCCAGCGACCGCAGCAGTGCCCGGGCCGCCCGGACGTGCAGGTCGGCCCGGCCCAGCCGCTCCCGGAAGGCCGGCGAGTCGGCCAGCGACTGCCGGGCGTAGAGCCGCCGCCGGCCCCCGTCGAGCAGGGCGACCATGTCGTCCAGGGCGCCCTGGGCGATCCCGACGGCCACCGCGCCCAGGTGCAGGACGAACTGGGCCAGCGGCGCGACGAAGCCGGGCCCCGGCACGCACGGCACGCCGGTGAACAGGTCGAAGCTCCGCTGGGCCGGGCAGTAGACGGCGTCGACCCGCACGTCGTGGCTGCCGGTGCCGCGCAGCCCGAGGGCGTGCCAGGTGTCCTCCACCGTCACCTGCCCCGCCGGGAACAGCATCGAGCGGACCTCCACCGGCTGGCCGGCCGGGCCGGGCAGCGGCTGACCGTCGCCGGTGAGCACGCAGTTGCCGAAGATCCAGTCGGCGTGCCGGGACCCGCTGGCGAACGCCCACCGCCCCGTCACCTGGAACCCGCCGTCGGCCAGCTCCGCCCGCCCCTGTGGGGCGAAGCCGCCGGCCAGCACGACGTCGGGGCCGTGGGCGTACAGCTTGTCGAACTGGTCGCGGGGCAGCATCGCCAGCAGGTGCGGGGTCTCCGCGCCGATCATCACCGTCCAGCCCGTCGACCCGTCCGCGCGGGCCAGCGCCTCCAGCACCGCCAGGCCGGTGTGCGGGTCGGCGTCGTACCCGCCGTGGCTGCGCGGCACGAACATCCGGAAACAGCCGGCGGCCCGCAGCCGGTCGAGCAGGTCGGCGGGCAGCTCCCGGGCCGCCTCGATCTCCTCCGCCCGCCGGGCCAGCTCCGGGGCCAGCTCCCGCACGGCACCGGTCAAGCGAATCCGGTCCTGGTCGTCCACTGCGGCCTCCTACGCACACCTGGCCCGCGACGCCCCTGCGACGCCGCGGTTCGCGACGCCGACGTCGACGCCCTCGGCACGGACGGTCCGTCGCCCGGCGTCCCGGCGGGAAGGGACAGCGGTACCGGCGGGCCGGGCCCCGGCGCGCGGCGGAAGTTCCCGGCCGCCCGGGACGGCACGCACCAGGCGGCCGGGACACCGGGACCGGCATGCTCGGCGGGCCGGGGCCGTCGCCCGCACCGCGTCCCGCCGGCCCTCGCCCACGAGCCGTTGCCCGGGAGGTTCCCGTGTCCGTCAGCACCCATCCCCTCTCCGCCGGCCGGTGGACGACTGTCGCGGGACCGACATCCGCGCTGGCGCAACGGGCCATCGGCAACCGGCGGCCCGGCTGACATGATCACGTCATGCTGGCCGACCCGCCGCCGCGTGCCCGCCCCGTCCCGAGCGCGGACGCCGACCACCGCCGCCCCGTCGCCGCCTGGGCCGTCGCCGTCGTCTGCGCGCTGCTGTTCACCGGCACCGCGCTGTGCTGGGCGTTGGCCCACCGCCCGTGGGGGCTGGCCCAGCTCTACTTCCTCGTCGACTTCAGCGACTGCGCCGTCTACGGGACGGTGGCCTGGCTGGTCCTGCTGCGCCGGGGGCACCCGGTCGCCTGGCTGCTGGCCGTGACGGGGATCGGCGGCGGGATCTCCGCCCTGGGCGCGCAGTACGCCGACCTGCTCCGGGTGCACCCGGAGCTGCCCGAGATCAGCTGGCTCGCCTCGGCCCGGCACTGGGGCTGGGCGCCGGGCATGCTGTCGCTGATCGTGGTGCTGCCCTGGCTGGTGCGGGAGGGGCGGCTGCCGGTGCCGGCGCGGGTGGCGGTGACGGCGGGCGCGACGGTCGTGGCCGCCTTCGAGCTGTGCCAGCTCACCTGGCCCGGCCCCGGGGGCACCGGCTCCGATATGCCGCTGCCGATCCGCAGCGCCGCCTGGGCGGAGCTGGTCGAGCTGGTCCTGCCCGTGCTCGCCGCCCTGGTGCCGGTGCTCGGGCTGGTCGCCGCCGGTGGGCTGCTGTGGCGGCGACGGGTCGCGTCGACCACCGAACGCGTCGGGCTGGGCTGGCTCGCCGTGGGCACGGCGCTGCTCGCGGTGAGCTTCGCCCCGGTGGCGCTGCCCGATGAGTGGGCGCACCTGGTGCCGCCGTGGCTGCCCCCGACGGGCATGCTGGCCGCCCAGGCGTTCTTCCCGGCCGCCGTGCTGGCCGTCGTGCTGCGGCAGCGGCTGTGGGGGATCGAGATCGCCGTCCGCCGTACGCTGGTCTGGTTCCTGCTGACGTTCCTGCTGGTCGCCGCGTACGTCGTCGGGGTGACCACCCTGGACGCCCTGCTCCCGGCCAGCCGGGCCGTGCCCGGCGTGCTGGTGACCGCCCTCGTCGCCGCCGCCGTGCAGCCGGGCCGCTGGTGGGTGCAGCGGCGGGTGGACCGGCTCATCCACGGTGCCGCCGCCGAGCCGCTCGGGGTGGTCCGGGGCGTGGGGGACCGGATCAGCGCCAGCGAGGACCCGGCCGACGTGCTGACCGGGGTGGCGCGGAGCCTCACCGACTCGCTGCGGCTGGGCGCGTGCGGCATCGAGGCGGACGGCCCGGAGCCCTGCACCGCCCACTGCGCCTCGGCCGGGCCGGTCGGCGAGCCGCTGGTGCTGCCGCTGCGCCTGGGCGACCGGGAGGTCGGGCGGCTCACCGCGTGGGCCCGGGCCGGCGAGCGGCTCGACGGGCGTACCCGATCGGCGCTGGTCGACCTGGCACCGGTGGTCGCCTCGGCGGCCAGCCTCGCGGCCACCAGCCGGGCGCTGGTGGCCTCGCGGTCCCGGCTGGCCGAGGCCCGCGACTCGGAACGCCGCAAGCTGCGGCGGGACCTGCACGACGGGCTCGGCCCCACGCTCGCCGGGGTCGCGCTCGGCCTCCAGGCGGCCCGCAACCTGCTCGGCGTCGACCCGGCCGCCGCCGGCCGGCTGCTGGACCGGTTGCGCGACGAGACGGACCAGGGCGTGGAGCAGGTCCGTGACCTGGCCCGCGGCCTGCTGCCGCCGGTCCTCGGCGAGCGCGGGCTGGCCCCCGCGCTGCACGAGCTGGCCCAACGGTACGACGGCTCGGGGCTGGCCGTGCAGGTGGACGCCCCGCCGCTGCCGCTGCCCGAGCCGGTGGCCACCGCCGTGTACGGCATCGTCGCCGAGGCCGTGCGCAACGCCCAACGGCACTCGGGCGCGTCGGTCTGCACCGTGCTGGTCGAGCGCGACGCCGACGGGCTCGCCGTGCGGGTCGCCGACGCCGGGCGGGGCATCCGGGCGGGCACCCCGGCCGGGGTCGGCATGCTCTCGATGCGGGAACGGGCCGAGGGGATCGGCGGGGTGTGCACGGTCGGGCCGGGCCCCGACGGCGGCACCGTCGTCAGCGTGCACGTGCCCGCAGACCGGCTCCCGCCGCCCCCGTCGCCCCTGGTGGGGATCGCGGTGGGCGATCCGCGGCGGCCCGTGGACGCGGTGCGGCCGGTGGGCGGCGCACCGCCGGTGGGCGGCGCACCGCCGGTGGGGGTCGCGTCGGGCGGGTCGGAGGTGACCGTTCGTGGCCGGTGACCAGGCGACGATCCGGGTGGCGGTCGTCGACGACCATCCCGTGTTCCGGCTCGGCATGTCGGCGCTGCTGGCGTCCACGCCGGGGCTGGAGGTCGTCGGGGAGGCCGCCGACGCCGACGAGGCCATCCGGGTCGCCGACCTCACCCGCCCGGAGGTGATCATCATGGATCTCCACCTCGGCGGCGGCCGGTCCGGCGTGGAGGCCACCCGCGAGATCGTCGGCCGGCACCCGGGGACCGGGGTGCTGGTGGTGACGATGCTGGACGACGACGACTCCGTCTTCGCCGCGCTGCGCGCCGGCGCGCGGGGCTACCTGCTCAAGGGCGCCGCGCCGGGCGATGTGGACCGCGCCGTCCGGGCGGTGGCCAACGGGGAGGTGCTGCTCGGGCCGGTGGTGGCGAGCCGGGCGATCGGCTTCCTCGCCGGGGGCCGGGCGGGCGGCCCGATGCCCTTCCCCGAGCTGACCGACCGGGAGCGCGAGGTGCTGGACCTGGTCGCCCAGGGGCTGAGCAACCTCGTCATCGCCCGCCGGCTGACCCTGAGCCCGAAGACCGTGCGCAACCACCTGTCCAACGTGCTCGGCAAGCTCCAGGTCGCCGACCGCAGCCAGGCCATCCGGCGGGCCCGCGAGGCCGGCCTCGGCCAGCCCTGACCCGCCGGAGTGGGGCGTGAGAAGGGTCCCCTCCTCTACCGGAGGCGTTAACAGGGGGCCCTTCCTTGCGACTCCCTATGCTCGGGGAATGGAACTGCGGATCTTCACCGAACCCCAGCAGGGCGCCAGCTACGACCAGCTGCTCGCCGTGGCCCGCTGCGCCGAGGACGCCGGCTACGGCGCGTTCTTCCGTTCCGACCACTACCTGAAGATGGGCTCGGTCAGCGGCGACCCGGGCCCCACCGACGCCTGGACCACCCTCGCCGGCCTGGCCCGGGACACCTCCCGGATCCGGCTGGGCACGCTGATGACCGCCGCCACCTTCCGGTTCCCCGGCCCCCTCGCGATCACCGTCGCGCAGGTCGACCAGATGAGCGGCGGACGGGTGGAGCTGGGCATCGGCGCCGGCTGGTTCGCCGAGGAGCACAGCGCGTACGGCATCCCGTTCCCGCCGCTGGGGGAGCGGTTCGACCGGCTGGAGGAGCAGCTCGCCGTCATCACCGGGCTGTGGGAGACCCCGGCCGGCGAGACCTTCGACTTCGCCGGGCGCTACTACCCGGTGGAGGCTTCGCCGGCCCTGCCCAAGCCGGTGCAGCAGCCGCGCCCGCCGATCCTGCTCGGCGGGAAGGGGCCGAAGCGCACGCCCCGCCTCGCGGCCCGCTACGCCGACGAGTTCAACCTGCCGTTCGTGTCGATCGCCGAGACGGCCGCGCAGTTCGACCGGGTCCGGGCCGCGTGCGCGGAGATCGGCCGGGACCCGGCCGGGATGAAATGGTCCAACGCCCTGGTGCTGTGCTGCGGGCGCGACGAGGCGGAGGTGCGGCGGCGGGCCGAGGCGATCGGGCGGGAGCCGGCCGAGCTGCGCGAAAACGGCCTCGCCGGCACCCCCGCCGAGGTCGTCGACAGGATCGGCCGGTACGCCGAGACCGGCAGCGGCCGGATCTACCTCCAGGTCCTCGACCTGGCCGACCTCGACCACGTCGAGCTGGTCGCCGCCGAGGTGATGCCCCAGCTCTAGCCGGCGGCCCACCGCGCGTGACGGGCCATCGGGGCGTGACCGGCCGCCGGGCGAGTTCCCCGGATCCGCTGACACCGGGGCCCCGCTGGTGGAACCTGCGAGGGGAGCTTCGGGCGGAGGTGGGGGCGCGTGGGCCGCAAGCAGGTCGGGCTGCTCGTCCTCACCGGCCTGTTCCCCACCATCGAGGCCATCGTGCTGGTGGCGATGGGCTTCGTGGCCGCCGAGGGGCTCGCGCCGCAGACCGGCGCCGTCTGGCCGTACGACACCTACCACGACCTGCGGTGGATGTTCGTCTACCACCAGTCGTGGCCGGAGTTCCTGACGACGTTCTGGCTGGTGGTGCTGGCCCGCACCGGCTACCACGTCCTCATGGTGCGGCTGGCGTGGCCGGACACGATACCGATGCCGTCGGTGCCCTGGATGCTGCGGCGCGGCTTCGTCCTCGTCGTGGTGGTCACGGTCGTCGTCTCGCCGTGGGCGGTGATCTCGGTGGCCGCCTCGGTGGTGGCGCTGTCCTGGGTGCTGCTCGCGTCGCTGCTGCCGATGTTCCTGATCGCCCCGTTCATGCAGCGGGCGGTCATGGTCCAGGTGTGGTGGGGTGGGCTGCCGTCGATCCGGCTGGTCGGCTGGTCGCTGCTGAACCTGGTGGTGCTCACGGTGGCCGGCGCGGTGGCGTGGAGCGTGCCGAGCTGGTGGACGGTGCTGGTCTCCGCCGTGGCGGGCGTGGTGAACGGGCTGCTGTGGATCCGGATCCTCCGGGTGGCCCTGCTCGCGCCGCCGCCGAGGTGGGCGCGGGTGCCCGTGACGCCGTTCGTGGTGCTGGTCGCGTTCGCCGTGCCGGTGCTGATCCCGATGGCGGTGGACGCGGTGCCGGCGAGCCTGCGGGCCGAGCGGGTGCTGCTCGACCAGCCGCTGCCACCGGAGATCACCCAGTCGGTGGTGGTGCTGGCCGGCTACGGCTCCGCGTACGGGGGCACGCAGCCGGACGACCCGAGGGTGGAGTGGTTCTCCTACCGGGGGCTGGGCCCCGACGGCAAGCCCCTGCCCTACGGGCCGGCGGACACCACGATCTCGATGGCGGACAGCGTCGGGCTGCTCGCCGCGCAGGTGGACCGGCTGCACCGGCGTACCGGCCGGAAGGTGGCCCTGGTCGGGGAGAGCGAGGGGGCGCTCGTGGCCCGCACCTACCTCGCCCGGCGGCCCCACCCGGCGGTCGACGCGCTGGTCATGTTCAGCCCGCTGATCGGGGCCGGCCGGGCCTACTATCCGCCGCCCGGCGTGCGCCGGGGGTGGGGCCTCGTCACCGGCTGGTACCTGCGGGCCCTCTTCGAGCCCGTCCGCCTCGCCGGCGGGCCCGGCAACGGGCCGGACGAGCCGTTCATCCGGTCGCTGCTCGACGACGCGCCGTTCTACCGCAACGGGTTCATGTGCCCGGTGCCCGGCGTGCGGATGGTCGCCTTCCTGCCGTACACGACGGCCGCCGAGGCGCCGCCCGGCGACTACACGGGCATCCCGGTCTTCGAGACCCTGGGCGTGCACGGCGGTCTGGTCGACCGGACGCAGGTCCGGGACAACCTGGTCGCCTTCCTCGCCGGCGCGCCGGTGGAGCGGACCCGGCCCGAGTACACGCTGATCCAGCGGCTCACCGCCGCCTGGCAGGCGCCGTCGCTGGACATCTCGGCCAATCCGGCGTGGGCGGACGTGCGGGAGCCGGACCCGGCGTACACGGGCCGGGTCTGCCTGCCCGGCCGGTGACGACCAAAGCCGCCGCGCAGGGCGGGATCCGGGTGGCCGCTCATGGGCGTATGGTTCCCCGACGACGCCCCGGGCAACCAGTGCCCGGCCCGCCGGTGCCGCCCGGGTGTCGACCCGACGACGCCGAGTGACGGGAGAGGGCACGTGGACGCGAGCGACGGGAAGCCAGGCGGGAGCGGGCCGGACGCCGGCATGCCGGGCGCGGGCGTGCCGGAGCGCAACTGGGCCGGCAACGTCCGCTACGCGGCGGCGCGGCGGCACCGCCCGACCGGCCTGGACGAGCTGCGCCGGCTGGTCGCCGGCAGCGACCGGATCCGGGCGGTCGGCACGGGCCACTCGTTCAACCGGCTCGGCGACACCGCCGGTGACCTGGTCTCGCTGGCCGGGCTGCCGCAGACCGTGGAGGTCGACCGGGAGCGGGCGACGGTCACCGTCGCCGCCGCCATGCGCTACGGCGACCTGGCCACCCGGCTGCACGCCGCCGGCTACGCCCTGCCGACGATGGCGTCGCTGCCGCACATCTCGGTGGCCGGCGCGGTGGCCACCGCCACCCACGGCTCGGGCGACGGGATCGGCAACCTGGCCACCGCCGTCTCGGCGCTGGAGCTGGTCACGGCCGACGGGGACCTGCTGACCGTACGCCGGGACGCCGACGGCGACCGGTTCGCCGCGATGGTGGTGGCGCTCGGCGCGCTGGGCGTGGTCACCCGGCTCACCCTGGACGTGGTGCCCGCCTTCGAGGTGCGGCAGTACGTCCGGCTCGGCCTGCCGCGCGCCGCGCTGGACGAGGCGTTCGCGTCGGCGTACAGCGTCAGCCTCTTCACCGACTGGCGCGGCGGGGCCGACCGGATCGGCCAGGTGTGGCGCAAACAGCTCGCCGACGCACCGCCGCCGCCGGCCGACTGGCTCGGCACCACGGCGGCGGCCGAACCCGTGCACCCGGTGCCGGGCATGCCGGCGCGCAACTGCACCGCCCAGCTCGGCGAGCCGGGGCCGTGGCACGAGCGGCTGCCACACTTCCAGCTCGCTTTCACCCCGAGCAGCGGCGACGAGCTCCAGTCGGAATACCACCTGCCCCGGGCGGCGGCGGCCGGGGCGCTGGCCGCGCTGGACCCGCTGGCGGACCGGATCGCCGCCGTGCTCCAGATCTGCGAGCTGCGTACGGTGGCCGCCGACGGGCTGTGGCTGAGCCCGCAACACGGGCGCGACAGCCTCGCCGTGCACTTCACCTGGATCGGCGACGGCGACGCGGTGGCCCCCGTGCTCGCCGAGGTGGAGCGGGCGCTCGCCCCGTTCACGCCCCGGCCGCACTGGGGCAAGGTGTTCACGGTCGACCCGGCGGCGGTCGCCGCCGCGTACCCCCGGTTCGCCGACTTCGCGGCGCTGGCGCGCGAGCTGGACCCGGCGGGGAAGTTCCGCACCGACCTGCTGGACCGCTACCTGCCCCGCTGACCCCGCCCAGCGCGGCCGGCCGGCGGGGCGTCAGCGGGGCCGGGTCGGCGGGGCGTCAGCGGGGCGTCGGCGTCATCCGGTCGCGGAGGCTGCCGCGCTGCACCGCCCGGCTGATGTCGCTGGGCGAGACGATCCCGACCAGCCGCCCGTCGGCCACCACCAGCGCCCGGCCGTCGGCGCACTCGCTGAGCCGGGGCAGCAGGTCGGTGAGCTGCTCGTCCGGGTCGGCCAGCACGAGCTGGTCGGCCCGGCAGGCCACCTCGGCCAGCGTGGTCGCCGGCCGGCGGTCGGCCGGGATGCCGCGTACCCGGTCGAGGGTGACCAGGCCGACCGGCCGGCCCTCGTCGACCAGCGGCAACGCCGAGTGCCGGTACGCGAAGAGATAGTGGTCGACGAAGTGGGCCACCGTCATGTCGCCCGACGCGGTCTGCGGCTGCGGGGTCATCACGTCGGCGACCCGCACCCCGCGCAGCGCGCTGCCCATCCGGGCCTGCCGCTCCTCGATACCGGCCGCCCCGATCAGGAACCAGCCGATCAGCGCCAGCCACAGCCCGCCGACCCCGGCCCCGCGCAGGAACTGCAACAGGCCCAGCCCGATCAGCAGCGCGCCGAGGATCCAGCCCGCGCGGGCCGCCACCACCGACGCCCGCGTCCGGTCGCCGGTGGCCTTCCACACGGCGGCCCGCAGCAGCCGGCCCCCGTCCAGCGGTGCGGCCGGCAGCACGTTGAAGACCGCCAGCAGGATGTTGATGCCGGCCAGCCAGGCCAGCGCGCCGAGCAGCAGCCCGTGCGCCCCGGCCAGGGCGAGCAGCGCCGCGACGCCGCCGAAGAACACGCCGATGATCAGGCTGACCAGCGGCCCGACGCCGGCGATGCGCAGCTCCGCACCCGGGTCGCGGGCCTCCCCGCGCAGCTCGGCCACCCCGCCGAACAGCCACAGGGTGATCCCGGAGACCTCCAGCCCGTTGCGCTTGGCGATCACGGCGTGCGACACCTCGTGGGCGAGCAGCCCGAGGAAGAAGACCACGGCCGCGCTCAGCCCCGCGAGCACGTACGCCCAGGTCGGCCGGTCCGGGTACGACCGGGGGAACTGGCTGGCCGCCAGGCCCCAGGCGATCAGCGCGAAGATGACCAGGACGCTCCAGTTGACCCCGACGGGTACGCCCGCGATCCGGCCGATCCCGAAACTCGCCCTCATCTGCCCGTCATACCCCGCGAAACGCGGCCCATGCCAGGGCCGCCGGCGGGGTTGACCGGGCCGGGAATAGTGGCGAACGTGACGAGGCTGACCGACACCGACACCGACGACGACCCGTACCGCTGGCTGGAGGACCTGGACGGCCCGGACGCCGCCGGCTGGGTGCGCGACCGCAACGCCGAGACCATGGCCGCGCTCACCGGCGGCGACCGCTTCGCCGCCCTGCGGACCGAGATCCGCGAGGTGCTCGACGCCGACGACCGCATCCCCTACCCGAGCTGGCGCGGCGACCACCTCTACTACAACTACTGGATCGACGCGGCCCACCCCCGGGGGCTCTGGCGGCGCACCACCCTCGATGAATACCGCCGGCCCGAGCCGCAGTGGGACGTCCTGCTCGACGTCGACGCGCTGGCCGCGCAGGAGGGCGAGAACTGGGTCTGGCAGGGGGCGACGGTGCTGCGCCCCGGGCACGACCGCTGCCTGGTCAGCCTCTCCCGGGGCGGCTCCGACGCGACCGTCGTGCGCGAGTTCGACCTGGTCCGCCGGGCCTTCGTCGCCGACGGCTTCACCCTCGACGAGGCCAAGAGCGACGTCACCTGGGTCGACGCCGACCACATCCTCGTCGCCACCGACTTCGGCCCCGGCACGCTCACCACCTCCGGCTACCCCCGCACGGTCCGCCGGTGGCGGCGGGGCACGCCACTGCCGTCCGCCGAGGTCGTGTTCGCCGGCCAGGCCGACGACGTCTCCGCGTACGCCTCGCACGACCCCACGCCCGGCTTCGAGCGCACCTTCGTGGGCCGCCGCCTCGACTTCTTCCGCTCCGAGTCGTACCTGCTGACGCCGACCGGCGAGCGGGTGCGCGTCGACGTGCCGGAGGACGCCCACTGGGACGTGCACCGGGAGTGGCTGCTGATCGGCCTGCGCTCGCCGTGGACGGTCGACGGGGCGGCCGTCGACGGGGCGGCTGTCGACGGCGGCGCGGGCGTCACCTATCCGGCGGGCGCGCTGCTGGCGGCCCGGTTCGACGCGTTCCTCGCCGGTGCGCGGGAGCTGACGACGCTGTTCACGCCGGACGAGCGCACCGCGCTGAGCTACCACGGGTGGACCCGCAACCACCTGATCCTGGCCACCCTCGCCGACGTGCGCAGCAGGCTGGAGGTGCTCACCCCCTCCGCGGGGCCGTGGCGGCGGGAGCCGCTCCCCGGTGTGCCGGAGTTCGAGCACACCCGGCTGGTGGACACCGACCCCGACGTCGGCGACGCGTACCTGCTGGCCTCCGAGGGGTTCCGGCAGCCGGCGACGCTGCGGCTCGGGCAGGTCGGCGGCCCGGTCGAGACGCTCAAGCGGGCACCGGCGTTCTTCGACGCCTCCCGCCTGACCGAACGCCAGCACTTCGCCACCTCCGCCGACGGGACCCGGATCCCGTACTTCCTGGTGGGCGACCCCGACGCGGCCGGCGGGCCGACCCTGCTCACCGGGTACGGCGGCTTCGAGGTCCCCGAGCTGCCGCACTACAGCGGCGTCGCCGGGCGGGGCTGGCTGGCCCGGGGCGGCAGCTACGTGGTGGCGAACATCCGGGGCGGCGGCGAATACGGGCCCGCGTGGCACCGGGCCGCGCTGCGGGAAGATCGACCGAGGGCGTACGAGGACTTCGCCGCCGTCGCCGCCGACCTGGTGGCCCGGGGCATCACCACCCCCGGGCGGCTCGGCATGGAGGGCGGCAGCAACGGCGGCCTGCTGGCGGGGGTGATGCTGACCCGCTACCCGGAGCTGTTCGGCGCGATCGTCGCGCACGTGCCGCTGCTGGACATGCGCCGCTACCACAAGCTGCTCGCCGGGGCGTCCTGGATGGCCGAGTACGGGGACCCGGACGACCCCGCCGACTGGGCCTACCTGCGCGAGTACTCGCCGTACCACAACGTCGACGAAGATCGGGCGTACCCGCCGACGCTGCTGGTCACCTCCACCCGCGACGACCGGGTGCACCCCGGGCACGCCCGCAAGATGGCCGCCCGGCTGCGCGAGCGCGGGCACGAGGTGGCGTACTACGAGAACGTCGAGGGCGGGCACGGCGCGGCGGCGAACAACGCGCAACGGGCGTTCGTGTGGGCCCTGACCCTGGAGTTCCTCTGGCGCAACCTGGGCGGGCAGCCGTAGCCGCCCTAAGGCTGCGCTTCGGCCCTGCTTCGGCTCCGCTCCCAGGCTGATGGCGCTGGGTGTGCCGGAGCTGCGCGCCGTCCCCTCCCGCCACCCGCGTCGATCTTGCACTTTCGGCCCCACGGATGGGCACTTCACCCCTTTTGCCCGGGCCGGAACTGCATGATCGACGCGAGCGGGAGGGGGCCTGCCTGCCGGCGTCTTCGTTTCGGGGGTGCGGCCGGGTCGGCCATGATCGGCTGTCGTTTTCGGAGACGACACGCCGCCGCCCGTCTCCAGAATCAGCAGACGATCACGGCTGGTTGTCGCGCGCCGGTTGCCGGTTGCCGCTGCCCTGTCTTCGCGTGTCCTGTTGTCACGTGTCCTGGGGATCGCCCCGCTGCGCCGGAGGTGCTCCGGCTGGCAGCGGATCGGCACCGTATGTGCGGGGGGCGATTCACGACGTTCCCCTGTGCCCATCCCGTTCAGCCTTGGCTGGATCGGTCAGGGCAACGCGAGCGGCGCCGCTGACTCCGAGCGGTGCCGGGACGCGCCGCGAGATCTTGGACAATCAGCGTTCATCCATGACAGCAACCGTCCAAGATCTGTGCTGGCGGGAGAGTTGCGGGGCGCTGGCACGGCACCACACGGGCGATGCCGCGAGGCCCGCCCCCACGTGCGCGAGGACCGGGCTTCTTGACATAGGTCTCTATAGACCAAGTGCGCGGATATCGTTCACCTTGTTGGCCAAGATCACCTCCTGACTGATGGCCTCGCGACGCCAATGATCCGGTGGCGTGCAGCGAGGTGGTCAGTCGGCGGTGCCGGCTGGGACGACCCAAGTGGTGGGCTGCGCGGTGATCGCAGTGATCATGTCGTAGTCGCCGTCGTAGTGCAGCACGGTGGCACCGTGGCGCTCTGCGGTGGCGGCTATCAGCAGGTCGGCCATGGACAGCGCGCGGTGGTGGCCCTTGTGCAACGCCTGCACCTGGACGTCGATTGCCCGGTCCCAGATTTCGTCCGGCATCGCGAGCCACTGGAAGCCCCCGAGGAGCCAGCGAGCGCGCTGGGCTTCCTTGGACGTTCGGGCGCTCTGAATAACTTCGATCTCTATCGCGCCGCAGACCGCCAGTAGCCCACGATCGGACAACTCGTCGAGGACCGGTGCGACGACCGGTTTCGGCCAGCGGGCCAACGCCGACTTGTCGAGCAGGTAGATCTCACGACTCACGCGGCGTCCCGCTCGTCGGCGATTGGTTCTGTCAGGTCGGGAAGGCCACCGCTCTTGAGCCAGTCGGCGAACTCCCGACGCTTCTCTCGGTCGACCGCCGCCTTCAGGGCTGCGTTGACGGTGGCCTTCTTGGTGGTAGTGCCGAAGATCTTCGCTGCCTCGCTGAGCAGCTCGTCATCGACATCAAGGATGGTTCGGGACATGGCCTGCCTCTCTCGCGATACCCCCGGATGATATCAACTTTCTCCCTCCTAGATATCAGGCGCTGGTGGGCGTGCTGGGCAGAACAGACGAGAGGCTGCTTTGCCGGTTCGGGCGTACGGATGCGCGCTGCCGGCACAGCCGTCGGGTACATCAGCCCTAAGGTCTGAGGGATGATCCGCCGAGTCCCTGGCGAGCATCGAGGTGTCCGGCCAGCAGGGGTCACCTTCAACCGGCGGGAGGGAATCACCCCCGCATGCGCGGGGAACAGACGCCCACTGTGACCACAAACCCTGTCTCCACAGGATCACCCCGCACGTGCGGGGAACAGCGATGGGCGAACGCGCCCGGCGGCGATGTGCTGGGATCACCCCCGCGTGCGCAGGGAACAGGGTAGGTGTACGACGTCAGCCGCTTGTGGCTGAGGATCACCCCCGCGTGCGCGGGGAACAGAGGTGGGTCGACCCCCGGAAGGGGACATCCCCAGGATCACCCCCGCGTGCGCGGGGAACAGCCGCTGCGCACCGACATCGCGCTGCGCGGGGACGGATCACCCCCGCGTGCGCGGGGAACAGTGGGAGTACGACCAGTGCGCGGCCATCTTCTCGGGATCACCCCCGCGTGCGCGGGTAACAGCCGACGGTGTTGTTCCAGAACCGGGCGATCGCGGGATCACCCCCGCGTACGCGGGGAACAGGACGCCGCCGAGGTGACGATGCCGGTGGCGACGGGATCACCCCCCGCGTGCGCGGGGAACAGATCAGGATGATGCAGCGCAGCTCGTTGCCCATGGGATCACCCCCGCGTGCGCGGGGAACAGCTGAAGACGGCCGTCAAGTACGGCGGCTACTCGGGATCACCCCCGCGTGCGCGGGGAACAGCATCACCCCTGGAGGGATCGCAACAGCACCACCGGATCACCCCCGCGTGCGCGGGGAACAGTCCGAGTGGGAATTGCACGGGGCTTGGTTGCAGGGATCACCCCCGCGTGCGCGGGGAACAGGATCTCCGCCCACGTGACCGTCTCGCCCGACCGGGATCACCCCCGCGTGCGCGGGGAACAGGGCGACGCCGAGCTGCTGCTGGACTCCCAGCGGGGATCACCCCCGCGTGCGCGGGGAACAGGCCTGCTCGACCTGGAGCAGCGCCGGCCCGGCGGGATCACCCCCGCGTGCGCGGGGAACAGGTGAGCTGCGCCCCCGTCGAGGTGACCTTCCCCGGATCACCCCCGCGTGCGCGGGGAACAGGAAGGGCGTCTTCTACACGGCCCACGCGGTCAGGGATCACCCCCGCGTGCGCGGGGAACAGTCCATCCGCGAGGTGCGCCGGACCCTGCAACAGGGATCACCCCCGCGTGCGCGGGGAACAGTCCATCCGCGAGGTGCGCCGGACCCTGCAACAGGGATCACCCCCGCGTGCGCGGGGAACAGCGGCACCACGACGCCCGCCCCGACCAGAACCCCGGATCACCCCCGCGTGCGCGGGGAACAGAGGGTGTCGGTCAGCCAGTCCTCCCACTCGCCGGGATCACCCCCGCGTGCGCGGGGAACAGGGCACGGCGACGTCGACCCGGCCGAACTGGCGGGGATCACCCCCGCGTGCGCGGGGAACAGAGCGGCAGGGCCCGCGCCTGGCCGTCGATCAGGGGATCACCCCCGCGTGCGCGGGGAACAGGCGCCGAATGGCCGTCCTCGCCGGCGCTGGAGCGGATCACCCCCGCGTGCGCGGGGAACAGGGGGTAAGGCGGCGCTCCACGTCGTTGATCAGGGGATCACCCCCGCGTGCGCGGGGAACAGACTTGTTGACCTGGGGCGCTATAGATCAACTGCGTGGATTTCATTCACTTTGCTGGCCAAGATCACATCCCGGGTGGTGGCTGGGGCTGCCGAGTGAGGGGGTGTCGAGCGTACGAGGTGAGCGCGCTGTCGGGTGGTCGGGGGCGGATCCGTGGTGCAGGCTCTTGCCATGTCAGCGGCCATGTGGCTGGACCTTGACGTCCTCGATGAAGGTGACCCAGGACGACGGGGTGAAGGTCAGCACCGGCCCGGCCGGGTCCTTGCTGTCGCGTAGTCCGACGATGCCCGGGAGGTTGTCGGCGACCTCGACGCATTCGCCGCCGTTGTTGCTGCGGGTCGACTTGCGCCAGACGGCACCGGTCAGGTCAGGCACGGGAGTACTCCTCTGCGGCTTGCTGGATCAGGCTCTGGGACCGGGACTCGTTGAGGGCGCGACTGCCCATGTCAGCCCAGATCGTGTTGTAGGCGGCCGTCTCGTGCGGCTTGTCGAGATAGATCGCACCGGTCGCGCTTTCCAAGTACGTCACCGGTGGCTCCACCTCCTTGCCATGCTCGTCGCGTGGAAACTCCAAGATCGAGAAGGCTCCGGTCATCGCCCCGGCGTGTAGTCCGGCAGAAAAAGTCAGCACCTGGACGGTTACGTTCGGTAGCTCGGCGGCCTTCAGGATCTGGTGGAGTTGTTCGGCCATAATCGTGGCGCTGCCGACCGGGCGCCGCAACACGGCCTCGTTGATTATCACGCTCAGTTGTGGTGCAGAGAACCGGGTGAGGAGAGCCTGTCGCTCGGTCCTGAGCTGGATGGCGCGCCGCTGCTCCTCGGTGGCTCCCGCGTCGATTGCGCCCCCGGGCATCTGGAAGAGGCACTCGGCGTAGGCGCGGGTCTGGAAGAGGCCCGGAACCAACTCCGCCTGGTACTGCCGGATGCGTGATGCTCCGGCCTCCAGCCCGATGTAGAGCTGGAACCAGCGCGGCAGGCCGGAGCCGATGTAGTCGTGCCACCAGTTCTTGTTCTCCCGGGTGGCCGCCGTCATCGCGAAAAGCAGCTCACTGTCCTCGGCGGACGCGCCGTAGAGGTCGAGCATCTGTTGCACGTCGGCCTGTCGGAAGCGGACGTGCTCTGCGCCGTTCTCGATCCGGTGCAGCGTCGCGCGTGCTCGGTCCAGGCGCTCGGCGGCCTGTTCCATCGTCAGCCCTGCCGCCTTGCGGAGCGACTCGAACTTGCGCCCGATCTGCCGCCGCAACATGGTCGATGCGGTCACCGCCTGTGACACTCTGCGCCTCCGCTGATCGCGATCGTTCGACACTCGACCGTCCAATTGAACCCGCTTCCTGATCACTTAGCAATAGACACGTCACAGCGAGTGCTCAGCTATAGAGAATTCGTGTTTCCGACTGCTCTGTTGAGACATTGCAATTGAGCTGACGCGGTGCTTCACTGCCTTGGCAACCACTGTGGAATTTGCGCTGCTCAGTGGCCATGGGTGCCCTGCTGTCGTACTCGCTGATCGAAGGCTGCGGTGGCAGGTGCGGGCGGTCCGTCGGTGCGGTGCGGGTCGGCGGCCCCATCCCTCCACAGGTCAATCTCGACGAGAGGCAGGTCCTGTCATGCGCGTCTTCCTCTTCCGCCGGGCCCGGGCGCGTCGCCGGCCGCCGGCCCACGGCGCGGCCGGGCACCAGCCGGCGGTGGGTCGCCGGCTGCTGCCCTGGCAGGTGCGGGAGCGGCGGTTCCGGTCGGCCCCGCTCGGTCGGCGCGGGCTCGACCCGCAGGAGGTGCGGGCGTTCTTGGAGCGGGTCGCCGTCGAGCTGGGCGCCGCGCACGAGGCGCTCGCGCAGAGCCGCCGGGAGGCCAACCAGGCCAGGCTTGCGCTGTGCCGGTTGCGGTCCGAGGCGGCGCATGCCCGCAACGAGCGGGGGTGGGGGCGGTGAGCGAGCGTTTCGTCATCCACCTGCCGGTGGTCGCCAACGACCTGCTCTCGGCCCAGCGGCTGGCCCGGGTGGTGGCGCACTGGACGCACGTGCTGCCGCAGACCGAGCCCGGGGGCGCGACCGTCTCCCGCGAGGACGACCAGAACGTACGCCACTGGGTCTTCTGCGACCGGATGATGGACGGTGGCCGGCGGTGTCTGCTGCGGCCCGACCACGACGGCGCGTGTTCCCGCCGGCCGAGGTGGCGGTGAGCGTGCGGCGGCTGCGGGCGACCGGGGCGGGTGTCAGGCAGTGGTGGCCGGCGCCGGTCAGGCGGTCGGCGGCGGGGTGGGCAGGGCGTCCACGACCAGCACGCCGCTGCCCGGCCGGACCTCGGCGAGCAGTTGACGCTGGCCGCTGCGGGTCAGCCGGATGCAGCCGTTGGTGACATCTTCGCCGAGGGTGTCGTCGTCCTGCCAGGAGTGCAGGCCGATGTGCGCGCCGGCCAGGCCCGGTGGGATGGCGTCCGGGTCGTCGGGGAGCGCGCCGAGGGCGAGGACGTCGACGCCGCCGTACACGGGCTCGGGTGGGGGCGTGCGGCCGAGGACGAAGGTGCGGCCCAGCGGGGTTTCCTGGCCGCGCATGCCGAGGCTGACCGGCCACGATCGCACGGCGTGTCCGTCGCGGAACCAGGTGAGCCGGTGCGGCCGGCGTTCCACGACGATCTGGTCGCGCAGCGGCACGGTGGCCCACTCGCCGTCGGGCGGCAGCCAGGCGATCCGCCGGGTGGCCGAGGGGAGCAGCACGGCGGTCCAGCCGGTGCGGCGCTCGACGATCGGCGCGGTCACCTCGACGCCGTTGATGGTGGGGGCGAGGAAGGCCAGCGGCCGGCCGCCGGGCGCGTCGTAGGCGGCGACCTTGCGGGTCGGCGTCAGCCCCTCCGTGAGCAGGGTGGGATCGGACGGGCGCGGGTCGGCGGGGAAGCCGGCGGGGGCCGGGTCGTAGGTGACGACCGGCAGGGTGGCCGGCGCGGGCGCGGCGGCCGGCACCGGGTCGGCGGTGGGCGCGGTCTCCGTGGCGGGCGCGGTGGGGGCGGCGGCGGGCGGGGACACCCGGGCCGGCTCCGGGGCGAGCGCCCGGGCCGTGACCAGCCCGGTCGCCAACAGCAGGGGTACGCCGAGCGCGGCGGCCAGCCAGCCCAGCCCCCACCGCGACACAATCCGGTCAAACAGCACAAAACCCACTGTAGGCGGCGGGCGGCTTGCGGCGGGGGTGATTGCAGGGGGCCCTCCTATACAGAAAGCGTTAAGAAGGGGCCCTTCCTTGCACCTCAGCTCAGCTTGGCGGCGGTGTGGATGGCTATCGCGTCGTGGGCCGGGACGTCCGCCACGAACCAGCCGTTGGCGTCCACCGTGATCACCGTGCCGCTGCACGTGCCGCCCGTGAAGTCGCCGTGGATCACGTCGCAGTACCGGCCGGCGGGCAGCCCGGTGTAGTACGAGCGACCCGTGACCGCCCCGTCCTCGTCGTTCATCGTGAGGTAGCCCTTGCCGGCGCGGCTGAACGCGATGTGGTTGTTGCCGTTGTCGTACCAGTTGGCGACGCCCGCGCCCTGGGTGGCGTTGGCGAAGCCGACCATGTTGGCGATGACCCGCCAACGGTGCTCGCACTCCCAGCCGGAGTAGCAGGTGGTGTTGAGGGTCTTGTTGCTGGCGTCGGAGGGCGGGCCGGCGTCCCGGTCGCTGAAGGTGTAGCTGGACATGACCGTGGGGGAGCCGTACGGCCAGGCCAGCATGAAGGCGTTGGCCAGCGCGTAGATGCCCCGGTCGCGGTAGGTGAGCACCCCGCCGACGTCACGCTGGGTGTCGTGGTTGTCGACGAAGACCGCCGCCGAGCCGCTGGGCAGGTGCCCCCAGCCCTCGCCGAAGTTCTTCAGGTACGCGAGCTTCTCGCTGCGGAACACCCGGGCGAGGTCCTTGCCGTAGCGGAACTCGTGCACGTCGCCGTTGCCGGTGTACTCGGTCGGCTGGATCGGCTCGCCCGCGCCGTAGATGACCTCCTGCACGAGGTACGCCGAGCGGGACAGCCTGCCCTTGATGGCGGCGATGTCGGCGGCCGGCATGTGCTTGCTGGCGTCGAGGCGGAACCCGTCGACGCCGAGGGAGAGCAGGTCGTTGAGGTACCCGGCGATCCTCGACCGGACGTAGTCGGACTCGGTGGCGAGGTCGGACAGGTTGACCAGCTCGCAGTTCTGCACCTCGTACCGGTCGTTGTAGTTGGCGATGTCGTCGCCGCCGTTGCGCCCGCAGTGGTGGAAGTCCTGCGTCTGGTAGATCCCCGGGTAGTCGTAGTGGCCGTAGGACGAGCCGGCCCAGCCGGTGCCGCCGGCGTCCTGCCCGGACATGTGGTTGATGACCGCGTCGACGATCACCTTCACGCCGGCGGCGTGGCAGGTGTTCACCATGGACTGGAACTGCGCCCGGGTGCCCTTGCGGGACTCGATGCGGTAGCTGACCGGCTGGTAGGCCAGCCACCACTGGTTGCCCCGGACGTGCTCCTGGGGCGGGGAGACCTGCACGTAGCCGTAGCCGGCCGGGCCGAGCACGTTCGTGCACTCGCTGGCCACCGACGGCCAGTTCCACTCGAACAGGTTGGCGATGACCTTCTTGGTGCCGGACGGTGCGGCGGCGGCCGGGGGCGTCGCCACGGCGGTCGGTGCGAGCAGGCCGGCGATCACGCCCAGGGCGAGGACCGCCGAGCGGCATCGGCGTCGATGCATCGGGGACTCCTGACGGGGGTCGGGGGAGAGGGGTGGGCCGAACTGCTGCTTGCCGGCATCTTGCAGTCGCGGTTGAAATTTTCGGAAAGGTTACAAGCGCGTTGCAGTGGGTGTCAACGGATGGACGGGTGTCGCTGCGCGTTACGTCCTACACGCAGCCCACGGCGCAACGGTTCGACGGCGCCACGGAAAAAGCCCGGGAAAATTCACCACCCGGCTGATCCGTTGAACCCGGCGCTCCGTACTCGATGGGGGAGCAGGGTCGGCCGGTGGGGGCGCCGCCGCTACACGATCGAGGAGCAGATGGCTCGGGCACAGCAGAACACCAAGGCCACGACCGTCCGTACCACGAGCAGCAGCCGCGGGGTGCGGACCAGGTCCAAGACCTCCATCGCACTGATGGCCGGGTCGGCGCTGGCGATCGTCTGGGCCGGCGTCGAGCTGGCCGGCGCCGGCACGGCGATGTACGCGTACGGCTTCTTCTTCACCGAGTTCTTCGCCGGCGTCGTCGCCCTGGTGTCGCTCAGCCTCACCGTGATGATGGGCCTGCTCGCCACCGACCGGCTCGTGCTGCGCATCCCGCACCGGGTGCTGCTCCAGTCTGCGCACCGGGCCACCGGCATCCTCGGCGTCGCCGGCCTGGTGTTCCACGTCATCACCAAGATCGCCATCGGCCGGGCCGGGCCGACCGACGCCCTCGTGCCGTTCATCGGGGGGCGGGGGCTCTACGTCGGGCTCGGCACCGTGGCGTCGTTCCTCATGGTCAGCGTGCTGTGGACCGGCATCATCCGGGCCCGGTTCGTCGGCGTCGGCCCCAAGTGGTTCTGGCGGGGGCTGCACTCGATGGCGTACCTGGCCTGGCCGTTCGCCCTGTTCCACGGCCTGAACGCGGGCCGCCCGGCGGCGTCCTGGGTGACCCTGAGCTACCTCGCCTGCGTGCTGCTGGTGGTGCTGGCCCTGATGGTCCGGCTCTCCGTGCACCTCGGCAAGCGCAGCCGCGAGCAGCACCAGGCCGCCGCCCTGAACAAGGCGATGGCCGGCAGGCCCGCCGACGACGGCAAGACGACCACGATGCTGCTCAGCAAGATCGGCCGCAAGCGCGACGACGCCGAGGGGAAGCGGGAGGGCCGCGCCGGGCGTGCCCGCGCCGCCGGCGGCTGGGCGGAGACCACCGCCACCACCGGCTCCTGGGCGATGCCGACCGGCACCGCCCGCGGGCGACGCGACCCCGAGCGGTTCACCGTGCCGGTGGTGCCCGAGCCGGGCACCCTGCGCGAGCCGGTACGGGCCACCCGCCGCCGCGACGAGGAACTGGACGCCCCGGCCCGCCGCCGCGAGCGCGAGCTGGAGCCGACCGCCCGGCGTGCCGCCGAGCCCGCCACCCGGCGCGTCACCGACTCCGCCGAGGAGCGGTCGAGCCGGCGGCGGCGCGACGCGGACGCCCCCGTCTCCGCCCCCCGCCGCTCGCGCTCCGAGGAGGACGTCGCCCCGGTCTCCAGCCCCCGCCGCGCCCGCCGCGACGAGGACGTCGCGCCCGTGTCCGGCAGCCGTCGGGCGCGGTACGACGAGGACGTCGCGCCCGTGTCCGGCAGCCGTCGCGCCCGCTACGACGAGGACGTGGCCCCCGTCTCGGGCGGTCGCCGTGCCCGCTCCGACGAGGACGTCGCCCCGGTGTCCCCCGGCCGGCGCTCGCGGCGCGACGACGAGGACCTCGTCGCCCGCTACTCCTCGCCGCCCCGCCGCTTTGACGAGCCCGAGGAGCCGTGGGACAGCCCGCGCCGCTGGGAGTCCTCGACGCCCGTCTCCGCCGAGCCGATCTCCGCGACCCCGCGCAGCGGGGCCGGTCGGCACAGCGTCGACGACGAGGTCCCGGAGGAGCCCGACTACTGGCGGCCCCCGGCCCGGTTCGTCGCCGAGGACCTGCCGCCCATGGACGACACCCCGACCCTGGTCGACCTGGCCTCCCGGCGGGCGCTGCGGGCCGCCGGGGACGGCCGGCCCGGCCGACGCAAGCGGGACCGGGACCGGGCCAACGCCGACGCGATCGACGGCGCGTACTGGGCCGGGCTGCGGGGTGAGGCGAAGTGATGCGCACGACCGTGCCCCCCGTGGCGTGCGTCGGCGAGCCACGGCTCACCGCCGGCTTCGCCGAGTTCGGCCGCCTCGACCTGATGGCCCACGAGGA
The DNA here is from genome assembly GCF_042889525.1 of Micromonospora sp. NPDC002575. NCBI lineage: Bacteria > Bacillati > Actinomycetota > Actinomycetes > Micromonosporales > Micromonosporaceae > Micromonospora > Micromonospora sp. NPDC002575. Next base: position 65,305 of record NZ_JBIARA010000021.1, on the reverse strand, counting down.
GGTGCACGGCCCCATCGGGCCGATGGAACCGGCCAACCTGCTCCGGCTCGCCGAGGCGATCCAGCTCAAGGGCAAGGGCGGGGCGGGCTTCCCGTTCGCCCGTAAGCTGCGCGCCGTGCTGGAGTCCTGCGAGCGGCAGGACGCCTCCGCCGTCGTCGTGGTCAACGCCACCGAGGGCGAGCCGGCGAGCTGGAAGGACAAGGTGCTGCTCACCCGGGCCCCGCACCTGATCCTCGACGGCGCGGCCCTGGTCGCGTACGCGCTGGACGCCGACGAGATCGTCATCGGCGTCGCCGACGACGACGTGGGCCGGCCGTCGCTGACCGAGGCGCTCCAGGAACGCCGGATGCCGGTGCCCACCAGCATCGTCACCGTGCCGCACCGGTTCATCTCCGGCGAGGGCGGCGCGCTCGTCAACGGCATCAACGGGCTGCCCCACATCCCGCCGGGCACCAAGAAACGCTCCAGCGACTCCGGCGTCGGCGGCCTGCCCACCCTGCTGTCCAACGCCGAGACGTACGCGCAGCTCGCCGTCGCCGCCCGGCTCGGCCCGTATGAGTACGCGGCGCTCGGCACCGACGACGAACCCGGCACCGTCCTGCTCACGGTGACCGGCGCGGCCAAGCGGCCCGCCGTCGTCGAGTGCGCCGCCGGCACCCCGCTGCGCGACATCCTCGAACTGTGCGAGGTGCCCGACGGGCCGGGCATCCTCATGGGCGGGTACCACGGCAAGTGGATCACCGCCGAGGCCGCGCAGCGGGCCGAGGTGTCCCGCAAGGGCCTCACCGCCGTCGGCGGCACCCTCGGCGCGGGCATCATCGTGCCGCTGGCCCGCGACACCTGCCCCCTCGGCGAGGCCGCCCAGGTGGTCCGCTACCTGGCCGGCGAGTCCGCCGGGCAGTGCGGCCCCTGCAAGATGGGCCTGCCCGACCTGGCCCGCGCCGTCGACCTGGCCGTCTCCGGCAGCGCCCCCGTCGAGATCGTCCGCGCCGCGGCCGGGGACGTGAAGGGGCGCGGCGCGTGCAGCCACCCGGACGGCACCGCCCGGTTCGCCCTCTCCGCCATGGAGGTCTTCGCCGACGACCTGAAGCTGCACACCACGGGCGAGGGGTGCGGCAAGCGGACCAAGGGCGTCATGGGCCTGCCCGGGGCCCCCGACGCCGACCCGAGGAAGCTGACCCTGGACTGGTCCCGCTGCGACGGCCACGGGCTCTGCGCCCACGTCGTGCCCGACTTCATCCGGCTGGACGGCAACGGCTACCCCGCCTTCCCCACCACCCCCGTGCCGACCTGGCTGCGGGAGGGCGCCATGAAAGCGGTCAAGGTGTGCCCCGAACTCGCGCTGCGGCTGGTCAAGGCCGAGTAGCGCAACCCGGGACCGTCGGACGCCGGAGCGCCGCCGTGACGCCCCGCCCCGTGCGGCCCGCTACCGAAGGGAGACGCGGATGCGAACGTTGCGCCGGCCGTCGCGCCGCCGGACCGGCCCGGGTGGACGGTCGCCCCGTCGACGGCGGGCCGGCACAGCCACCCTGGTCACTGCCCTGGCCGCCGCCCTGCTGGGCGCGGCGTCCTGCGCCGTGGACACCGCCGTCGACCCCCCGGGACCGCCGGTCGACGCGGCCGCCGCCGCGCCCGCCGACGCCGACGACGCCACGGCGGCCCCGGCCGGTACGCCCACCGGCGCGCCGTCCCCGCCGGCCGCCCCGGCCCGGGTGCCGGACAGCCTCCGGTTCACCGGCACCACCCTCGACGGGAAGCCGTTCGCCGCCGCCGACCTCGCCGGCCGGCCGGTGGTGCTGTGGTTCTGGGCCCCCTGGTGCGCCACCTGCGCCAGCCAGGCGTGGACGGTTGCCGAGATCGCCCCGCAGTACCGCGACCGGGTGCCCATCGTCGGCGTCGCCGGCCTCGGGCAGCGCACGGCGATGCGGGACTTCGTGACCGAGTTCGAGCTGGGCGGCACCCTCCAGCTCGACGACCGGGCCGGCACGCTGTGGCGGCGCTTCGAGGTCGTCGAGCAGAGCACCTTCCTGATCATCGACCGGGAAGGGAAGGTGATCCACCAGGGCTTCCTCGACGGGGAGGACCTCACCCGCCGGGTCGCCGCCCTGGCCGCCCAGGCCGGCTGATGGCCGCCCCGCTGCCGGCCCCGGCCGCCCCGTTGCCCCTGGCGTCGGCCGGTTGATGGACACCCCGCTGCTGCTGGCGCTGACCGCCGGGATGCTCGGCGCGGTCAACCCGTGCGGGTTCGCGATGCTGCCCGCGTACCTGTCGATCCTGGTGGCCGGGCCCGGCGACGGACGCCGCGCCGTCGGCCGGGCGCTCACCGCCGCCGCCGGCCTCACCTGCGGGTACGTGCTGGTCTTCGGCGCGTTCGGGCTGGCCTTCGCGCCGCTGGCCGGCTGGCTGCGCCCCCGGCTGCCCTGGCTCACCGTCACCCTCGGTGTGGGCCTGGTCCTGCTCGGCTGTTGGCTGCTCGCCGGCCGGCGGCTGCCCGCCCCGCGCCCGCTGGCCCGCGCGCCCCGGCTGGCCCGCACGCTGCCGTCGATGGCGCTGTTCGGCGCGGCGTACGCGCTGGCGTCGCTGACCTGCTCCATCGCCCCGTTCCTGGCGATCGTGGCGACCAGCCTCCAGGCCGGCTCGACGCCGCGCGGGCTGGCGCTGTTCGTCGCGTACGCCCTCGGGATGGGCCTCGTGGTGGCCGTGGCCGCCCTCGGCGTGGCGCTGCTGCGCGACCGGGTGGTCGCCCGGCTGCGCGGGGGCGGCCGGTGGGTGCCCCGGCTCAGCGGCCTGGTGCTGCTGGTCGCCGGCGGCTACGTCGCCTGGTACGGCTGGTACGAGGTGCGGCTCGCCGAGGGCCGGCACGACGCGTTCGGCGACCCGGTGGTGGTCGCCGCGGCCCGCGTCCAGCAGGCCCTCGTCGGCGCGCTGGACGCGGCCGGGCCCGCCCTGCTGGCCGTCGCCCTCGTTGCCCTCGCTGCGCTCGGCGTAAGGAAGGGCCCCCTGTTACCGCATTCTGTAGAGCAGGGGCCCCTTCTTAACGCCTCCGGCAGGGCGCGGGGGCGTAACGGAAACGGCGGGGGCCGGGTTACCCCGACCCCCGCCGACAGTGTGACGGTCAGCGACCCGGCGTGAGGCGGTCGGTGCCGACCCGGTCGCGGAGCACCTCCGGCACCAGCACCGAGCCGTCGGCCTGCTGGAACTGCTCCAGGATCGCCGGGAACAGCCGGCTGGTGGCCAGCGCCGAGCCGTTGAGGGTGTGCACGAAGCGGGTCTGCTTGCCGCCGGCCTCCCGGTATCGGATCGCGGCCCGGCGGGCCTGGTAGTCGCCGGCCCAGGACACCGACGACACCTCCTTGTACTTGCCGGTGCTCGGCATCCACACCTCGATGTCGAGGGTCTTCTTCATCGACGCGCTGGCGTCGCCGGCCGACAGCAGGCTGGTCTGGTGGTGCAGGCCCAGCCGGGCGACCAGGCCCTCCACGTGGGCGACCATCTGCTCCAGCGCGGCGGCGGCCTGCTCGGGCAGGGTGAACTGGAAGATCTCCACCTTGTTGAACTGGTGGCCCCGCACGGTGCCGCGCTCGTCGGAGTGCGAACCGGCCGCCTCCCGCCGGTAGCACGGGGTGTACGCGAACCGCTTCAGCGGCAGGGAAGCCGTGTCCAGGATCTCGTCCTGGTACGCACCCAGGATCGCCGTCTCCGCCGTGGGCAGCAGGAACTGCCCGCGCGGGGCGGACTCCCGGTCGAGGTGGTAGACGTCGTCGTAGAACTTGGGGAACTGGCCGGCGGCGAAGCCGGCGGTGTCCAGCAGCAGGTGCGGCGGGAGCAGGAAGTCGTAGCCGGCCGCGATGTTCTGGTCGATCAGCCAGTTGAGCAGCGCCCACTCCAGCCGGGCCCCCAGGCCCGTGTACATCCAGAAGCCGGAGCCGCCGAGCTTGACGCCCCGCTCGTGGTCGACCAGGCCCAGCAGGCGGCTCAGCTCGACGTGGTCGCGCACCTTCTCGATCGCCGGCGGCTCGCCGAACGTGCGGACGACCCGGTTGGCCTCCTTGCCGCCGGGGACGACGTCGTCGGCGGGCAGGTTCGGCAGCTCGCTCATCCGCTCGCGCAGCCGGGACTGCACCTCGTCGAGCTGGGACTCCAACTCGGCGAGCTGCTTGCGCTCGGCCTCCGGGGCGACGCTCTCCGGCGCGCTGCCGGCCCGCTTCGCCGCCGCGTACGCCCGCGCCTCCGCCTTGCGGCGCTGCCGCTCGGCGTCGATCTCCGTGATGAGGGCGCGGCGCTCCTGGTCGAGCCGCTGGATCTCGTCCAGCGCCCGGTTGACCTCGGCGGGATCCAGTCGCTTCGCCAGCGCGGTCGCCACCGCCTCGCGATCCTTCCGGATCAACTCCATGTCGAGCATGCGCTCCGTACGCCTCCGTCCGGGAATCTCAGGTGGTAACCCACCGATGCTACCGTCGCCGCCTGCCACGCCCGGCCCCGGCCGTGAGCCCACCGGCCGACGCCGTCGCGCCGCGACGCGGTGCCGCCATGTCGGCGACATCGTGGGTTCCCCGGGGCGGGAAGCCGCGATGCCGCCGACATGGCGCGCTGGCACCGGCGCGGCGCGGCCTCAGAGCCGGATCGGCATCAGGATGGAGTACGCCTCCGCGTCGTCCGGGCGGCGCACCGCCAGCGGGGCGATCGGCCCGTCCAGCTCCAGCAGGAGCTGCCCCCGGTCGCCCGCGTCGAGGGCGTCGAGCAGGTACCGCCCGTTGACGCCGAGCCGCACCGCGTCCGGCGCGGCGTCGGCCAGCGCGGCGTCGTCGAGGACCCGCAGGCCGCCCGCGTCGTCCATGCCCAGCACGGTCACCGGCACGTCGACGCCCTCGTGCCGCAGGACCCGCGCCGGGGGGCGGCCGGCGACCTGCGCGCGCAGCGCCGGCACGTCCACCGTGATCCGGTACGCCGGCACGCGCGTGCCCAGCAGCCGCTGGTAGTCGGGGAACTCGTCGGGCAGGGCTGCCCCGCCGACCTCCCGGCCGCCGGCGGTGACCGTGAGGCCGTCCCCGTCCAGCCTCAGGTGGGCGTCGGCCCCGCCGTCGCCGCTGAGCGGTGCCGGGCCGCCGCCTTCGGTCCCGCCCAGCGGCGTGCGCACGTCGCTGTCGCCGCCCAGCAGCTCGCGGACGGCGTCGACGAGGGCCACCGGGGCGAGCAGCCGCCGGGCGGGGCCGTCGACCTCGCCGGGGACCCGGGCCACCGCCATCCGGTGCCGGTCGGTGGCGACCAGGCGTACGCCGTCGGCGGCCACGTCGAACAGGACGCCGGAGAGCACCGGCAGCTCCGGGTCGGTGCCGACCGCGAAGCGGACCGCGTCGATCGCGGCGGCGAGGTCGGCGCGGGACAGGACGAGACGGGTGGTCATGGGGTGCTCCTCGTGGTCGATCAGGGCTCGGACCCGGGAGAGCTCGCGGCGGGCGTCGGCGAGGCCGTCCTCCAGCCGGCGCAGGTGCGCGTCGAGCAGCCGGCCCACCACGGCCGGCTCGGCCCGGTGCCGCACGGCGGCGGCGATCTCCGCCAGCGGCATCCCGACCCGGCGCAGCCCGGCCACCAGCCGGGCGGGCACGACCTGCTCGTCGGCGTACCAGCGGTAGCCGGTGGTCGGGTCGACCAGCGCCGGAACCAGCACCCCGGAGCGGTCGTAGAACCGCAGGGCGCTGACGGTCAGGCCGCTGGCCCGGGCCAGCTCGCCGATGCTGCGCAGTTCGCTCTCCACGCCGAGGATCCTGTGCCCTCCACCAGGTCGAGGGTCAAGCCGCCGCCCGTGCCGCCCGTGCCGCCCGTGCCGCCCACGCCGCCCGTGCCGCTCGCCGGGCGGCGATGTTTGCAGGGGACCCTTCCTATACAGAAAGCGTTAACAGGGGGCCCTTCCTTACACCGCCAGCGTGCGGAAGGTGATGCCGGCGGCGGTGAGGCGGCGCAGCAGCGCGTCGCCCATCGCGGTCACCGGGGTCACCTGGCCGCGGGTCGCCGGCAGGTCGTCGTCGAGGGCCAGGCAGAGGGCGGACTCGCCGAGCATCTTGGCCGTCTCGTCGTACCCGGGGTCGCCGCCGGCCACCTCGGTCACCACCCGCCGGTCGCCGCCGGAGCCGACGAAGCGCACCCGGAACCACGACTTCGCCCGCTGCTCGGCGCTGGGCCCCTGGCCGGGGGCGAGCCGGCCGAGCAGCCAGCGCCGGGCCGCCGGCACCTGCACCAGCCCGGTCAGGCCGGCGAGCCCGACCGCGCCGAGGACGATCGTGGGCAACCGCCGCACGGCGGCGAAGTGCCGGTAGCGGAAGTCCGGCCCGTACTCCGGCCGGGCCGCGGCCGACCGGCGCACCACCTGCGGATCGATGGTCGGCAGCGGCACCGCCCACATGCCCAGCTCCGCCGACCGGCCGACCCGGCCGGGCACCGCCCGGACCCGGCGGCCCGGCGGGCGCGGCTCGACGGCCCGCCGCGCCTTCGCCGCCCGGCCCGCCTCGGCGGCGCGGGAGAACGCGGTGAGCGCCGAGTGGTACGTGCCGGCGGAGAACCGGCCGCCCGCCCGGACGAACCCGTCCACCGTGACCGGCCCGTCGGCCGGCAGCTGCTTGACGGTGTGCCAGACGCCCAGGTCGTGCGGGATCGAGTCGAAGCCGCAGGCGTGCACGAGGCGGGCACCGGTGCGCACCGCCTCGGCGTGGTGCCGCACGTACATGGTGTCGACGAACTCCGGCTCGCCGGTGATGTCGACGTAGTCGGTGCCGGCCCCGGCGCAGGCGGCGACCAGCGGCTCCCCGTGGTGCACGTACGGCCCGACGGTGCTGGCCACCACGCGGGCGCTCCCGGCGACGCGGCGCAGCGACTCCGGGTCGGTCGCGTCGGCGGTGAGCAGCGGCAGCCCGGCCAGGGCCGGGTCGATGCCGGCGAGCCGGTCCCGTACGGCCGACAGCCTGGCCGGGTTGCGTCCGGCCAGCGCCCAGCGCAGCCCCGGCGGCGCGTGCCGGGCGAGGTACTCGGCGGTGAGCCCGCCGGTGAACCCGGTCGCCCCGAACAGCACGACGTCGTACGCCCGATCCTCACCCATCCCGCGAGTCTGCCACCGGCGCGGGCCCCGGCACGACGACGGCCGCTCAGGGCGCTCAGGGCGTGAACACCGCACGCAGGCAGCCGTCGGCGCGGGTGCGGAACAGGTCGTAGCCGAGCGCGCCCTGCTCCAGGGGCAGGTGGTGGGTGGCCAGGTGCCCCGTGTGGATCTCGCCGCGCGCCATCCGGTCCAGCAGCATCGGGATCCAGCGCTGCCCGTGCTGCCGGGCGGCGCGCACGGTCAGCCCCTTCTGCATCACCGCGCCGAGCGGGAACGTGTCGACGAACCCGGTGAACGTGCCGAGCACCACCACCGTGCCGCCCTTGCGGCAGGCGTGCACCGCCTCGCGTACCGCGATCGGCCGGTCGGGGGCGACGCCGGGCCGCGCGGCGGCGGCGAACCGCTCGGCCAGCGACCGGGGCCCCGCACCGTCCCAGGCCATGCCGACGGCCTCCACGCACACGTCGGGACCCCGCCCGCCGCTGCGTTCCCGCAGCTCGGCCGGGACGTCGACGCTGAGGTAGTCGAGGGTTTCCGCGCCGACGTGCTGCCGCGCCAGGCCCAGCCGCTGCGGGTACCGGTCGATCACCACCACCCGGTCCGCGCCGCGCAGCAGCGCCGCCTGCGCGGCCATCTGGCCCACCGCGCCCGCGCCCCAGACCGCCACCACGTCGCCCGGGGACACCTCGCCCAGCTCGGCGGCGAGCCAGCCGGCCGGCACCGCGTCCGAGGCGAAGACCGCCCGGTCGTCGTCCACCGGCTCCGGCACCGCGAACGCCCCGACGTCGGCGTAGGGCACCCGGACGTACTCGGCGTGGCTGCCGGCGAAGCCCCCGGCCGAGCGGGGATGGCCGTAGCAGCCGCCGGTGGGCTGCCCCCACGCCGCCTCGGCCGCCGCCGGCCCGGTGCTGCCGTTGTCGCAGCAGGAGTAGAGGCCCTGCCGGCAGTACCAGCAGTTGCCGCAGGCCACGGCCGCGCAGACCACCACCCGGTCGCCGACGCGGTGCCGCCGGACCCCGGGGCCGACCTCCACCACGTCGCCGAGGAACTCGTGCCCGAGCACGTCGCCGACGGACAGCGCCGCCGTCCGACCGGCGAGCAGCGGCAGGTCCGCCCCGCACGTGGCGCTGCGCCGCACCCGGACGATCGCGTCGGCGGAGTTGCGCAGCTCGGGGTCGGGCACCTGCCGCACCGCGAGGCCGTCCGCGCCGAGCCAGCACAGCGCCCTCATCCGGGCACCGCCGGGTCGCCGCCGGGCCCCGCCGGGCCGGGCCACCCGGTCCCGGGCCCGGTCGGGGCGGCCCGCGTCGGCCGGGGACCCTCCAGCGGGGAGCGGTCCGCGCGCAGCAGCTCACCGGTCTCGGCGAGCTGCTTGGCCTGGCGCAGCGCCTCGCGGACCAGCGGCGCGGGGTCGTCACCGACGAGGTGCGCGGCCATCCCGGCCACCGGCACGCCGCGCACGGGCCGGGCCGCCAGCTCGGTGCCGCGCCCGCCGGGCGCGGGCCCCTGCGCCACCTCCACCGCGCCGTCGAGCCGGCGCAGCGGCTCCGGCCACCGGCCCCCGGGCAGCACCCGTTCCGGCGGCCGGTCGATCGTGACCACCTGCCACCCGTCGCGCGGGCCGGCTTCGCGCGGGCGGCCACCCCGGAAGGGCCCGCGCAGCACCCGCGCCACCGCCACCCCGGCGACCGCGCCGGCCACCACCCCGGCGGTACGGGTCAGCGCCCGACCGCCCCGCCTGCCCCGTCCCATCCGTCCCACCCGCCTCTCCGGTGCCGGCGACGGGATCGCCCCGCCGCTGGTGGGCCGTCGACACGGGGGACCGCGCGGCCGACGGCCGGTGCCCCCAGCCTCGGCGGCGGCCGGGTGAACCGGGTTCCCCCCGAAGGGGTGAACCGGCCGGGGCCGGGTAACCGCCCGCCGCACGAGCCGGGGAGGGACGGGTGGCGTGGGGGTGCCGCATGACGCAGCACGAGGTGGACGGGACGACCGTGGCGGCTCCCGGCGTCGACCCCGCTCCCGCCGCAGCGGGCGCGACGCCGCTGCTGGCGTCCCGGCTCGCGCCGACGCCGCTGCCCGAGCCGGTGCTGGTCCGGCCCCGCCTGCTGCGCCGGCTGGACGAGGGCGCCGCCGGGGCGCTCACGCTGGTCACCGCGCCCGCCGGCTGGGGCAAGACCACCCTGCTCGGGTCCTGGGCCCGGACCGTCGAGCCCGCCCCGGCGTGGGTGTCGGTCGAGGCGGGCGACACGGGCGCGCGGCTCTGGGCGTACCTGACGACTGCCCTGCGCCCGGCGGACCCGCACGCCCCCGCCGGGCCTCCCGGTGACCCGTCCCGGCCCGACCGGCTGGAGCTGCTGGCCGCCGCGCTCGCCGCCCGGGAGCGCCCGGTGCTGCTGGTCCTCGACGACGTGCACCGGGTCGCCGACCCGGCGGCGCTGACCGGCCTGGAGTTCCTGCTCCGCCACGCCGGGGGGCGGCTGCGGGTGGTGGCCGGGGCGCGCACCGACCTGCCGGCGGGGCTGCACCGGCTGCGGCTCGCCGGTGAGCTGACCACCGTGGGACCCGGCGAGCTGGCCTTCACCGACGACGAGGTGGCCGACCTGCTCGTCGCGCACGGCGTGCTCCTGCCGGCCGCGGCGGTGCCGCGGCTGCGCGCGCGCACCGGCGGCTGGCCGGCCGGGCTGCGGATGGCCGCGCTGGCCGCGCGGGACCGGCCGGACCCGGTGCGCTGGCTGGAGCAGTTCGGCGGCGACCAGCCGGACGTGGCCGGCTACCTGCGCTCGGAGGTGCTCGCCCCGCTCGACGACGCGGCCCGCGACGCGCTGCGCCGGGGCGCGGTGGCCGACGCCGTCAGCGCCGGCCTGGTCGACGCGCTGACCGGCCGGTCCGACGCCGGGCGGGCGCTGACCGCGCTGGCCGCGGCCGGCGGCTTCGTGGACCGCGACGACAGCCGGCCGCCCTGGTACCGCTGCCATCCGCTGCTGGCCGACCTGCTCCGCGCCGAGCTGGGCGAGCTGACCGCCGAGGAGCGCCGCGACCTGCACCGGCGGGCGGCCGGCTGGTACGCCGGGCACGCCCGCCCCGCCGAGGCGCTGCGGCACGCCCTCGCCGCCGGGCACTGGGACGCGGCCACCGAGCTGCTGGTCACCGGCTGGCCGGAACTCGTGCCGTACGACCGCGAGGGCGCGGGCGGGCCCGTCCCCGCCGCGCCCCCCGAGGAGGAGGTGCGGCGGGACCCCGAGCTGGCGCTGGCCGCCGCCGCCGAGCGGGCCCACGCGGGCGACCGGGACGCCGCCGCCGCGCAGCTGCGCCGGGCCGCCGGGCACGCCCGGTCGCTGCCCGTGCCGCGCCGGGACCGGTTCCGCCGGCTGGCCGTCGCGCTGGAGGTCACCCTCGCCCGGTTGACCGGCGACCCCGACGAGGTACGCCGGGCGGCGGCGCGCCTGCTCGGCACGCGTACCCCCGGGGGGTCGGCCGACGACCCGCGCACCGGCGCCGCCGACGACGCCGACGTGCGGGCGACGGCCGGCGCGGCCCTCGGCCTGGTGGCGCTCGCGGGCGGCGACCTGCGCGGCGCGGCGGCCGAGTTCGACGGCGCGCTCGCGGCGGCCCGGACCGCCGGTCGGGCCCGCACCGAGCTGCTCTGCGTGAGCCGCGCCGCGCTGCTGCACGCGGCCCTCGGCGAGCTGCGGGCGGCCGAGCGCGCCGCCGGGGAGGCCCTGGCCATGCCGCCCTGCCAGGGCTGGTCCTGCCGCACCGACTGCGCGTACGCCCACCTGGCGCTGGCCGTCGTCGCGCTGCACCGGGACCTGCCCGACGACGCGCAGGCGCACCTGGCGCTGGCCGGCCCGGCCGCCGACGAGCCGGCGGCGGCGGCGCTCGCCGCGCTGTGCCGGGCGGCGCTGCTGCGCGATCGCGGCGACCCGGCCGCCGGCCTGGGCCTGCTGTCGGCCGCCCGGGACGCGCTCGCGCCCCCGCCGCCCGCCGGCGCCGCGCCGGAGCCCGGGCGGGGCGGTGGCGCGGGGGAGCTGCGTGGCTGGCTGCTGGCGGCCGAGGCGGACCTGCGGGCCGGCCCCGGCGACCCCGGTGCCGCCCGGGAGCTGCTGACCGACGCGCTGGCCCGGCCGGACGGCCCGACCGAGGCGTCCGCCGTGGCCCTGGCCCGGGTCGAGCTGCGCGCCGGCGACCCGGCCGCCGCCGCCCGCGCCCTGCCGCCCTGGGACGGCCCCGACGCCGCCGCCTGGCCGCTGCCGGTACGCCTCGACGCGGGCGTGCTCGACGCGGTGCTCGCCGGGCGGGCCGGGGACGCCCGGCGGGCCGGGCGGACGCTGGAACGGGTCCTGGAGCTGGCCGCCGCCGAGGGGTTCCGCCGCCCGTTCACCCGCGCCGAGCCCGGGGTGCGCGACCTGCTCGCCGCGCACCTGGACTCCGGCACGGCGCACTGGCCGACGGTGAGCGACCTGGTCCGGGCGGCGCAGGAGCCGCCCGCGCGGCCGGGCCCCGCGCCGGACCGGGCGCTGGACGAGCCGCTCACCGAGCGGGAGCTGACCATCCTGCGCTACCTGCAGAGCATCCTGTCCAACGTGGAGATCGCCGCCGAGCTGTCCCTGTCGGTGAACACCGTCAAGACGCACGTGCGCAACATCTACCGCAAGCTGGACGCCACCCGCCGCCGGGAGGCCGTCCGCCGCGCCCGCGAGCTGCGCCTGATCTGACCGCCCGCCTGCGCCGGGCCCGGGGCTCGGCGGTTAGGAGGGGTCCCTTCCTATGCAGAAAGCGTTAACAAGGTGCCCCTCCTTGCAGTGATGACGGTCGACAAGACGGCGCGTGGTCCGGCACGATCTCAGGCGGCGTTGACCGTCGGGAGCGGGGAGCAGGCGATGAGTGAGGTTCGCGAGGTGGCCCCGGCCGCCGCCGCCGGGCCGCCGGCCGACGGCCGGTGGTGGGCGATGGCGGGCCGGTTGGCCCGGCACGAGTGGACCCTCGCGGTGCTCGGGTCGCTGGTGCTGGCCGTGGTGTTGACCTGGCCGACCGTGCGCGACCTGACCGGCACCATCCCGCAGGACGTCGGCGACCCGACGTTGCAGGCGTGGCAGGTCGCCTGGGGCGGGCACGCGGTGCTCACCAACCCGACGCAGCTCTGGCACTCCAACACGTTCTGGCCGGAGCCGTACACGTACGCGTACTCGGACACGCTGCTCGGCTACGCCCCGTTCGGGTTCTTCGGCGACGGGCCGGTCGCCGCCGTGGTCCGCTACAACCTGCTGTACGTGCTGGTGCACGCGCTCGCCTTCGTCGGCGCGTACGCGCTGTCGCGGCAGCTCGGCGCGGGCCGGGCGGGCGCGGCGGTGGCCGGGGCGTCCTTCGCGTACGCGCCGTGGAAGCTGGCCCAGGCCGGGCACCTGCACGTGCTCAGCGTCGGCGGGATCGCCCTGGCGCTGGCCATGCTGGCCCGGGGCCACGGCTGGTCGCTGCGGCACGGCTACCGCCCCGACCGGGTGCGCCCCGGCTGGGCGGGGGCGGGCTGGGCGGTCGCCGCCTGGCAGGTCAGCCTCGGCTTCGGCATCGGCCTGCCCTTCGCGTACGCGCTGGCGCTGATCTGCCTCGGCGCGGCCGGCGGGTACGGCTGGTCGTGGTGGCGGCGTCGGCGGCGGCCGGCGTTCGGCCGCCGGCTGCTGGTGGCGGACCTGGCCGGCGGCGTGTTCTTCGCCGGGGTGACCCTGCTGATGGCCGCGCCCTACTTCGAGGTGGTGGCCCGGCACCCGGACGGCCGGCGCACGGTCGAGCAGATCGCGATGTTCTCCCCGCCGCTGCGCGGCTTCCTCACCGCGCCGCCGGAGTCGTGGCTGTGGGGGGAGCGGCACGAGGCGGCGCGGGCCTCGCTGAGCTTCGCCGGGGAGATGACGCTGCTGCCCGGGATGGTGCTGATCGGGCTGGCCGCCGCCGGGCTGTTCGTGTCGGCGTGGCGGGTGCGGCACCGGGTGGCGCTGGCCGTCGGGGCGCTGGTGACCGTGGCGCTGGCCGCCGGCAGCACGCTGGGCGGGGACGGCGACCCGGGGTACGTCACGCTGGTGGAGCACGTGCCGGGCTGGGACGGCGTGCGCACCCCGGGCCGGCTGGTGCTGTGGACGACGCTGCTGCTGGGCGTCCTGGCCGCCGGCGCGCTGACCATCGACACCGATTCGGAGCCGGCTGCGGCGGGGAGGCCCGGTGGCGGGTGGCGGCGCTGGGGACGGCTGGTGCTGGTGCTGCCGGTGCTGCTGGTGCTCGCCGAGGGCGTCAACCGGACCCCGCACGTGCCGGCCCCGGTCGCGCCGGCGGCGATGCACGGGCTGCGCGGTCCGGCGCTGGTGCTGCCCAGCGACGGCATCCGGGAGTTCCACGTGATGCTCTGGTCCACCGACGGCTTCCCGAAGATCGTCAACGGGCTGGCGTCGTTCGTCCCGGCCAAGCAGCAGGAGATCCGGGCGGCGAGCGCGGGCTTCCCGGACGCCGCGTCCGTGGCGTACCTGCGGGGGGTCGGGGTGCGTACGGTGGTGGTGCTGCCGGCGTACACGGCGGGCACGCCGTGGCAGGGCGCGGAGCTTCGGCCGGTGGACGGGCTGGGCGTGCGGCGCGAGGCCGTCGGCGACGGGTACGTCTACCACCTCGACTGATCGGCCGTCGCCGGTCCGCCGGCCGGGCGAGTTTGTTTGGAGTGCTTCCTAACTCGGCCCGGTAGAGGTTACCGTGAATGCCTTCCTCGGCAGCGGGAGCCGCGCGTGCCGGTGGGAAGCCCGGGCAGGCTTCCCGCGCCCCGACGTCGGGTCCGGGCACGGTCGTCCGTCGACCGCCGACGTCGTGCTCGTCCCACCATCACGGGCATCCCCGAGAGGAAACCGCAGATGCGGAGAGGTCTCGTCGGCGCGGTCACCACCGTGCTGGCCGCCGCCACGGCAGTCGTGGCCGTTCAGTTCACCGTCGCCCCGTCCACCGAGGCGGTCGCGGCCGCCGCGGAGCCGTACTCGTTCAAGAACGTGCGGATCGACGGTGGCGGCTTCGTCCCCGGCGTCGTCTTCAACCCCACCGAGAAGAACCTGATCTACGCCCGCACCGACATCGGCGGCCTGTACCGCTGGGAGCAGGCCAGCCAGTCCTGGACGCCGCTGCTGGACTGGGTCGGCGCGGACAAGTGGGGCTACAACGGCGTGGTCAGCGTCGCCACCGACCCGGTGCAGACCAACCGGGTGTACGCCGCCGTCGGCATGTACACCAACGACTGGGACCCGAACAAGGGCGCGATCCTGCGTTCGTCGGACAAGGGCGCGACCTGGCAGGTCACCGAGCTGCCGTTCAAGAACGGCGGCAACATGCCCGGCCGGGGCATGGGTGAGCGCCTCGCCGTCGACCCGAACAAGAACAGCACGATCTACTACGGCGCCGAGGGCGGCAACGGCCTGTGGCGCAGCACCGACTACGGCGCGACCTGGGCCAAGGTCGCCAACTTCCCCAACGTCGGCAACTACCGGGCCGACCCGAACGACAGCACCGGCTACCAGAGCCAGAACCAGGGCCTGACCTGGGTGTCGTTCGACAAGAGCACGGGCACGGCCGGCAACGCCACCCAGACGATCTACGTCGGCGTGGCCGACAAGGCCAACCCGGTCTACCGCAGCACCAACGGCGGGGCCACCTGGGAGCGGATCCCCGGCCAGCCGACCGGCTACCTCGCCCACAAGGGCGTCGTGGACCCGGTGGGCGGCTACCTGTACATCGCCACCAGCGACACCGGCGGCCCGTACGACGGGGCCAAGGGCGACGTGTGGAAGTTCAACCGGGCCACCGGCGCGTGGACGCAGATCAGCCCGATCCCGTCGTCCAGCTCCGACGCCTACTTCGGCTACTCCGGCCTGACCATCGACCGGCAGAAGCCGAACACCCTGATGGTGGCCACCCAGATCTCCTGGTGGCCGGACGCGATCTTCTGGCGCAGCACCGACGGGGGCGCGACCTGGTCCCGGATCTGGGAGTTCACCAGCTACCCGGACCGCAGCAAGAAGTACACCATGGACATCTCCTCGGTGCCGTGGCTGACCTTCGGCACCAACCCGGCCCCGCCGGAGGAGACGCCGAAGCTGGGCTGGATGAACGAGTCGGTCGAGATCGACCCGCACGACTCCAACCGGTTCATGTACGGCACCGGCGCGACCATCTACGGCAGCACCGACCTGACCAAGTGGGACACCGGCGGCCAGTTCACCATCAAGCCGATGGTCAAGGGCCTGGAGGAGACCGCCGTGTTCGACCTGGTCAGCCCGCCCACCGGGGCCCCGCTGGTCAGCGCGCTCGGCGACCTCGGCGGCTTCCGGCACACCGACCTCGACGCCGTGCCGGCGAAGATCTTCAGCCAGCCGGTCTTCACCAGCACCACCAGCATCGACTACGCCGAGACCAACCCGGCCGTGCTGGTGCGGGCCGGCAACTTCACCGACGCCGACCGCCCCAACGACAGCCACGTCGCGTTCTCCACCGACGGCGGGGCCAACTGGTTCCAGGGCAGCGAGCCGGGCGGGATCAACAACGGCGGCACCGTCGCCGCGTCCGCCGACGGCAGCCAGTTCGTCTGGTCGCCGGCCGACCCCGGCCAGCAGGTCGTCCGCTCGGTGGGCTTCGGCAACTCGTGGACCGCGGCGACCGGCATCCCGGCCAACGCCGTCGTCGAGTCCGACCGGGTCAACAAGAACAAGTTCTACGGCTTCTCCGGCGGCAAGTTCTACGTCAGCAGCAACGGCGGGGCGAGCTTCACCGCGTCGGCGGCCACCGGGCTGCCGAGCACCGGGAACGTGAAGTTCAAGGCGGTGCCCGGCAAGGAGGGCGACATCTGGCTGGCCGGCGAGGGCGGGCTGTGGCGTTCGACCGACTCCGGGGCCACCTTCGTCAAGCAGGCCGGGGTGTCGTCGGCGGTGAACGTGGGCTTCGGCAAGGCGGCCCCCGGGCAGACGTACCCGGCGGTGTTCACCTTCGGCACCGTCGACGGGCAGGCCGGCCTGTTCCGGTCGGACAACACCGGCGCGGCCTGGGTCCGGATCAACGACGACAGGCACCAGTACGGCAACGCGGGCGAGGCGCTGACCGGCGACCCGCGCGTCTACGGGCGGGCCTACCTGGGCACCAACGGGCGGGGCATCATCGTCGCCGACCGGCTCGGCGGGACGACCACCCCGCCGGCCACGACGCCGCCGGCCACCACCCCGCCGGCGACGACCCCGCCGGCCACCACCCCGCCGGCGACGACCCCGCCGGCCACCACGCCTCCGGTCACGACGCCTCCGGCGACGGGCACGCCCGTTCCGGCCGGGGCCTGCTCGGCGACGTACAAGGTGACCACCTCCTGGTCCGGCGGCTTCCAGGGCGAGGTGACCGTGAAGAACAACAGCGGCACGCCGAAGAGCTTCTGGGGAGTGGTCTGGAACTTCCCCGGCGGCCAGCAGATCACCCAGCTCTGGGGCGGCACCTACACCCAGACCGGGGCGCAGGTCGTGGTGCGGGACGCGGGCTGGAACGGGACGCTGCCCGTCGGCGGCAGCACCACCTTCGGCTTCGTCGCCAGCGGGACCGGGGCTGACTCGACCCCGGCGATCCTGACCTGCACGGCCAACTGACCGCCACCTGACCGCCCCGCGCGGGCCCGAAACCCCGGGCCGGCCTCCCCGCACGGAGGCCGGCCCGGTTCACGTCTCGAAGGGCCTCGGGTGCTCGCCGGGCCTCAGGGTCCTCGCCCGAGCCTCGGGCGCTCCTCGGCGGGGCCTCGGGGTCCTCGCCCGGGCCTCGGGCGCTCCTCGGCGGACCGGCGGCGACGGCCGGCCGTCCAGGCTCAGCCGTCCAGGCCGACCGGGGAGTTGGGCCGGTCGACGTCGACGAACTCGATCTCCTCGACGTCGCGCTCGCCCCGACGCCCGGCGGCCCGCGCCGCCGAGCCGGCGGCCCAGCCGATCGCCGCGCCGGCCAGGGCGGCCCCGATCAGCAGCCCCCAGGGCAGGGCGGGCCGGCGACCGGCGAGCGCGTCGAAGGCCAGCACCGCCCGGCGGCGCGCCTCGTCGGCCGCGGAGCCGACCAGCTCACCCGCGGAGCCGACCAGGTCGCCCGCGTCGTCGGCGAGACCCGAGCCGCTGCGCCGGGCGGAGCGGGCGGTGCCGCGGACGCTGTCGCCGGCGGAGACGACGGCGGAGGCCAGGTGCTGCCACGCCTGGTCGGCGATCCGCTCGGGCTTGCTGCGGCGCTCCAGCAGGTTGGTTCCGAACATCGTGCTACCTCCTCGGGTGCCGAAGCTTGCGGCCACTTCGGACTGCGGCGTGAGACCGGTGGGCGGTCCGCCGGCACGCCCGGCGCGGTCCGCCCACCGGGGCAGTGCCCCGCCCGCCGCCGCCGCAAACCCCCGGCGTGCCGGCCGTGCCCTCAGCGTACGGACACCACCGCCGAGCCCCGGGCGAAGTCGTCGTCGTCATCGTCATCGTCGTCCCCGGCGCCGCCGAAGCCGCAGGCCAGCATGAGTGCGAGCAGCGCGCCGACGCCGGCCAGGCCGGCCAGTCTCCGGATCATCAGGTGGTCCCTTCCGTGTCACGGGTGTGGACGCCGCCGATGCTAGGCGGGGCGGGCAACGGCGGCGAGTCGCGCGGGTGGCGGCCGGGTGGGGCACACGCCCGAAGTGCGGGGTGCGCGCAAAGGTCGGAGGAGACCGCTACCCTGGGTCGGCGACACCGGCCCCGGGCCGGTCGTCCGGCAAACAGGATCTGAAAAGTCCGGATAAGGGCAACGTGTTTTGCCCTGATCCACGAATTGCTCATCCCGAGGGGTGGCGACCGAGGCCATCGGAGGAATACTCTCGGTCGCGGCCCGCGTACTGATGAGGCGCCCGTCAACGGGCGAGTGGAGGTGCTCGCGTGAGCCTGTCGATCGTGAAGTCGGTTCTTTCCGGTGGTGTCATCGAGATCGCCCCGCGCGGCGAGATCGACGTCGACACCGCGTACGAGGTGCGTGAAGCCATCGCCGAGGTGCTCACCAAGGGCCGGCCCGCCCGCATCGAGCTGAACATGCGCCTCGTCACCTTCATCGACTCGGTCGGCATCAGCGCGATGGTGGCCGGCTTCCAGACCGCCGAGGTCAGCGGGGTGAAGCTGATCGTCACCGAGCCGAGCCGGTTCGTGCACCGGCAGCTCTGGGTGACCGGCCTGCTCGGGCTGTTCGGCGCCCCCGAGCCCTACCTCGCCGGCACGGCCACCCCCGAGGTGCTGCCGGGCGCCTGACGAGGCCGCCGACGCTGGTTTCCGGTGCCGGGGCGGCCCGACTCTTCCCCCACGCCCCCGGGTGGGGGACGATCGACGGATGCCCCGGCGCGACAGCTTCCAGTACTCGGTCCAGGCCCGCTGCCCGCGGGCCGAGGCGGTGGCGCTGCTCAGCGACCCCGCCCGGCAGACCGAGCTGCATCCGTTGATCACGCGGGTGCGCCGGCTGCCGCCCCGGCCGGGCGCCCTGGCCAGCTACGCGATCACCGACCAGCTCGCCGCCGGGCCGCTGCGCTTCGGCGTGACATACCAGGCGGACGTGCTGGTGGTGACCGACGACGAGATCGTCACGGTGGCCCGGCAGCGGCCCTCCACGACGGTGCGTAATCACACGCGGCTGCGCGACGAGCCGGACGGCCTGCTCCGCGTCGACGTGGAGATCACCCTGGCCGCGCCGACGCCGCTGTTCACGTACGCCTTCCGGCAGGCCCGCTCGGCGCACCTCGGGCTGGCCCGCCGGCTCGGCGAGGTGCTTGGTCGCACGGCGTAGCGCCCCGGGCGGCCCGCCCCGACGGGGGAGGGCCGCCCGGGGCGGGCGCGGGTCAGATCACCGACAGGTGCACGTGGTTGGTGTGGTCGCTGGACGGGTCCCCGTTTCCGCCGCTGTACGCCTTCCAGCCGCTGCTGGGCAGCCAGATCTGCTTGAACCAGATCACGTACAGCACGGCGAGCCGGTCGGCGTTGCGCACGAAGTACGCCGCCAGGTTGTTGCCGTAGGTGCGGTCCCCGCCCGTGGCCACGCCGCCGAAGCCGCCCTTCTGCGCGGCGAAGTCGCAGGCCCGGCCCTTCGGGTGCTCGCCGGAGCCACCGGGCCGGTAGCAGGAGACGTACCGGGTGAAGCCGGCGGCCTTGGCCTGGTTGAGCGCGTGCAGGGTGCGCGGGGTGATGCAGCCGTTGGCCGGGGTGGGATCGTTGACGCTGCACGACTCCGCCGGCCAGGAGCCGTCGGCGTTGCGCTTCGCGGGGGTGGCGTTCGCGCTGGAGGAGCCGCCCGGGCTGGACCCGCCGCCGCTGCTGCTGGCCTTGTTGTTGGCCACGGTGAGGGCCCGCTCGGCCTGCTCCTTGCGCTTGCCCATCAACGCGACCTGCTTGCGCTGCTCGCGGATCTCGCCGTCGAGGGCCTGCCGGGTCTTCGTCGCCTCGTCCCGGGTGGTCAGCAGCTCGCGCAGCGCCCGGTCCTCGTTCGCGGCGATCGTGTCGAGCGCGGCGGCCCGGTCGAGGAACCCCTCGGGGGAGCTGCTGTCGAGCAGCACCGAGGCGGCGGTGAGCCGGCCCTTCTTGTACGCCACCCCGGCGATCTCGCCGACCTTGGCGCCCCGGGTGACCAGCTCGGCCTCGACCGTCTTGAGCTGGCCGCCGAGCTGCTGCTGCCGCTTCACCGACCGGTCGAGGGCGGTCTTGGCCTCCAGGTAGCCCTTGCTCGCCGCCTCGAGCTGGGCGCGCAGGGCGGGCGTGCCGCCCTCCTCGTCGTCGCCGGGTGCGGCGAGCAGGCCGACGGGCGGCGCGGCCCCGGCCGGCGTCACCGGCGCGACCCCGAGACCGACGGCGAGCGTCAGCGCCAGCGCCGCCGCCACCCGGGCGGCGATCCTTCCTACAGGTGCCACTACTGGCATGTGCGTGTCCTTCCGTCAGCCGCCGACCGGGTTAGCTGACGGGTTCGGGACGGAAGATCCCTACCGCTCTGGAGCGGATGCACCCCACACACATGGTTCCCCGGCTCGCCCGCGGGCGATTAGGCGGCGGCCACCACAGGCGCCGGAGGGCGCCGCCCGGCGATGGCCGGGGCCGAGCCTACCGGTGCGTGTGGGGCCAGCGCTGCCTCCGTGACGGAGGGTACGCGGATGAAACCTGTCAAGTCGGCCATTCGACCGCGAATGTCGCGAAAATTGATGGCTCTCGGTCTCACCAGCCGGCCGGCCCGCAGCCGTCGCGGGACGCTCCGGGCTCGACCTGCAACGTGGCGTGCTCGATGTGGAAGTCCTCGTGCAGGGCGGTGCGGGCGGCGGTCAGCACCGCGCCGACCTCCGCGCCGGGCGCCATGGTCAGGTGCGCCGAGGCGACCTCCATGCCGGAGGTCAGCGTCCAGACGTGCAGGTCGTGCACCTCGACCACGCCGGGCACGGCGGCCAGCCGGTCGTGCACGGCGGTCACCTGGAGGTGCTCCGGCGCGGCCTGCACCAGGATGCGCACCGCGGCCCGCCCGAGCCGCCAGGTGCGGGGCAGGATGAACACGCCGATCGCGACGGCCACCGCCGGGTCCGCCCACCACCAGCCCGTGGCCATGATCAACACGGCCGCCCCGATCACGCCGACCGACCCGAGCAGGTCGCCCAGCACCTCCAGGTACGCCCCGCGCAGGTTGATGCTCTCCTTCGCCCCGCTGCGCAGCAGGGCGAACGCGGCGACGTTGGCGAGCAGGCCCAGCACCGCCACCACGAGCATCGGGCCGGTGGTCACCTCGGGCGGGTCGCCGAAGCGCCGGACGGCCTCGACCAGGACGTAGACGGCGACGCCGCTGAGCAGCAGGGCGTTGCCGAGCGCGGCGAGCACCTCCAGCCGGTAGAGCCCGAAGGTGCGCTGCGGGTCGGCGGTGGCCCGGCGGGTGGCGGTGATCGCGGCGAGCGCCATGCCGATGCCGAGCACGTCGGTGAACATGTGCCCGGCATCGGAGAGCAGCGCCAGCGAGCCGGTGCCGAGCGCGGTCGTCGCCTCGACGATCATCAGCGCGGCGAGCAGCGCGAACGCCGCCCAGAGCCGCCCCGAGTGGCGGGCCGACACGTTCGCCGCCCCGTGGTGGTGGTCATGCCCTGCGCCCACGCCCACACCCTCCGTCCGTGACCCCTCGACCGGCCCAATCTATGCTCACATCGCAATATGTGCAAGTGATCGACAGCGGTCCGGCCAGGGCACGGCCGGGGCGGGCGGTCAGCCCGTCGGGTCGATGGTGACGAGGCGCTGGGTCGCCCGGGACAGCGCCACGTACAGCGTCCGCACGCCCGAGCCCGGGTCGGCCCGGATCTCGCCCGGGGCGACCAGCACCACCCCGTCGTACTCCATGCCCTTGGCCTGGAGGCTGGTCACCACCTGCAGGCGCGGCGCGGCCCGGCCCGCCAGCCAGCCCGCGACCTCGTCGCGGCGCGGCACCGGCGTGATCACCCCGACCGTGCCCTCCACCTCGCCGAGCAGGTCGCCGACCGCCGCGACGGTCGCCGCCGCCAGCCCGGCCGCCGGCACGGTCAGCTCGACCGGGGCCACGCCGGTGGACCGCACCGCCCGGGGCAGCGCCAGGTCCGGGTAGAGCCGGCGGATCTCCGCCGCCGCCACCGCGAAGATCTCCGCCGAGTTGCGGTAGTTGGTGGTCAGCTCGAACTCGTGCCGCCGCCGGCGGCCCAGCGCCGCGTCCCGCGCCCGGGTCAGCTCCTGCGGGTCCCCCGTCCACGCGGTCTGCGCCGGGTCGCCCACCACCGTCCAGGACGCCAACCGGCCGCGCCGGCCGATCATCCGCCACTGCATCGGCGACACGTCCTGCGCCTCGTCGACCACCACGTGCGCGAAGTCGCGGTAGTCCTCCGGCCGCTCCCGGGCCGCCTGGCGCGCCGCCCGCTGCCGGTCGGCGTGCGTGCTCAGCTCGCGTACGCCCCCGGCGAGCTGGAACGGGTCGCGCTTCGCCCGCTTCGGCTGCACCGGCTTGCCCAGCAGCGCGTCCAGCTCGTCGAGCAGGGCGATGTCGGCGATCGTGAGCCCCTCGGCGTCCAGCGTCCGGTACGCCTCGACGAGCAGGCCGACCTCCGCCCGGGACAGCACCCCGGCGGCGTACCGCCGCAGCCGGTCGGGACGGGCCAGCCAGCCCAGCACGTGCCGGGGATGCAGCCGCGGCCACCACGCCTTGAGGAACTCGCGGAACTCGGGCCGCTCGGCGATCTCGTCCTCGAACGCGCGCTGCTCCGGCAGCCGGCCGATGCCCAGCCGCCGGGCCTGGGCCCACAGCGCCGCGAACACCCCGTCGAAGCCCGCCCGGCGCGACTCGTTGCGGCGGGCCCCCCGGCCCAGCGCCCGGTCCCGGATGCCGTCGAGCTCCCGGCGGTCGAGCCGCAGCAGCTCGCCCCGGTAGAGCAGGCGCAGCTCGCCCGGCCCGCCCGGCACCGCGTCCCGCGCCGCCCGCTCCAGCACCCGGCGCATCCGCAGCGACCCCTTCACCGCCGCCACCTCCGGCGGGTCGGTGCGCGTCGCGCCCATCCCTGGGAACAGCGATCCGAGCGAGCGCAACGTCGCCGTCTCCTCGCCCAGCGACGGCAGCACCGAGGCGATGTACTCCACGAACACCGCCGACGGGCCCACCACCAGGATGCCGCCGCCGGCGTAGCGGCTGCGGTCGGAATAGAGCAGGTACGCCGCCCGGTGCAGGGCCACCGCCGTCTTGCCCGTGCCCGGCCCGCCCGAGACGATCGTGACCCCGGAGGCGGGGGAGCGGATCGCCTCGTCCTGCTCGCGCTGGATCGTGGCCACGATGTCCCGCATCCCCCGGCCCGTGGCCCGGGACAGGGTTGCCAGCAGCCCGCCGTCGCCCACCACCGCCATGTCCGGCGGGGCCGCCGCCGGGTCCAGCAGGTCGTCCTCGATCCGGGTCACCCGCTCCGCCGCCGAGGAGATGGTGCGCCGCCGCACCACGCCCAGCGGCTGGGCGGGCGTCGCCTGGTAGAAGGCGGCGGCGGCCGGGGCCCGCCAGTCGACCACGAGGGTCTCGGCGTCCTCGCCGCGCACCCCGAGCCGCCCCACGTGCAGCACCTGCCCCTCCCGCAGGTCCAGCCGGCCGAAGACCAGCCCCTCGTGTTCGGCGTCGAGCACGTGCCGGCGCTGGGCGGCGTGGAAGACCATCGCGTCCCGCTCGACGAGCGCCCCGAAGTTGCCCACCCGGGCCAGGCGGTAGCCGTCCTTCTCGGCCTGCGCGGCAAAGCGGCGCAGCTCGGCGAGGCGGGCGTACACCCGGTCGAGGTGCCGCTGCTCGGCGGCGATCTCCTGCTCCAGGGTCGTGCGGTCGGTCAACGTACGGGCTCCTCGCAGACGGCGGCGTCGGCCGCGCCAGGGGCGCGGCGGCGCGCCGGGGTGACCGGGTGAGGGTACGGCCAGCAGCCGACGGCTTCGCGGGGCCATGCCGCCGCCGCGATCCACCCCACGTCCCGGGCGGCCCCTGGTCAGCGCCGGCGCGGCCCCGGTCAGGTCCGGTGCGGCCCCCGTCAGCGCCGCGCGGACGCCTCCCGCGCGCCCGCCAGCGCCCGGCCCAGCACCTCGGCCAGGGCCGCGTTCACCTGCTCGGGCCGCTCCATCATCAGCATGTGCCCCGCGCCCGGGCAGACCGTCAGCGCCGTCGCCGGCAGGGCCGCCGCGATCGACTCGGCGCACGGCGGCGGGGTGAGCCGGTCCCGGTCGCCGACCAGCGCCGCCGCCGGCAGGTGGGCCAGCGCCGCGAGGGTGTCCAGCCGGTGCTGGGCCCCGATCGACGCCCGGAACCCGCCGATCGAGCGGAGCGTGGCCCGGGCCACCGCCGACGTGACCAGCCGGATGTCGGTCGGGTCGCAGCGGTCGCCGAAGAGCATCCAGCGGATGCTGGGCCGCAGGGCGCGCAGCAGCGCCCGGGGCGGACGCCACGCGCCGCAGCGGGCCAGCACCCCCGCCCCGGTGGTCTCGGCCAGCCGGATCAGCCGGGCGATGCGGGGGGAGAGGCCGTACACGGTGTGGGTGTGCCCCTCGGCGGTGGTCGAGACGAACACCAGCCCCGCCGCGCGGGCGGCGAAGTGCCCGGGGTGCCGGTGCGCGTACTCCATGATCGTCATGCCGCCCATGGAGTGCCCGGCCAGCACCACCGGCCCGGCCGGGGCGACTGCGTCGAGCACGGCGGCCAGGTCGTCGCCGAGCTGGGCCAGGGTGGCGGTACGCAGCGCCATGCAGCCGGACCGACCGTGCCCCCGGGCGTCGTAGGTGACCACCCGGACCCGGTCGCCGAACCGCTCGCGCAGGGCGGCGAGCTGCCGGTGCCAGCTGCGCCCGTCCAGCGTCCAGCCGTGCAGCAGGACAACGGTGACCTCGGCGTCGGCCGGCCCGGACGCCTCCACGTGCAGGCGCACGTCGTCTGCGAGCCGCACCTCCACGTGTTCCGGCATCGCCGCCTCCCCTCGGGCCGCCACGGAAACGTCACCCCCGGGTGACCCGGCGGTAACAAACCGACTACCCGCCATGACATCACGCCAACCCTGTGCAAGGAAGGGCCCCTTCTTAACGCCTGCGGTAGAGAAGGGTCCCCTTCTCACGCACCCGCGGCCCGGCGGCGGGGCGCGGCCCGGCGGGCGCGGGCCGGCGGAGGCGGGCCGGCGGAGGCGGGCCGAGGTGGGGGCCGCGGACGCGGCCCGGCGGAGGTGGGGCGGGGGCGGGCGCAGACGGCGAACCGCCCGCCGGGTGGCCCGGCGGGCGGTTCGGTGTGGCGCAGGTGAAGCGGTTGGCGCAGGTGAAGCCGTGTCGCGGGCGGGCTCAGCCGCCGAAGACGCCGGCCTCGGCGAGGCGCTTCTCGGTGGCGTCCCAGCCGTGGTCCGGGTGGGCGGCGGCGAGGTTGTTCAGCTCGGCCCGGATCTTGGCGGCGTGGCCGGCGGCGGCCAGCGTCCGGATCTCCTCGACGAAGGCGTCGGAGTCGGTGCGCAGGTGCGCGGTCTTGCCGTTGGTCAGGTTCCGCACGTAGGCGTGCTTGCCGCCGTTGAGCGGGATCAGGTACTTGAACTCGCCCAGCACGCTGAGGGCCCCACCCTGGCCAGCCTGGCCGGCCCGGACTGACGCGCGCGCGGTCTTAGAGGTGTTGCTCGCCACGGAGGTACTCCTTGGAGACGTACGGGAGGACGGGAACGTCCGGGGGCTGTGACGGGTGACGCCCGGGAAGACCTCGACCCGTCGAAGATGTGCGCGGCACAAGCCGCCGAGAGAACTGTACACGACCACGATGCCTGGCCGGTCACCGTGACTGTCACCAGGACACAACCGGGGCCACCGGCCCGACATTCCGCCCCGGCCGGGGCGGCGAATTCTGCGATTCCCTGGCGCACCATCCGTCCCACCAGTCATCATGTGTTCCAACAGCCACTCGGGTGTCGAGGTCGTAGGGGAAGACGCACCTCGCTCTCCGGGAGGTCACCGTGCCAACGCGTGGCGTCGTATACGTCCACTCCACCCCGCTCGCCGTGTGCTCACACGTCGAGTGGGCGATCGCGCGCGTCCTCGCCGCGCCGGTCAACCTGCAGTGGACGGCCCAGCCCGTCGACCCCGGCGCCCGCCGGGCCGAGTGCGGGTGGACCGGTCGCCCGGGGACGGGCGCCGAGCTGGCTGCTGCCCTCCGGCAGTGGCCCATGATCCGTTTCGAGGTGACCGAGGAACCCAGCGCGGGCGTCGACGGCGAACGCTTCATGTACGTTCCGGGGCGGGGCCTGTTCCGGGCCACCGTCGGCGCGGCCGGCGACATCCAGCTCGGCGAGGACCGGCTGCGCGGCATCATGGCCGCCGCCCGGGCCCCCGAGGCCCTCGCGCACGCGCTCGACAAGGCGCTCGGCACCGCCTGGGACGCCGAGCTGGAGCCCTACCGGTACGCGGGCGACGGCGCCCCGGTGACGCTGCTCACCCGCGTCGGCTGAGCGCCGCCCCTCGCGCGTCCCACCCGACGTGGCCGGCCACCCGCCCGGCCCCGGCGCGGCGGCTTGACCGGGCCGAGTTGCCCCGATAAGGGGTGAACTGGTGGGATGGACCGCGTGTCGAACTCCCCGCGACGTGCCGGCGTCGCGCTCGCCGCCCTGACCGCCGTGCTGCTCACCGGGTGCACGAAGGAGCCGGACCGGCCCCGCCCCGCCCCGTCGGCCAGCGCCGTCGCGGCCGACCCGACCCCGTCGGGCGCGCCGGCCGCGACCACCGACCCGGCCGCCCGCGCCGCCGCCCTGGTCGGCACCCTCGCCGACGAGGACCTGGTCGGCCAGGTGCTGATGCCCTACGCGTACGGCGACAACGCCACGAAGGTCTCCACCGGCTCCGCCGCCGGCAACCGGGCCCTCGCCGGGGTGGACACCCCGGCCGAGATGGTGGCGAAGTACCGGCTGGGCGGGCTCATCCTGGTCGGCTTCAGCGCCGACGACCCGACCTCCGGCAACCAGGAGACCACCAACGTCGACAACCCGCAGCAGGTCCGCGAGCTGACCGCGGGGCTGCGCGACGCCGCCGGGAAGCTGCCCGCCGGCGCGGCGCCGCTGCTGATCGGCACCGACCAGGAGTACGGGGTGGTCACCCGGATTACCGACGGGGTCACCCTGCTGCCCAGCCCGCTGGCCGCCGGGGCGGCCGGGGACCCGGCGCTGACCGAGGCCGCCTGGCGGGCCGCCGGCCAGGAGCTGGCCGCGATGGGGATCAACCTGGACTTCGCCCCCGTCGCCGACGTGCTGGTCACCCGCAGCACGGTGATCGGCTCCCGGTCGTTCGGCGCGGACCCGAAGCGCGCCTCGGCGCAGGTGGCCGGCGCGGTGCGCGGGTTGCAGGGCGCCGGGGTGGCGGCCAGCGTCAAGCACTTCCCGGGCCACGGCCTGAGCGCCGCCGACTCCCACGAGGAGCTGCCGGTGATCGACCAGAGCCGCAAGGTCCTCGACTCCACGGCGTTCCCGCCGTTCTCCGCCGGCATCGACGCCGGTGCCCTCGCCGTGATGTCCGCCCACCTCGACGTCACCGCCGTCGACCCGGGCACCCCGGCGACGTTCTCCCACAAGCTCCTCACCGGCGTGCTGCGCGGCCAGCTCGGCTTCCAGGGCGTGGTGATCACCGACGGCATGAACATGGCCCCCGCCAAGCGCTGGTCGCCGGGGGAGGCGGCGGTGCGGGCGCTCAAGGCCGGCAACGACCTGATCCTGATGCCGCCCAACGTCACCCAGGCGTACGACGGGCTGCTCGCCGCCCTGCGCGACGGCTCGCTGCCCCGGGCCCGGCTGGTCGAGGCGGTGACCCGGGTGCTGACCATGAAGTTCACCCTGGCCGGCACGCCCGCCCCGGCGATGTCCACCCTGAACGACGCGGAGCACCGTAGGGCCGCCGAGGCGCTTGCCGCCGGCGCGGTCACCATGCTGCGCGGCTCCTGCACGAAGGGGGTCGCCGCCCCCGTCACGGTCACCTCCTCCGGCGGCCGGGAGAAGACCCGCGACCTGCTGACGCAGGCGCTCACCGCCGCCGGGGTGCAGGTGGTGCCGAGCGGCGGCACCCGGGTCCACCTCGTCGGGTACGGCGACGGCAGCGGCGACCTCGCCGCCGACGCCGCGGTGACCGTCGCGATGGACACCCCGTACGTGCTGGCGAAGGCGAAGTCGCCGACGCTGCTGGCCACCTACTCCTCCAGCGCCGCGTCGATGACCGCCCTGGCGAACGTGCTCGCCGGCCGGGCCCGCCCGACCGGCCGCTCCCCGGTGCCGGTGCCGGGGCTACCCGCGACGACCTGCGGAAACTGACCCCAGCCGGCGGCCGGCGGTCGGCGCGCGAGGGCCCTGCGGGCCGGGCCCGGCTGGTAGCGTGCGGCTGTCCGAGCGCCGCAGACGAGACGGAGGCGAGCCCCGTGACGCCACCGGAGCCGGCGCTGTCGGTCGTGGTGCCGATGTTCAACGAGGAGAGCGTGCTGCCGCTGTTCGCCGCGCGGCTGCGCGCCGTCCTCGACGCCCTCGGCGAGCCGTACGAGGTGCTGGTGGTCGACGACGGCAGCACCGACGGCACCGCCGCCGGCCTGGCCGGGCTGCGGGCCCGCTGGCCGCAGGTGCGGGTGCTGCGGCTGCGCCGCAACAGCGGCCACCAGGCGGCCCTGGTCGCCGGGGTGCTGCGGGCCCGGGGCCGGTGGGTGGTCAGCCTCGACGCCGACCTCCAGGATCCGCCGGAGACCGTCGCCGAGATGCTGCGCCGGGCCCGCGCCGACGACCTCGACATCGTGTACGGGGTGCGCGCCGACCGCAGCCGCGACACCCGCTTCAAGCGGTGGACCGCCGCCGGCTACTACCGGCTGATGCGCCGGCTGGTCGGCAAGCAGGTGCCCGCCCAGGCCGGCGACTTCCGGTTGCTCAGCCGGGCGGCCGTGGAGGCCCTGCGCGAGCTGCCCGAGCGCAGCCCCGTGCTGCGGCTGGTGGTGCCCTGGCTCGGCTTCCCCAGCGGCGAGGTCACCTACCAGCGCGCGGAGCGGGCCGCCGGCCGCACGAAGTACCCGCTGTCCCGGATGGCCGGGCTGGCCGCCGAGAGCGTCACCAGCTTCTCCGCCGCGCCGCTGCGCGTGGCGACCTGGCTCGGGCTGGCCGGGGTGGCGGTGTGCGGGGTGCTGGTGGTCGTCGCCGTCGCCGCCTGGCTGGCCGGCGCCACGGTCACCGGCTGGCCCTCGCTGTACGTGGCGATCCTCTTCCTCGGCGCGGTGCAGCTGCTCTGCCTCGGCCTGCTCGGCGAGTACGTGGCCCGCATCTACACGGCCGTGCAGGGCCGCCCCGCGTATTTCGTGGCCAGCGACACCGCCGAGCCGGGCGCGGCCGACGCCGGCGGTCCGGCGGCCGGCGGCGCGGCCGAGCTGGCCGACAGCCTCCGGTGACCGCGCTCGCCACCGGCGGTGCCGACCCGACCGGCCCCCGCCGCGACGCGACCGCCGACCGCTCACCCGGCGGCCGGGCCGGGGCGGCCGGGCCGACCCGGCGCAGCGCCGCCCTGCGGTACGCCCCGGCCGCCGCCGGCTACGCCGTCGTCGTCGCCGCGCTGCTGGCCACCGGCACCCCCGGGCCCGATGTGGCCCGCTGGACCGGGTACGCGCTGCTGGCCGTGCTGCTGCCGGGCACGCTGGTGTTCCGCGCGCTGCGCCGCCGCCCGCACACCCTCGTCGAGGACGTGGCGTTCGGCGCGGCCGTCGGCCTGGTGCTGGAGCTGGCCGGGTGGGCGGCGTTCACCGCCGCCGGCCTGCCCCACCTGCTGTGGCTGTGGCCCCTGGCGGTGCTCGTGCCGTTCGCCGTCGTGCCCCGGCTGCGCCGGCACTGGCGGGCCACCGGCCACAGCCCGGTGCCGACGGGCTGGGCCTGGGCCCTCGCCGGGGTGGTCGCCGGCTTCACCGGCTACCTCTACGAGTCGTTCCTGCGGGTCAACCCGGTGCTGCCCACCGACGAGGGGCAGGCGCAATACATCGACCTCGCGTTCCAGCTCTCCCTGGCCGGGGCGGCCACCCACCAGGTGCCGCCGGACGTGCCGCAGGTCGCCGGGGAGCCCCTGCACTACCACTGGTTCGGCTTCGCCCACTTCGCGGCGGCCAGCCTGGTCAGCGGCGTGGACCTGCCGACGGTGTTCTTCCGGCTGGGCGTGCCGACGCTCTGCGCGCTCGCGGCCGTGCTGGCGGCGGTGGTCGGCTGGCGGGTCACCGGCCGGCCGTACGCGGGGGTGGCCGCCGCCGCGCTGATGTTCACCGCCGGCGAGTTCGGCTACGAGAACGGGATCCGCCAGCTCTTCGGCACCCAGGCCACGTTCATCGTGTGGGGCAGCCCGTCGATGACGTACAGCTGGGTGTTGCTCCTGCCGCTGGTGGCGGCGCTCGGCGAGCTGGTCGGGCGGGCCCGGGGCTCGACGGCGCCGGCGCTGGGACGCGGCGCGTGGGTGCTCGCGGCGCTGTTCCTGGCCGCCTCGACCGGGGCGAAGGCCAGCTCGGTGCCGGTGGTGCTGGCGGCGCTGGCGTTCACCGCGGCGGTGTCGCTGGCGTTCCGGCGCACCCTGCCCCGCGCGGTGCTGGCGGCGGCCGGGCTGGCGCTGGCCGCGCAGCTGTTCGCCACCGCCGTGCTGTTCGCGTTCGAGAGCCACGGGGTGACCGTCGACCCGTTCTCGGGGCTGCGGCCGTACGTCGGGACGGGCCGCCCGGCGGGGACGACCGCGCTGCTGTGGGCGGCGGTGTTCGTCGCGTTCCTGCTCAACCTCCAGCTCCGGCTGGCCGGGGCGGTGGCGCTGCTGCGGCTGCGCCGGTGGCGGCTGGAGCCGGTGCAGGTGTTCCTGCTCGGCGGCGCGCTCGCCGGCCCGGCGATCTACCTGCTGGTGGGGCACCCGGGCAGCAGCAACCAGTACTTCACCCGGGCCGGGTTCGCGTTCGGGGTGATCCTGTCGGCGTGGGGCTGGGCCGAGCTTGTCGACTCCGCCGCGCTGGGCGCGCGGGGCCGGGCGCTGCTCGGCGCGGGCGCGGCCGGGCTCGCCGTGCTGCTCACCGCCGTCCAGCTCTGGCGTCCGGCGGCGTCGCCGTCGACCCCGGCGTACGCGCCGGTGCTGCCGCTGCTGACCTGGGCGGCGGCGCTGGCGGCGGTGGCGCTGCTGGTCGGGCTGTGCTGGCCGGCGCTGGTCGGGCGCTGGCCGGGGCTGGCCGGCCGGGGCGGGGCGGTGCTGCTCACGGCCGCCCTGGTCGCCGGCGCGCCGGGGCTGGTGCTGGACGCCGCCGCCGCGCGCCGGTTCCCCAACGGCGGGGCGTACCCGGTGGAGCGGATGCCGGCGTCCCGGGTGGCGGCGGCCCGCTACGTGCAGGAGCACAGCGCACCCGGCGACGTGGTGGCCACCAACGCGCACTGCCGGGCGGTGGTCAACGGCTGGTGCGACGCCCGGTCGTTCTGGGTCAGCGCCTACACGGAGCGCTCGGTGCTGGTGGAGGGGTGGGCGTTCGCGCCCCGCATGGTGGGCCTGCCCGGCGGCCCGTACGCCCCGTTCTGGGACGCCGAGCGGCTGCGCGCCAACGACGCCGCGTTCACCGCCCCCACGGCGCAGGGGCTGGCCGACCTGCGCGACACGTACGGCGTGCGCTGGCTGGTCGTGGACCGGCGGGTCGCGCCGGAGTCCCCGGCCCTGGCCACGCTCGCCGACCTGCGCTACACGAACGCCCGGACGGCCGTCTACCGCCTCCGCTGAGGCGCACGGTGAGGCGCAAGGAAGGGCCCCCTGTTAACGCTTTCTGTTGCACAGGGGGCCCTTCCTAACACAGCGCTGGCGAGCGCGTCAGCACGCAGCGCTGGCGCGCGTCAGCGTCAGCGTCGGAGTCAGCGCAGCGGGAGGCTGCGGGCCAGCGCCGCGCCCTGCGACTCGTACGCGGCCAGCAGGGCGGTCGGCCGGCCCGAGGCGACCGGCACGACGACGGTCACCGACCGGTTCGCCTTCAGCTCGACCGTCCGGTCACCGAGGGCGGCGGAGCCGTCCCAGGCGTACAGGTAGGCCGTGCCGGAGCGGTCGGCGCGGAGGGTGACCTTCACCCCGCCGGGGACCCGGCGCTGGTCGGTCAGCCGCAGCGCCTTCTCGGGCAGCCCCGCCACGGCGGCCGGGGCCACCCCGTCGACCGCCGACTGGGCGATGGTCTGCGGGCTGTGCACGCTGCGGGCGGCGGTGTCCGGGAAGACCGGGGCGCTGGGCTGCCGCGCCGCCGGGGTGTAGCCGGGCAGGGTCGCCAGGCCGTAGCGGTACGGGTCGGCCCGCACCCCGGTGAACGTGGACCAGCCCAGCCGGGACTGGGAGCTGAGGTCCTGGGTGTCCGAGTCGTAGACCAGGACGTTGAAGCCCATCCGGTCCGGGTCCACCGCGTCGGGCAGCACCGCGAACGGGATGCTGGCCTCGATGGTGTAGCCGGCGTACGGGCTGGTCACCTTGCTGACGACGGTCATGCCCGGCGCGGTCGTCGCCCCCGGGCCCTGCCGGTTGTCGGCGTCGCGCTGCCAGCACGGCGGGTCGCCGTTGGCCGGGTCGTCGGTGACGGGGAAGATGCCGGCCTTGAACACCGTGGAGGTGTCGGTCGAGTTCCCCTTCGGGTCGACGATGATCTCGACGCTGTCGGTGCGCCGCTGCCGCTTGCAGTCCTGCGGCACGACCTTGCGGCCGAGCACGTCGTCGGTGACCTGCACGTACACCTTCAGGGCGTCGGCGGTCCAGGCGATGCGGCCCTTCGCCGAGGCGTCCTGCGGCGTGGTGGCCTGCCCCTCCCAGATGCGGGAGAAGTCCAGCTCCTCGCCGGGGTACTCGCCGGGCGAGGCCACCCCGTCGACGGCGTGGCCGGCGCCGGCCCGCGGCACCTCGGTGGTCGGCACGATCTCCAGCGCGCCGGTCTCGACGGTGCTGCCGGCGGCGCTGGTGGTGGTGATGGTGATGCCGTAGTCGCCGTCCGTGCCGCCGGCGTTGGCGGTGGGCAGGGTGGCGTCGGTGTTGGTGACGGTGAAGGTGACCGCCCCGGTCGCGCCGGGGGCCAGGCCGGTGTAGCTCTTGGTCGCCGCGTCGGCGGCGAAGCCGGCGGGCAGGCCGAGGGTGACGGTGCCGCTGCGGGTGGCCTTGCCGTGGTTGCGCAGGTCGACGCGGACCGACCGGCTCTTGCCGGAGCCGATGGTGAGCACCGGCTTGATCAGCGTGTCGAGCTGCGGGTAGCCGCCCTCGCCGGCCCACTCGCGGAACAGCCCCACCTCGGGCAGCGGCTCCAGGGTGCCGCGCACGTCGGCGACGACCCGTACGGCCCGGTCGGTGCGCCCGACGCCCTGGCGGGTGGTCAGGGTCGCGCCGACGAGCTGCTGCTGGTTGGTGTCGGCGTCGGCGGGGACGGTGACGGTGAACGTCGCGGTCCGCTCCTTGCCCGCCGGTACGTTGCCGCGCAGCGCGCCGGAGCCCTTGGCGGTCCAGCCCTGCGGCAGCCGCAGGTCAATCCGCGGCGCGGCCAGTGCCCGGTCCCGGGGCGCTCGCACGTGCGCGGTGACCTTGACGGTCTCGCCGGGGGCGAGGTCGAACCGGTCGGTGGTGAGGTACAGCTCGGTGCCCCGGGGCAGCCCGCCGGCCGCGTTCGGCAGCACGGAGCCGCGCAGGATCGCCTCGGGGGAGGTGTCCGTCGGGTCGTACGGGACGCGGCTGTCGACCAGGGTGTAGAAGTCGCAGCGCATCTTCGTCGGGTCGGTGGGGGCGGCGGCGGTGCCGGCCCAGCCCTGGGTGACGTACTCCCGGCGGGCGTCGACCTCGATCTCGGCCCACGTCTTGCCGGTGGCGCTCGGCGTGCCCTCCCAGACCCCGAAGACCTGGTCGGTGGGGACGGTCGGCACGAAGCTGGCCGCGCAGTCGGGCCCGGCGGCCGACGTGCCGGTGCCGCCCGTACGCAGGAACTTCGCGGCCCGGAACGGCTTGAGCCCCTCCTTGCGGAGCTGCTCGGGGAACGCGGCCGGGTCGGCGGCGGCGTGGAACGCCTCGGCGGCGAACCGGGCGGCCTGCTGGTGGTTGCCGTGGTTGCCCGGGGTCGGCGAGGGGTTCATGGTCATGACGATCTCGGGCCGGGTCTGCCGGATCACCCGGACGATCTGGGCGAGCGTGTCGTCGTGGCCCCAGATCCGCTCGGACAGCGGCGCGGACGCCGTGTACCAGAAGTCGACCCGGTCGAGGTTGTAGAGGTTCTCCACGCCGGCCCGGCCGATCGCGGTGCGCTCCTCGCGTTCGCGGATGATGCCGAGCGGGGGGCCCTCTTCGAGGCCGACGGCGTTGCCGCCGCCCTCGCCGCGGGTGATGGTGACGACGCCGGCCTTGGCGCCGTGCTTCTCCTTCCACTGTCCGAGGGTGGCGAGGCTGCCGGCCTCGTCGTCGGGGTGGGCGCTGACGAAGAGGACGTCGAGGTCGACGGTGTCGCCCGCCCGGCCGCCGTGGCGGTCGGCGGCTGCGTCGGCGGGGGAGGCGAGGGCGGCGGCGGGCACCCCGGACAGGGCCAGGGCGAGCGCCGTGGGTAGCAGGAACGCCTTGATGCGCATGCGGATCCTTCCGGAACTGTCCCGGGTCCGGGCAGCGGCCATCGCCGTCGGACGCGCGGCGTCGACGCGGGGTCGCTGATCGGGCGGCGGGACGGTGGGGCGGAGGCGGCGGCCACCGGCGGTGCCGGGCCGCCGCGTGGGTAGCGGCAGGAAACATCGCGGTACGGCGGCGGCGGGGATGCCGTCACCGGGGGTACGGCAGCGGCGCGGACTCCGTCACCGGGTACACCGGCGACGCGGGTGTCCGTACACACTGGAAGGCCTTCGCCCGGTGACGCTAGGGACCGGCGCGGCGGCCCGTCAATGCTTTGCAAGGTCTTTCTTCCTTTGCGGAAGAAATTAATCCAGGCCGGTCCACCTCTCTCGGGTGCCGGTTCCGCCGCGCGCCCTTGATCCGACATCGGTGCCGAAGCGGGGCGTTATCCCTGTTCGCGAGGGTGTCTCGGATGGGTCGAGACGTTTTCGTTACTTGACTCGATAGTTCGTTCGCCGTAGGAAGGAAGTGTGACTGACGTGGTGACGCCACCAACGAGCCCGGTGAGCCGGGAGCGGTCGAAGGAGATCAAGCGGTTGTCCGTGATCTCCACCGCCCGCCAGGTGCGGGTGCTCTCCCGCGCCGAGCTGACCGAGCTCACCGGCCTGAGCCCCGCCACGCTCACCCCCCTCGTGCGCGAGCTGATCGCCGAGGGCTACCTCATCGAGCGGGGGCCGGGGGCGTCCCGCGCCGGCCGCCCCCGGGCGATGCTGGAGTTCAACCCGCGCGCCGAGCTGGTCGCCGCCGTCTCCCTGGAGCCGTCCCGGCTGAGCTGCGAGATCGCCGACAGCGACGGCACGGTCGTCGCCCACCGCACCGTCCGCCTCGCCGGCGACATCGTCGACACCGTCTGCCGGTCGGTGCCCGAGCTGGCCGGCGACGGCCTGCCGGCGCTGCGCGGGGTCGCCATCGCCGCGCCCGGCGTCTCCTCCGGCGGGGCCGTCCGGCTCGCCCCCTCGGTCGGCCTCGTGGAGGGGCGGCCGATAGGGGAGGCGGTGCAGCGGCACCTCGGCGTGCCGGTGGTGGTGGACAACGACGTCAACCTCATGGCGGCCGGCGAGCACGCGGCCGGCGCCGGCAGCGACGTCGCCGACCTGCTGCTGCTGCACGTCGCCGACGGCATCGGCGCGGGGCTGGTGCTCGACGGCCAGGTCCGCCGGGGCGCGGGCGGGGCGGCCGGCGAGGTCGGCTTCCTGCCGCTGGACCCGGCCGACCGGGGCCACGACGGGGTCGGCCCGTTCGAGGCCCGCTGGTCGGAGAACGCCGTCGCCGAGCGGGTGGTGGCCCTGGCCCCCGGCCGGCGGCCCGACGCCCCCGTGGCCGCCCTGGTCGAGCTGGCGCGCGCCGACGGGCGCGCCGCCGCGTACCTCGACGAGCTGCTGACCGCGTGGTCCCGGCTGATCGTCTCCTGCGTCTGCGTCATCGACCCCGGCCGGGTGCTGCTCAGCGGTGCCGCCGCCCAGCTCGACGACCCGGCCGTCGACCGGCTCCAGGCCCTGGTCGCCGCCGCCGCGCCGAGCACCACCGAGGTACGCCGGGCCGTGCTCGGCGACCGGGCCGTGCTGCACGGCGCGGTCAGCTACGCCCTCTCCGCGGCGGCCACCGGGCTGCCCACCCTGCTTCCCACCCCCTAGCTCCGCCCAACCCGAACCCCTCGGAGGTACCCATGAGACGTCGCCTTCTCCTCGCCGGTGCGCTGGCCACAGTCCTCGCCGCAGGCACGGCCTGCGGCGGCGGTGGCGACGACGCGTCCGGCGACGCGAGCGCCGAGAAGCTCACCATCTACACGGCCCGCGACAAGAAGGTCTCCACGTTCGTGGTGGACCAGTTCACCGCCAAGTACCCCGAGTACAAGGGCAAGGTGGAGATCCTCAACCTGGGCGCGCAGGAGATCCTGGAGCGGGTCCGGGCCGAGAAGGCCAACCCGCAGGCCGACGTCTGGTGGGGCGGCACCCAGCAGGGGCTCTCCGCGGGCGCGTCCGAGGACCTGCTGACCAGCTGGCAGCCGGCGTTCGCCGCCAAGATGGACGCGAAGTACAAGGACGCCGAGGGCCGCTGGTTCGGGGAGATCCTGCTGCCCGAGGTCATCATGTACAACAACAAGGCGCTCACCCCGGAGCAGGCCCCGAAGGACTGGGACGACCTGCTGAAGCCGGAGTGGAAGGACAAGATCGTCATCCGTGACGTTGCCGCGTCCGGCACCATGCGGTCGATCTACGCGTCGATGATCATGCGACAGTCCCCGGACGGCAGCAACCCGCAGCCCGGCTACGACTGGCTGAAGAAGCTGGACGCCAACACCGGCTCGTACGCGGCCAACCCCGCCGACCTCTACCTCAAGCTCTCCCGCCAGCAGGGCGTGCTCAGCGCCTGGAACCTCCAGGACGTCCTGCTCCAGGCCAACCAGTCGAACATGCCGTTCGGCTACGTGATGCCGGCCTCCGGCGCACCGGTGCTCGTCGACGGGATCGCCGCGGTCAAGGGCGGCAACACCACCGGCGCGCAGAAGTTCATGGAGTTCCTCTTCGACGACGCGCTGCGCGCCAACCTGGCCAAGGACTACTACCAGATCCCGGCCGTGGAGATCGCCGAGAAGCCGCAGTGGCTGGCCGAGCTCAACCTCAAGCCGCTGGACGTCGACTGGGACGTGATCGGCAAGAACGAGACCGAGTGGATCAACCACTGGAACAGCCAGATCAAGAACAAGGGCTGACCACGGCGGCACCGGGGCGGGCGCGGCGCGCCCTGGGCCCCGCCCAGCGGGGGTGAGAAGGGGACCCTTCTCTACCCCAGGCGTTAACAAGGGGCCCTTCCTTGCACCGCGACCGCCCCGGAACCACCAGCCCATACAGGAGAGGACGCCATGATCGATGTCACGCTGGAGTCGGTGAGCAAGCGCTTCGCGCGCGGCGGCGACACCGCCGCCGTGGCCGACGTCGACATCACCATCGCCGCCGGGGAGTTCTTCACCCTGCTCGGCCCGAGCGGCTGCGGCAAGACCACCACCCTGCGCATGGTGGCCGGGTTCTACTTCCCCACCTCCGGCCGGATCCGGTTCGGCACGGAGGACGTCACCCGGCGTCCGCCGAACAAGCGCGACACCGGCATGGTGTTCCAGAACTACGCGCTCTTCCCGCACCTGTCCGTCGCGCAGAACGTCGCGTACGGGCTGAAGATCCGCAAGGTCGGCCGCGCCGAGTCGAGGCGGCGCGTCGAGGAGGCCCTCGGCCAGGTGCACCTCGCCGGCTACGGCGCGCGGCGCATCGACGAGCTCTCCGGCGGCCAGCAGCAGCGGGTCGCCCTGGCCCGCGCCCTGGTGATCCGGCCGAAGACGCTGCTGCTCGACGAGCCGCTGTCCAACCTCGACGCCAAGCTGCGCGAGGAGACCCGCACGGAGATCCGCCGCATCCAGCAGGAGGCCGGCACCACCGGCATCTACGTCACCCACGACCAGGCCGAGGCGATGGCCATGTCGGACCGGATCGCGGTCATGCAGGCGGGCCGGGTGCAGCAGATCGGCGCGCCGCAGGAGATCTACCACCGCCCGGCGACCAGCTTCGTGGCCCGGTTCATCGGGCGCAGCAACGTGCTCACCCTGCCCGTGCAGGGGGCCACGGAGCGGACCGTGACGGTGGGGCTGCCCGGCGGCGGCGAGATCGACGTGCCGGCACCGGCCGACCACGGGCTGCGCCAGGGCGAGACCGCCCAGGTGTCGGTGCGCCCCGAGCACATCGGCCTCACCTCGACCACCGAGCCGGGCGCGCTGCCCGGCCGCGTCGCCGAGCTGGAGTTCACCGGGATGGCCACCAACCTGGTGGTCGACACCGCCGGGGAGCGGATGCAGGTGGCCGCCGTCGACGTGCCGGCCGGCATCGCCGTCGGCGACCAGATCGGGCTGCGGCTCAACCGGGACCGGATGTGGGTGGTGCGTCCGTGACCACCATTCCCGCCACCCCGAGCCCGGCCACCGTCGCCCCGGTCACCACGCAGCCGTCGCCGCCGCCGGGCCCGCGCCGCCGGCTGGCCGACCGGTTCGCCGGGGGCACCGGCTCCCGCTGGTTCCCGTACGTGCTGGTCTTCCCGCTCGCGCTGGTCCTCTTCGGGTACGTCGTGCAGCCCATGTTCGCCACCTTCGCCGAGAGCGTCGGCGTGGACGGGGTGGAGAACTACGGCAGCTTCCTCACCGGCGACGGGGTGGCCCGGTCGTCGCTGGTCACCTCGCTGATCATCTCGGCGGCCAGCGTGCTGCTCTGCGGGATCGTCGGCGTGGCGATGGCGTTCCTGCTCAAGCGCTTCTCGTTTCCCGGCCGCCGGCTGATCGAGGCGATCATCCTGGTGCCGGCGGCCCTGCCGCCGCTGATCGGGGCGATCTCGTTCCAGCTCCTCTACAGCGAGACCGGCATCCTGCCGCGCGGCCTGCAACAGTTGTTCGGCGCGGAGAACCCGGTGCTGCCGTTCAGCGGCATCGCCGGGGTGCTGGTGGTGCACACGTTCACCATGTACCCGTACTTCTACCTGTCCGCCTCCGCCGCGCTGGGCGGGATGGACCCGTCGGTGGAGGAGGCGGCGTACAACCTGGGCGCCGGCCGGGTCCGGGTGTGGCGCACGGTGCTGCTGCCGATGCTCACCCCGGCGCTGGTGTCGGCGTCGCTGCTGGTGTTCATGACGTCGCTGGCGTCGTACACCGCCCCGCTGCTGTTCGGGGTGGACCAGACGATGACCATGCAGATCTACATCAACCGCACCAACGGCGACCTGCCGATGGCGTCGACGTACGCCTCCGTGCTCGGCGTGGTCTCGGTGCTGTTCCTGCTCGGCATGCGCTGGTACGAGGGGCGCCGCAGCTACCGCTCCCAGTCCAAGGGGATCGCCGCCCACCGGCGGGAGATCACCAACCCGTTCGGCCGGTGGCTCGCCCTGGCCGCGTCCCTGCTGGCCACGGCCGTGCTGCTCGCGCCGGTGGCGACGATCGCCCTGGTGGCGTTCTCCCGGGACGGCTCGTGGACCACCGAGGTGATCCCGGCGCGGTACACGACGCAGAACTTCGTCACGATCTTCGCGGAGCCGAGGGCGTTCCAGCCGATCCTCAACTCGCTCAAGATGAGCCTCATCGCCACCGTCGCCTGCGTCGTGGTCGGCGTGCTCATCGCGTACGCGGTGCGCCGGCTGGACTTCCGCGGCCGGGGCCTGCTCGACGTGGCGGTCATGCTGGCCTGGGCGCTGCCCGGCACGGTGGTGGCGATCAACCTGATCTCGGCGTTCAGCACCGGCAACGCGTTCAGCTTCGGGCAGGTGCTCATCGGCACCTTCTGGATCATGCCGCTGGCGTACTTCGTGCGGTTCCTGCCGCTGGTGTTCCGCTCCAGCTCGGCCGCCCTGGCGCAGCTCGACCCGTCGCTGGAGGAGGCCGCCCGCAACCTCGGGGCGTCCTGGTGGCGGGCGTTCGGCACGGTCACCCTGCGGCTGATGCTGCCGGGCGTGCTGGCCGGCGCGCTGCTCGCCTTCGTGCACGGGGTCGGCGAGTTCGTCGCCTCGGTGCTCATCTACACCTCGGAGACCGCGCCCATCTCCGTGGAGATCAACAACCGGATGTACTCGTTCGAGGTCGGCACCGCCGCCGCGTACGGCATGCTCCAGGTGGTCTTGATCTTCGTGGTGATGGTGGTGTCCGGCCGCCTGGAGGGCGGCCGGCGCTCGACCCGGGAGGCGGCGCGATGGACGGCGTGACGACACCGGCCGGCGACCACGTGGCCGCCTGGCTCGCCCACGGCGGGCTGGTCCCGGTCGCCCGGGTCCCCGGCGGGGAGCTGGCGGCGGTCGCCACCGCGGCGGACTTCGCGGTGCTGCCGGTCGGCGCGGTCGAGTGGCACGGCCCGCACCTGCCCCTGGGCACCGACCTGATCCTCGCCGAGGGCTTCGCCGCCGAGAGCGCGACGCGGGCGGCCGGCGAGGGCCGGGTGCGGGCGGCCGGCGAGGGCCGGGCGCGGTCGGCCGAGGGCGCGGCGCAGGCCCCCCGGGACGCCTCGGCGGCCCCCGCAGACGGCGCGGCCTCGTCCGGCGGCGGGACCCCGGACGAGGCCGCGCCCCCGGCGGCGGGCCCGCGCGGGGTGCTCTTCCCCGCCGTCGCGTACGCCGCCTGCCCCGGCCAGACCCGGCCGTGGCCCGGCACCGTGGCGATCCGGCCGGAGATCGCCGTCGGCTACCTCGCCGACGTGATCGAGGGCATCGTGGCGGCCGGCTTCCCCCGGCTGCTGATCGTCAACGGGCACGACGCCAACATGTCGACCGTCCGGGCCGCCATGGAGTGGGTCTCCGGCCGGCGCACCGCGAGCCTGCTGCTGGTCAACTGGTTCCAGCTCGTCACCCCCGCCGAGACCACCGAGCTGTACGGGCCGCAGGTCTCCCGCGGCCACGGCGGCGCGTACGAGACGTCCGGGGTGCTCGGGTTCGACCCCGGCGCGGTCCGCCTCGGCGCGGTCGACGACATCCCGCCGAAGCCGAAGCTGCCGGTGACCCACCCGTACGTGCTGGTGGAGTCCCGGCCCGACCCGTGGCAGGGCTGGTCCGGGCACGTCTCGCTGGCCGACGAGCCCGCCGGCCGGCGCGTGCGCGAGCTGGCCGGGGCGCGGCTGCGGGAGGTCGTCGCCGCCTGGGTGGCCGCCGCCCCGCCCGCCCCGCCCACCGCCGACCCGCTGCCCGGCGTCGGCCCGTTGCCCTGGGCCGACCCGCTGTCCGGCGTCGAGCTGCCCGGCGTCGGTGCGCTGCCCGCCGAGGGGGAGCCGTCGTGACCGTCGACCGGGGACTCGACATCGTCGACTTCCACCTGCACTTCCGCATCGCCGCCGACCCGACGATCCAGGCGTGCGAGCACGCCGCCGGGATGCACCCCGGCGGGGAGCACGAGCGGGCCGTCCGCGCCGCCGGCTCCGCCCCGTACGCGGCGAAGTGGCGGCGGGCGTGGGCCTTCGCCGACCCGGAGCCCCCGGCCCAGCGCTGGGAGGACGAGGCGGACCGGTGGGCCGAGGAGCTGCGCCGGGTGAACGTGCGGCGGGCCGTGTTCGTCACCGGCGGCGGCAACGACACCGTCGCCGACGTCGTCGACCGCCACCCCGACCTGCTGCTCGGCCTCGCCCACCACGACCCCTACTCTCCGGGGGCCGCCGCCGAGCTGGAACGCGCCGTCACCGAGCGGGGCCTGCGCGGGCTGAAGCTGTTCGCCCCGCTGCTGCGCGGCCCCCTCGACCACGCCGACCTCGACCCGCTGTGGGCCACCGCCCAGCGCCTCGGCGTGCCCGTGCTGATCCACATCGGGCACTACGGCAGCGCGGGCGGGCTGAGCTTCGGCCGGCACGGCGGCCCCGACGAGCTGGCCCGGATGGCCCGGCGCTTCCCCGAGCTGGCCGTGGTGGTGCCGCACTTCGGCGTCCAGCACGTGCAGGACCTCCTCTTCGCCGCCTGGGGCTGCCCGAACATCCACGTCGACACGTCCGGCTCCAACCAGTGGGTGCGCTGGATGCCCTACAAGCTGACGCTGGAGGACCTGTTCCGGCGCTGCTACGAGACCATCGGCCCGCACCGCATCGTCTACGGCAGCGACTCGTCGTGGTTCCCGCGCGGCTACGTCACCCGCTACCTCGACGACCAGCTCCGCGTCTGCCACGAGCTGGGCCTGCCCGACGACCACCTGCGGGCGATCTTCGCCGGCAACGCCGAGCGCCTGCTCGGCCTGGACACCACGACCGGCTGACGTCCCGGGCGCGGCGAGCGGCGTCGCGCCCGGCCCACGTCGTGCCCGGCACCGGAAGGAAGCAGAGACCCTGATGAGCACACCCGCGCTGACCACCTACCAGCGGCACCACCTGCGGCCCACGTACGACCACCACGTCGGGCGGCTCTTCCCGGCGATGGTGCGGGCCAGCCAGGCGCACGTGGTGATGCTGACCGAGCAGGGGCTGATCCCCGCCGACCGGGGCGCCCGGCTGCTGCGCGGGCTGGCGGAGCTGCGCGCCGACGCCACCACCGCGCCGCCGTTCGACGGCACCTTCGAGGACACGTACTACCTGCTGGAGAAGCGGCTGGCCGCCGCGTGCGGCGTGCCGGCGTCCGAGCTGGACGTGCAGATGGCCCGCAGCCGCAACGACCTCGACGCCGGGGTGTTCCGGATGCTGCTGCGCGACCAGCTCGTCGGGGTCCTCGACCGGGTGCTCGCCACCGGGGCCACCGCCCTGGACGCCGCCGACCGGTACGCCGACGTGGTGATCACCGGCTACACCCACCGCCGGCCCGCCCAGCCCACCACCATCGGCCACGCCCTCGCCGGGTACGCCGAGGCCCTGGCCGGCGAGGCCGTCGCCTACGCCGACCTGATCGACGCGCTGAACACCTCGCCGCTGGGCTCCTGCGCGTTCGCCGGCACCGACCTGGACATCGACCCGGCCCGGGTGGCCGAGCTGCTCGGCTTCGCCGGCCTGGTCGTCAACTCGTACGAGGCGGTGGCCGGCGCGGACCACCTGGTGCGGGTGGGCACCCTCAACGCGCAGGCCCTCGCCACCGGGGCGCGGCTGGCCCGCACCCTGATGGACTGGCTGAGCTGGCGGTGGGTGACCACCCCCGGCGACTTCACCCAGGGCAGCAGCATCATGCCGCAGAAGCGCAACCCGGTGGTGCTGGAGCACCTCGTCTCGTACGCCGGCGCGACCGCCGCCGACGCCGCGAGCGTGCTCAACAACGTCGGCGCGGCCTGGTGGGAGGACTCCAACAACGCCACCACCGACGTGCAGGTGCGGCTCTGGGAGAGCAACGACCGCACCGACCGGTTCTTCGCCCTGCTCGGCGGCTTCCTCGCCGAGATCGAGCCGCTGGAGCCGCCGTCGGCCGGGGAGATCGTCGCCTCCGGGGCCACCACCACCGCCGCCGCGGACGCGCTGACCCGGCACGGCGTGCCGTTCCGGGCCGCCCACTCGGTGGTCGGCCGGCTGGTCCGCGCCGGCGCGCCCGACACGTGGACCGCCGAGGGGGTCCGCGCGGCGGCGCAGGGCATCACCGACCGGCTCGACGACGACGCGATCGCCGACCTGCTCGCCGCCGCCGTCCGCCCCGACCTGGTGCTCGACCGGGCGCAGGTCGACGGCCCCGGCCGGTGCGCCGTCCGCAACCAGGTGGCCGCGCTGCGCGGCCAGTTCGACACCGTCGCCGGCCGGCTCGCCGCCGTGCGGGCCCGGCTCGCCGCCGCCGACGCGGCGCTCGACGCCGTCGCCGCCGAACGGGCCGCCCGGTGAGCGCGCGCGTCGCCACGACCGAGGGGACCGGCCCGTGAACCTGCGGCTGGACGGCCCCGCGACCCCGCCCACGCCGCTGACCGGCGACGAGGACGTCACCGGCGGCGCGCGGGTGACCGGCGACGACGGCGTGCTGCTCGGCATCGACTTCGGCGGCACCAAGATGGCCGTCGGGGTCGCCGACGCGGCGGGCCGGCTGCTGGCCCGCGAGCGGGTGCCCACGTACGCCGAACGGGGTGCCCCGCAGGCCCTGGACCGCGCCCTGGAGCTGGCCGCGAAGCTGGTGGGGCAGGCGGGCGGACCGCTCGCGGCGGCGGGCGTCGCCTCGCCCGGGGTGGTCCGGCCCGACGGGATCGACCTGGCCCCGAACGTGCCCGGCTGGGACCGGCTGCGGCTGGCCGACGCGGTGCGCGACCGGCTCGGCGCGCCCGTCGTCGCCGTCGACAACGACCTGAACGCCGCCGCCCTGGCCGAGCTGCGCCTCGGCGCGCTCCGCGACGCCGACCCCGGCCTGGTCGTCGGCATCGGCACCGGCGTCGCGGCGGCGCTCACCGTGCGCGGGGCCGTGCTGCCCGGCCACCACGGGGCGGCCGGCGAGATCGGGTACGCCGTGGCCGGCGGCCCGTGGCCCGGCACCATGCTGGAGCTGGACTTCTCCGGCCGGGCGCTGGACCGGCTCGCCGACGACCTCGGCGTGCCCGGGGCCGCCGCCGGGCTGGCCGCCGCCGCCGCTGCGCCCGGCCCGGCCCGGGACGCGCTGACCGTCCGCGTCGACGAGCTGGCCCGCCACCTGGTCACCTGCTGCCTGTTGGTCGACCCGCAGCGGGTGGTGCTGGTCGGCGGCGTGGCCGGCAGCGACCTGATCCGTGGCCTGCTCGTCGAGCGGCTCGCCGCCGTGCTGCCGTACCGGCCCGAGGTGGTGCTCTCCGGCTTCGCCGACGATGCCGCGCTGCTCGGCGCGGTCGTGCTGGCCGGGGAGGCGGCCTCGGCGGCCCCGGCGGCCCCTACGGTCCCGAGGGCCCCGGCGGTCAGTTGACCTGGAGCGTCCGCGTCGCGAGCTGGTAGGCCGGGAACAT
This sequence comes from Micromonospora sp. NPDC002575, assembly GCF_042889525.1. Taxonomy (NCBI): domain Bacteria; kingdom Bacillati; phylum Actinomycetota; class Actinomycetes; order Micromonosporales; family Micromonosporaceae; genus Micromonospora; species Micromonospora sp. NPDC002575. The sequence continues at coordinate 20,715 of NZ_JBIARA010000021.1, read as the reverse complement.
CGCCTCGAACTCGTCGGTGTCCATTCCGCCGAGGGTCAGCAGCACCGGCCCGCCGGCCGGGGTGTCCGCCACCAGCGCCCGCTGCCGGTTCGGGCCGCTGAGCTCGCTGCGTTGCAGGAACGTCGCCTCCACCAGGCGCAGCGGGCCGCGCGGCACCCGCCGGTACTCGATCTCGCTGACCCGGCCGTAGTCGGCGAGGAACCCCTCCAGCGTGGCGCGCCCGTCCCCGGTGGACCCGTCGGCCGCCCACACCCGCAGGAAGCCCACGCTGCCGGCCGGCTTCGCGTCGACCTCGCAGCGCAGCCGGGCCCCGCCCAGCGTGATCGTGGCCTCCTCCGCCACCGCCTCGGGCGTCCACCCGGCCGGCAGCGAGAACGTGACCGGCAGCTCGCAGGGGCTGCCCGGCGCGCCGATGGTGACGCCGGCCTCGGCGGGGGCCACCTCGTCGTACCAGGGCGGGCCCGTCACCACCGGGGACGGGCCGGCGCCCGCCGCCGTCCGCGTCCCGTCGTCGGCGCAGCCCGCCGCCGGCACCGTGCAGAGGACGGCCAGCAGGGCCGCCCCGATCCGTCGCAACACCGTTCGCACTTCCCCCGTGGTCGTCCACGCCGCCCGGTCCACCCCGGACGGGCCGATGGATGGTAACGGTGGGTGGTCAGGTTGGTCGGTGGTGGGGCGGTGCGCGTAACGGTCAGTCGTCGGCGGCGCGGTGCGGTTGACGGTCAGTCGTCGGCGGGGCGGGCCCGGCGGAACGGTCAGTCGTCGGCGGGGCGGTGGGCGCGCAGCATCAGCGACACCCCCGGCAGCGCCCGCACCGGCAGGTGCCGCTCGGCGGTGACGACGGCGCGCAACCCCAGGTTGACCAGCGGGTGCAGCTCGTCCAGGTCGCTGCCGGTGGACGAGCGCCGCCGCCACGCCGCGACCGGGCGCAGCAGCACGTTCCAGCTCCACAGCTCGTCGACGACCAGCCCGGCCTTCTCCACCACGTCCCGCAGCGACGCCCGGTCGTAGCGGCGGACGTGGCCGACCGCCACGTCGTGCGCCGACCACAGCGCCATGTCGGCCGGCACGGCGATCAGCGCGACGCCCCCGGGGCGCAGCGTGCGACGGATCTCGGCGGCGGCCAGGTGGTCCTCGTCGAAGTGCTCCAGGATGTCGAGCGCGGTGACCAGGCCCAGGCTCGCCGACGGCAGCGGCAGACGCCGGGCGTCGGCCCGGATCACGTCGAGCCCGCGCTCCCGGGCCACCCCGGCGCCCTCCGCGCTGTATTCCAGCGCCACCGGCCGCCAGCCGTGCGCCCGCAGCACCCGCGTGTTGCCGCCGCCGGCCGCGCCGACGTCGAGCGCCCGCCCGGGGGCGTGGCCGGCGGCGGCCAGCCGGCGCAGCGCCCTGGCCAGCAGGACCCGCCGCTCCCGGTACCACCAGTGGGTGTCCTCCAGGGCGGCGAGCTTGCGGATCTCGGTCGCTTCCACGGCATGCTCCTAGCGCGATCTCGACGAACCTCACCCTAGACGAGCACCCCCGAACCCAGGACTCAACGCCCCGCGCTGGCCCCGCCCAGCCCCCGCTCTGCCCCCGCCCCGCCCTGCGCCCGTCCCGCCCCGGCCCCGCGCTGGGCCGTACCTGACCGGGCCAAAGGCGAGGATTCCGCAGATCTTGGAGAGAAATGGCCCCTTCAGGGGCCATTTCTCTCCAAGATCTTTCATTTCCGCCCGCGATCTAGCAGTTGTGGCCCGGTTGGGTGGGTGGGGCGGCGGGCCCAGCGCAGGAAGCGGCGGAACAGCTCGCTGGGCAGCGGCGGGTTCTCCGGGTGCAGCGCCCGGAGGTCCTCGTTGGCGTCGAACATCCGCCAGGCCAGGAACAGGCACAGGCCGACGCGGTCACCGGCGTAGGCGGCCAGCAGGTCGTCGCGGGCCTGCGGGCAGGGCCACGGGGCCAGGCACGCCCGGCACAGCCACAGCGGGCGCAGGGGCGGGTGCGGCCGGCGTCGGTCGCCGTCGCGTCGGTGCTCTGCCATGCGCCTGCCTCCTCGTCGGTGGGGGAGGGCCGCCCCGCAAGGGGGGAGCGGGGCGGCCCCGCGCTGGCCCGGCCGCCGGGCATCGCCTCCACCAGCCGGACCGCGTGGTTCCACCCTGGACCGGGGCGGGCCGGACAAACAGGACCGCCGGGGGTACGGTGCGCAGCGTGACCGATGCGGAACCATCAGTGATGAGTGGTGAGGAATGAGTGCGTATCTCGCCCTGGTGCTGAAGCACGAGCGGGGCAAGCGGGGGCTGACCCAGGACCAGGTCGCCGAGGCGGTGCACGTCTCCGGCTCGCTGATCGCGATGTTCGAGACGGGGCGGCGCGTCCCGCAGCCCGACAGCGCCCGCCGGCTCGATGAGCTGCTGGGCACCGGCGACCTGATCGCCCGGATGGCCGTCGAGGCGCGCCGGGACGCCCAGCCCGGGTGGTTCCGCCCGTGGGCGGAGGTGGAGCGGGAGGCCACCTCGCTGCGCTGCTTCCAGGCGACGATCATCCCGGGGCTGCTCCAGACCGAGGCGTACGCCCGCGCGGCCCTCGCCAGCGGCCTGTTCGTGCCCGAGAAGGTGGAGGAGCACGTCGCCTTCCGGCTGGAGCGGCAGGCGCTGCTCGACCGCAAGGAGCCGCCGCTGACCACGTTCGTCGTCGACGAGGCGGCGCTGCGCCGGGGCGAGCCGGCGGTGCTCAAGGAGCAGCTCCTGCACCTCGCCGAGGTCGGGCTGCGCCCCCGGGTGCTGGTGCACGTCGTGCCCTGCGACGCGGGCCCCTACCTCGGCCAGTCCGGCCCGTTCACGCTCGCCGAGGCGGCCGGCGGCGAGCACCTGGCGTTCCTGGAGGACCAGTTGGAGGGGCGGGTTCTCGCCGACCCGAAGCGGGTTTCCACGCTGGCGCGGGCGTGGGAAGCTGTCCGTGCGGTCGCCCTGCCGCGCGACCGGTCGAGAGACCTGATCCTGAAGCAGGTGAACGAGCTGTGAGCACCCCTCGCCCCCGCTGGCGCACCGCCACCCGCAGCAACACCAACGGCGGTGAGTGCGTCGAGGTCGCCGACAACCTGCCGGGCGTCGTGCTGGTGCGCGACTCCAAGGCCCGCGACGCCGGCACCCTCACCTTCGCCCCGTCGGCCTGGCGCGCCTTCGTCGCCGACCTCCGCACCCCCGCCTAATGCCTGTCGTGCCGATCATCAAACGGTGCGGCAGGCGTCTTGGCTAGAGTCTCGCCGTGGTTGTGGGCAACATGGTGGAAAAGTTCGGCGCGGACGATTTCCTCGAACGCTCATGGGATCTGCCATCAGAGGTCATCGAGCCGTTGCGCGCGCAGGTCGAGGTGACGCCCGACGGGTGGGTCGTGGACATGTGGCCCATGACAGCGCAGCTCGCCGCCATCGTGCAGCCCTGGGTTGACGAGTCCATCGATGTCGAGTCGGATTCCTGGTTCGTCAGCTCTGCGCAGGTCGCTGCTTGAGGCGAGTCATCGGGGCCATCGGAGCCAGATGATGGCGGCGATGAGGACGAAGCTGGATCGGTAGAGGAATGCGCGCCGCCCCGCACACCGTCCGGCTCCGGCAGCAGCGGCGCGATCACCGCCCCCTTCAGCAGCGCCGTCTGCCCAACGCCTGCGCCGCCGCCGAAATCGAATGCGCGGCGCAGGCGGGGATGGGAGGGTGCCGGGCGTGGCGGAGGCGCAGGGATTCGCGTACGCCGAACGAGCGGACGGCACGGTGGTGATCACGCACCATGGGCGGGTCGCCGGGACGCTGCGGGGTGGCCGGGCGGCGCAGTTCCTCGCCGAGGTCGACGACGACCCGCAACTGGTGATGGCCAGGTGGACGGGCAACTACCGCCGGGGCAACGAGCGGCAGGCGCGCGGGCACCCCCGCAACCGCCCCTAGCACTCCCGACCGCGCCCCGGACGTGGAAGCCGGTGCCGCCGTGCGCCCGGTCGCGGTCGGGCGCACGGCGGCGGGGGTCAGAACCGGGGCGGGGTGGGGCTGGCCGGGGTGAGGATGCCGCCGGCCCGCGTACGGACGGCGTGCGCCGCAGCCGCCGCGTTGCGCACGACCGTGCCGGCGTCGTGGCTGACCATCTCCCGGTTCCGCTTCACGATGCGGCCGTCGATCAGCACCGTGTCGATGTTGGCCGGGGTGGCCGACCGCACGACGGTCGACTCCAGGTCGCCGATCGGGGCGATGTTGAGGTCGTCCGCCCGGATCAGGACGATGTCGGCCCGCTTGCCGGGGGTGATCGACCCGGTCACCGCGTCCAGGCCGAGGGCCTTCGCGCCGTTGATCGTGGCCATCTCGATCGCCTGCCGGAACACCACCGGCGGCAGCGCGGCGGTGTCCGTGCCCACCCACGGGATGCCCAGGTTCCAGGCCACGTTCATCGACTCGAACATGTTGATCGGGGCGAGCGAGCTGGCGTCGAACGACAGCGAGACGGTGACCCCGGCGGCCAGCATCCGCAGCAACTGCCCGTGGAACCCGCCGGCCGTGCCGAGGCGCAGTTCGGAGTGGACGGAGAAGCTGACCGGCGCGTTCGTCCGCACCATCGCCTGCCGGTCCGCCTCGTCGAACGGCAACGCGTGGCAGAGCAGGAAGTCGGGCCCGAGGAAGCCCATCTTCTCCAGGTCGGCGGCGCGCACCGCCGTGGTCGGCCCCTGCCCGGAGTGCACCGAGATCGGCAGCTTCCGCTTGGTGACCTCCGCCATCTCCGCCAGGAACGTCGGCATCTGGCCGGGCCCGCGCAGGTTCACCCCGAGGTGCACCAGGCCGTCGAACGGCGACTTCTTGCCGAACCACGTGGCCGCGACCCGGTCGATGTCCGCGAAGTCGATCGGCTGGGTGGCCGGCTGGCCGTCCCGGTGCCCGTACGAGTAGCGCGCCCGCACGAGGCCGTCGGCGTGGGCGTGCAGCTCCGCGTCGGCGTACTCCGGTCCGCGTACGTTGTGCGACCAGTTGTTGACGGTGGTGATGCCCGCGCTCGCGCACTCGACGAGGCCGAGCAGCACGCTGTGGTAGAAATCGTCCGGCTGGTACGCGGCGACGGTGGCCGACTTCGCCGCGAAGTACTCGAATCCGGTGGAGACGAAATTGCGGCCGAGCGCGCTCCACATGTGATAGTGGGTTTCCACGAAACCGGGCATCGCAATCATTTTCGACGCGTCGATGACGTGTGCGCCACGCGCCTTCAGGTTCGCGCCGACCTGGACGATCCGCCCGTCGCGTACCTCGATGTCGGCCTTGGCCTGGTTGCCGATGGCCGGGTCGACGGAGACCAGCGCGGCACCCTTGATCAGGTAGTGCCCGCGTTGCGGGCGTCGGCCGGGCTTTCCGCCGGGGGTGTGCGGGCCGGGCGAGGCGGCGGCCGGAGCGCCGAACGCGAGCGGGGCGATGGCGGCGGCGCCGGCGGCGGCGAGCAGCGCGCGGCGGCCGACCGAATGCGCGGGAACGGGTCGCCCGCAGTCGTCGAAAATTGTGTCTGTGTGATCGTCGCCGCTTTCCGGCGTCGACGGTGGATTCGCTGTGTGGGGCATGCGGGAAAGCTAGGTAGCACCGATTTCCCGCACATTGCCGGCCGGCTAGCATCGCGTGAACCCGCAGGTCGCGACCGCATGCCGGGAAGACCGCCGCCGAACGGCACGCAACGGCGTGACCCGCCTGCCGACCGTCACGACGGGGCAGGGCGTTAAGAAGGGCCCCCTGCTATGCAGAAAGCGTTAACAGGGGGCCCTTCCTTGCGCCTCAGGGGCGGGTGAAGACCAGCGCCACGTTGTGGCCGCCGAAGCCGAACGCGTTGTTCAGCGCGGCGGGGATCTCCAGGTGCCGTGCCTTGTGCGCGGCCACGTCCATGTCCAGCCCGGCGTCCGGGTCGTCCAGGTTGATCGTCGGCGGGACGACGCCGTCGCGGATCGACAGGATGGTGGCGATGGACTCCAGCGCGCCGGCCGCGCCGAGCAGGTGCCCGGTCATCGACTTGGTGGCGGTGAGCACCGGGTGGTCGCCGAGCGCGGCGCGCAGCGCGCCGATCTCCAGCATGTCGCCGACCGGCGTCGAGGTGGCGTGCGCGTTGACGTGCACGATGTCCTCGCGGGCGATGTCCGCGTCCGCGATGGCCTTGTTGATCGCGCGGATCGCGCCCTCGCCCTCCGCGTGCGGCTGCACGATGTCGTACGCGTCGGAGGTGATCCCCGCGCCGGCCAGCCGCGCGTACACCCGGGCGCCCCGGGCGGCGGCGTGCTCGGCGCGTTCCAGCACCAGCACGCCCGCGCCCTCGCCGAGGACGAAGCCGTCGCGGCCGGTGTCCCACGGGCGGGAGGCCCGCTCGGGCTCGTCGTTGCGGGTGGACATGGCCCGCATCGAGGCGAACCCGGCGATCGGCAGCGGGTGGATGACCGCCTCGGTGCCGCCGGCCACCACCACGTCGGCCCGGCCGGAGCGGATGATGTCCAGCCCGAGGGCGATGGCCTCCGCGCCGGTGGCGCAAGCGCTGGCCACGGCGTGCACCCCGGCCTTCGCGCCCACCTCCAGCCCCACCCAGGCGGCGGGGCCGTTCGGCATCAGCATCGGCACGGTGTGCGGGGACACCCGGCGTGGGCCGGACGCCTCCAGGATGTCGTCCTGGGCGAGCAGGGTGGTGGCCCCGCCGATGCCGGACCCGACGCTGACGGCCAGTCGCTCCGGGTCCAGCCCGGAGTCGGCGAGGCCCGCGTCCGCCCACGCCTGCCGGGCGGCGATGATCGCGATGGCCTCGGAGCGGTCGAGCCGGCGCAGCTTGACCCGGTCCAGCACCTCGGACGGGTCGACGGCGAGCTGCGCGGCGATGCGGACCGGCAGCTGCGCCGCCCACTCCTGGGTGAGCGGACCCACCCCGGAGCGGCCGGCGAGCATGGCGTCCCAGGTCGACGCGACGTCCCCGCCCAGCGGGGTGGTCGCGCCGATCCCGGTGACGACGACGTCGGAACGACTCATGTCAGGACTGCGCCTCGATGTAGCTGACGGCGTCGCCCACGGTCTTCAGGTTCTGCACCTCGTTGTCGGGGATCTTCACGCCGAACTTCTCCTCGGCGGCGACCACGACCTCCACCATCGAGAGCGAGTCGACGTCGAGGTCGTCGGTGAAGGACTTGCCCTCGGCCACGTCGTCCGGGTTCACCCCGGCAACCTCTTCGAGGATCTCGGCGAGGCCGGAGGTGATCTCGTCACGGGTCATGGTTGGTGCGTTCCTCTCCTGGGTGTGGAATCGCCGGCGGCGCGTGCCGCGCGGCGCGCGAACGGCCCCGGTGGGGGGCCGGACGTGTCAGGGGCAGCGGACGACCTGGCCGGCGTAGGTCAGGCCGCCGCCGAAGCCGAAGAGCAGCACCGGGGCGCCCGAGGGCACCTCCCGCCGCTCGATGAGCTTGGACAGGGCCAGCGGCACGCTCGCCGCCGAGGTGTTGCCGGACTCGACGATGTCCTTCGCGATGATCGCGTCGGGGATGCCGAGCCGCTTGGCGATGCCGTCGATGATCCGGGAGTTGGCCTGGTGCGGCACGAACGCGGCCAGCTCGGACGGGGCGACCCCGGCCCGCTCGCACGCCTGCAGGGCCAGCGGGGCCAGCGCGGTGGTGGCCCAGCGGAAGACCGTCTGGCCCTCCTGCTTCACGTACGGCCGCCAGCCCTCGATGCGTACGGCGTCGCTCTTGTCCGGCACCGAGCCCCAGACGACCGGGCCGACTCCGGCCGGCTCGCCCTCGGCGGTGGCGGTGACCACCGCGGCGCCGGCGCCGTCGCCGAAGATGATGCAGGTGGAGCGGTCGGTCCAGTCGGTGAAGTCGGAGAGCTTCTCCGCGCCGATGACGATCGCGTTGCGCGACGCCCCGGCCCGGATGGCGTGGTCGACGGTGCCCAGCGCGTACGCGAAGCCCGAGCACGCGGTGTTGATGTCGTACGCGCCGGGCGCGGTGATGCCGAGCTTGGCGGCGACCCGGCAGGCGACGTTCGGGCTGCGGTCGATGGAGGTGCAGGTGGCGACCACGACGAGGTCGATGTCGGCGGCGGTGAGGCCGGAGTTGGCCAGCGCCTTGCCGGCGGCGGCGGCGGCCATGTCGGACACCGTCTCGTCGCCGGCGATGCGGCGGCTGGCGATGCCGACGCGGTCCCTGATCCACTCGTCGTTGGTCTCGACGAACTGCGCGATGTCGTCGTTGGTGACGATCCGGGAGGGCTGGTAGTGCCCCAGGGCGAGAATCCGGCTACCTGTCATGAGTGACCCCCGATCCGGGCGAGCGGTTGACCCGGGGCGACCGGGGCGTCGTGGTGGGCGAGCCACTCGGTGAGCGGGCCGCCGTCGTGCGCGGTCACCTCGACCGGGCCCCGCCCGGTGACGACGTGGCCGATGACCTGGCCGATCTTCAGCGCCTGGCCCTCGGTCAGCCCCTGCGCGGGCTGGAAGACGCCCGGCGCGTGGGCCGTCACGACCCGGGACCGGGCGGTCGGCGCGGGGCGGGCGGCCGAGCCGTGCCGGGCGATCAGGTCGCGGGCGGCGGGCAGGTCGTCCGGCGTCTTCAGGGTGACGATCTCGGGCAGCGAGTCGGCGAGCTCCCGCTTGATCAGGCCGGCCAGGGTGCCGGCCGGCGGCAGCTCGACCACCCCGGTCACGCCGAGGTCGGCCAGGGCGCGCATGCACAGGTCCCACCGCACCGGGGAGGTGACCTGGCGGACCAGCCGCTGCACCAGCTCCCGGCCGTGGTCGACTGCCGTGCCGTCGAGGTTGGACAGCAGGATCCGGGCCGGGCGGGCCGGGGTGATCCCGGCGGCCACGCCGGCCAGGGCGGCCTCGGCGGGGGCCATGTAGGGGGTGTGGAACGCGCCGGCCACCTTCAGCCGGACGACCCGGGCCTTCGTGGGCGGCTCGGCGGCGAGCGCGTCCAGGCCGGTGGTCGACCCGGCGGCGACGATCTGCCCGGCGCCGTTGCGGTTGGCCGCGTGCAGCCCGTGCCTGTCGAGGGCGGCGAGCACCTCGTCGGTGTCGCCGCCGAGCACGGCCGCCATGCCGGTCGGCTCGATCGCGCAGGCGGCGGCCATCTCCCGGCCGCGCACCCCGGCGAGGGTGATCGCGGTCTCGGCCGGCAGGACCCCGGCCAGGGCCGCCGCGCCCAGCTCGCCGACGCTGTGCCCGGCCGTGAGGGTGACGTCGTGCATCGGCAGGTGCTCGGCGGCGAGCAGCGCCGCGGCGACCAGCAGCGGCTGGGTCCGGGCGGTGTCCTGGATCTCCTCCGCGCCGGCCGTGGTGCCCAGGTGGACCAGGTCGACGCCGGCCAGCGCCGACCACCAGCGCAGCCGTGCCTCGGCGTCGGTCAGGTCGAGCCACGGTGTCAGGAAGCCGGGTTTCTGGGAACCCTGTCCCGGTGAGAGTACGGCGAGCACGTCTATGACTCTTCCGGATACTCGCCAGTCACGGTGTTACCGGCCGCAACCAAACCGCACTAGAACCTTTGGAGGAACCCTACAGAAATAGGTGACCGTGATCATCTCTTTGCGGAGATTTGCCGGTTTGGTGCCGTTATCGGCTGAGGTGTCATGACGGGCACCACCGGATCGAGCCGCCCGACGGTCAGCGCCACCTGCAACGCGAACGCGTCCCGGGGCGTCAGCGGCGACAGCCCGGTCACGTCGGCGATCCGCCGCAGCCGGTAGCGCACCGTGTTGGGGTGCACGAACAGCGCCCGCGCCGCGCTCTCCAGCGTGCCACCGGCCGCGAAGAAGGCGTCCAGGGTCTCCAGCAGCTCGCCGCCCGCCCGCGCCAGGGTCGCGTACACGTCGTGGCGCAGCCGGCGGCGGGCCTCGGCGTCCCCGGCGAGGGCCCGCTCGGGCAGCAGGTCACCGGCCGGCACCGGGCGCGGCGCGGTCGGCCAGGCGGGGGCCGCGCGGTACCCGGCGAGCGCGGCGCGCGCCGAGTCCGTCGCCTCGTCGAGGCTCGGCACCGCCGGCCCGACCACCACCGGCCCCTCCCCGAACGCGGGCAGCAGCTTCCCCGTCGCCGCCATCGGGTCGGCCGCGCCGCCGAGCACGATCACCAGCCGGTCGCCGTGCACCCCGCCGATCACCTCGACGCCGACGCGCCGGGCCAGCCGGTGGACGGTGTGCAGCACGGCGGCCACCTCGCCGCCCGGGGACCGGCCCACCGCCACCGCCACCGGGGGCGCGTCCGACCAGCCCAGCGCCGCGCCCCGGCTGGCCAGCACGTCCGGGGAGTCCCCGCGCAGCAGCGCGTCGACCAGCAGCGCCTGCAACCGGGCGTCCCAGGCGCCGCGCGACTCGGCGGCCCGCGCGTAGACCCGGGCGGCGGCGAAGGCGATCTCCCGGGAGAAGCGCAGCACCGCCTCCCGCAACTGCTGCTCCTCGCCCTCGGCGGCGAGGGTGCCCACCTGCTCCTCGACCACGTCGATCGTCACCTTGATCAACGCCACCGTCTGCTGGAGGCTGATCGAGCGGGCCAGGGCCAGCGGGGCGGTGGCGAAGACCTCGTCGGAGACCTCCTGGGTGCTGTCCGCCGTGCCACCGCCCTCGCGCAGCCACTGCACCAGCGACCGGGCGCCGGCCTGGGCCACCAGCATGACCCAGGACCGCTGGTCGGCCGGCAGCGCCCGGAACCAGGGCAGCGTCTCGTCCATCCGGGCCACGCTGGCCGTGGCCAGGGCCCCCGCCGCCCGCTCGATCCGGCGCAGCGTGGCCGACAGCTCGATCCCGTCCGGCTCGCTCACCCCACCAGCCTTGCAGAAAGGAAGGGCCCCCTGTTAACGCCCCCGGTAGAGAGGGGTGCCCCGCTCACCCCGCACCACCCGCCGGCGGCACCGGCGGGAAAGGCGGCGGGCCGGGCGGCGAGCCCGGCGGCGGCTGCGGGGGCGGCGCGGGCAGGGCGATCTCCTGGGCCAGGATCGCGGCCTGGACGCGGCTGCGCAGGTCGAGCTTCGCCAGGACCCGGCTGACGTGGGTCTTCGCGGTGCTCTCCGCCATCGCCAGCCGGTCGGCGAGCTGCTGGTTGGACAGGCCCAGCCCGAGGCAGGCCAGCACGTCGCGCTCCCGCGCGGTGAGCGTGGCGACCGCGTCCCGGGTCGCGGCCGGCGGCCCCGGCGCGGTGGCGGCGAACGCGCTGATCAGCCGCCGGGTCACCGCCGGGGCGATGATCCCCTCGCCCCGGGCCACCGTGCGCACGGCGGCGACCAGGGCGTCGGCGTCGGTGTCCTTGAGCAGGAAGCCGGCCGCCCCGGCGCGCAGCGCGCCGAAGACGTACTCGTCGAGGTCGAACGTGGTGAGCACGAGCACGTCGGCGAGGCCCCCGGCGACGATCTCCCGGGTGGCGGAGATGCCGTCGAGCCGGGGCATCCGGACGTCCAGCACGGCGACGTCGGGGCGCAGCTCGGCGCAGAGCCGCACCGCCGCCTCGCCGTCGGCGGCCTCGCCGGCCACCTCGACGCCCGGCGCGGCGGCCAGGATCAGCGCCAGCCCGGCCCGCACCGCCGGCTGGTCGTCGGCGAGCACCACCCGCACCGGACCCGCCGCGTCCGCCGCCCGCCCGGTGGCGGCCCGGCCGGTCACGCCGGCTCCCCGGTGGGCAGCCGCGCCCGGACCCGCCAGCAGCCGTCCGCCGGGCCCGCCGTGAAGCCGCCGCCCAGCAGCACCGCGCGCTCGCGCATCCCGACCAGCCCCGCGCCCGCGCCGGGCGCCGCCGCGCCGCCCCCCGCCCGCAGCGGGTTCGCCACGGCCACCACCACCTCCGTCGGCCCGTACGTCACGACCAGCTCCGCCTCGCCCGCGCCGTGCTTGAGCGCGTTGGTCAGCGACTCCTGCACGATCCGGTACGCCGCCAGGTCCACCCCCACCGGCAGCGGACGCGCCCCGCCGGTCACCTCGGTCCGCACGGCCAGCCCGGCGGAGCGCATCCGGCCCACGAGGCGGTCCAGCTCGGCGAGGCGTACCCGGGTGGCCTCCTCGGCCGGCTTCACGGCGTCGCCCGCCGCGGGTCCGCCGCCCGTCGTGGGCTCCCGCAGCAGCCCGATGAGCTGCCGCATCTCCGCCAGTCCCTGCACGCTGTTCTCCCGGATGACCCGCAGCGACGAGGCCACCTGCTCCCGGTCCAGCCCGGGCACGGAGAGCGCGGCGGTGGCGTGGATGGCCACCGCGCCGAGGTGGTTGGCCACCACGTCGTGCAGCTCCCGGGCCATCCGGGACCGCTCGGCGCGGACCGCCTCGCGCCGGTCCAGCTCGGCCAGCCGGGCGGTCTGCTCGGCCCGGGCCCGTTCCTCGGCGGCCCGCGCCCGCTCGGCCGCCGCCTGGTCCCGGTACTGCCGCACGCTGATCCCGGTCAGCACCGGCACGACGCCGACCAGCACCACCGGCACGCCCAGCGCCACCCCGCGCCAGTGCCCCCACACCAGCGCCCCGCCGACGGCGGCGAGCAGGCTCAGCGCCACGGTGACCCGCAGCAGCCAGCGCCACAGCCGGGGCGGGCCGAACACGCAGGAGTCGTAGAGCACCTGGGTGTAGATCAGCGCGGTGCCGAGGGTGGTGCCGAGGGCGACGTCGACGCCGAGCGCCGCCGTGCCGAGGGCCAGCCCCGTGCGGGTGGCCACCCGCCGCAGGGCCACCGCCGCCGACACGGCCACCAGCGACGGCAGGAAGGCCGCCGCGGGCACGCCGGGCCGCGGGGTGATCGCCAGGTGCGTGCCGAGGCCGAGCAGCGCCAGCCCGCCCGCGAGGGCCACGCCGGCCAGCGCCAGGTCGCGGCCCGTGGCGCCGGGCCGGAGCCAGGGCGGCAGTCGCATTCCCCGATCCCACCACACCCGCCGCCGCGCCGGCTCCGACCAGGGCACGAGGCCGCGTCCCCCGAAGGAGGTACGCCCCGACGCGGTCCATCGTTCGGCGTACCCGGATCTCGTCGCCCGGGTCGAGGGCGGGGCGCGCGGCGGGCGGCACGCTGGACCACACGGACAGGGGGAGGTCGTCGTGCTGGTCGCGGTCATCGTCGGGTGCGAGATCGGGTTCTGGGTGCTGCTCGTGGCGGGGCTCGTGGCCCGCTACCCGCTGCGCCGGCCCCGCCTCGGCGCGGCCCTGCTGGTCTGCGTACCCCTGGTCGACCTGGTGCTGCTCGCGGCGGCTGCCCTGGACCTGCGGCGCGGGGCCACCGCGGACACCACCCACGGCCTGGCCGCCGCGTACCTCGGTTTCTCGGTGGCCTTCGGCCACTCGATGATCCGCTGGGCCGACCAGCGCTTCGCCCACCGGTTCGCCGGCGGCCCGCCCCCGGTCCGGCCGCCGCGCCACGGCTGGGCCCGGGCCCGGCACGAGTGGCGGGAGTGGGCCAAGGGCCTGCTCGGCTGGGCCGTGGCCTGCGCACTGCTCGGCGCGGCGATCGCCTTCGTCGGTGACGCCGAGCGCACCCGCGCCCTGTGGGACTTCGCCCGCGCGCTCACCATCGCCCTCGTGATCTGGCTGGTCGCGTTCCCGGTCTGGGAGACGATCTTCCCGCGCCGCCCCCGCCGCTGAGGTGGGGTACGCGCCGCACGGCGCGTCCGCCCGCACCAGTACGGTGACAGGGCACGCGGGCCAGGGGCCGGCCGGCGGGCGAGGAAGAGCGTGAGGAGACCGGGATGGCGCACGGGGAGGCCGAGCCGGGCTGCGCCCAGGGGGAGCCCTGCCGGCCGGGCCACCACGAGCCGGCGGCGAAGCAGGCCCGCCGGCTCACCGGGACGACCCATCCTGCCGAGCCGGCCTGCGGCCGGGCCGCGGAGCCGGGCTGCGGCCGGGGCGCCGCGCCGGCCGACGAGGATGCGCCGGTGCCCCGGCAGCGCGCCGCCGAGCCGCCCGCCGACGACGAGTCGGGCCGGGCCGGGGCCTGCCGCAGCGACCTGCCCGGCTGGGCCGGCGCGCACCGGCACGGCCCGGTCCGCCCCCGGCACCGGGCCCTGCGCCGGGAACGCCCGCCGCGCCGCTGGTGCTGAAAGCGCCCAGGTCCCGCGCCGACCGGCAGGGGACCTGAGCCGCGTCCGTCAGCGGGTGCGGCGGCGGATCAGCAGCGCGATCCCGGCCAGCCCGAGCGTGATCACCAGCATCACCCCGACGTTGAGCAGCAGCAGCCGCTGCAACTCGGCGAGCGCCTCGTCGATGTCGCCGGCCGGGTTCAGCGACTCGTCGGGCAGCACCCGTTCGCCGCCCCCGACGCCGCCGCTGACCGTGTCGAGCTGCCGCTCCAGCGGCACGCCGACCGTCCGCAGCGTCTCGGACATGCTGAGCCGGCCGAGGAACCAGCCGGCCTTCTCCTTGCGGGCCGGGTCCGGCTGCTTCGCCGGCCGGTAGACCCGGGGGCCGCCCTTGGCCAGCGGATAGAGGTCGTACGTCTGGGTGGCGGTCTCCCCGACCAGCACCACCACCGTGTACTTCGGACCCAGGTCGGCGGGCTTCGGCCCGCTGGCCGCCCCGGTGCGGCCCAGCCAGCTCACCTGGTCGATGACCGCGACCACCTCGACGGGGTGGGCGGTGGCCCGCAGCCGCAGCGGCTCGGTCAGCCCCACGCCCGTGATGTCCACCCCGGCCGGCAGGGTCTTCTTCGGCACCCTGCGGGCCAGCGCCGTGCTGGCGGCGGCAGCCGCGTCGGCCAGCGCCGCGCCCGTCGTCGCCGGACCCGTCGTCGCCGGACCCGTCGTCGCCGGACCCGTGGCCGTGCCGGCCGCCCGGGCCGGCCCCGCCAACGCCGTCGCCAGCGCCGCGGCCAGCAGCGCTCCCGCCGCTGCCCCGCACAACCGCCGTACCTGTCGGACCATCGCCGCCTCCTCGCCCCGTTCGATTTGGATGGCTTCGCTGCAGGTCACGCGTTGGTCGGTCGATGGCGGTGACCATGCCCACAGGGCGGGGCGCCCACCTGAAAGACTGCGCAGAACGTCGATCGGTTGCAGCTGCTGGATCGGGAATTGGAACTATCTGCGATCTCGGCTCGACTAATCAGTCAGCCGTAGATCAGCGGGCGGATAGTACCTTTACGGAGGTGTACATGGGGGGCAGGTTCCCACGCGCGGCGCGCACCTGGTTGGCCGTGCTCGGTGTGTCGCTCGGTGTGTCGCTCGCGCTCCCGGCCGCGCCGGCCGCCGCGCACAACTCGCTGAGCGGCAGCAACCCCGAGAACGGCGCGCGGATCGCCGCCGCGCCGGAACGGGTCGAGCTCCGGTTCCTGGCGAAACCCGACCCGGGTACGACGAAGATCACAATCACCGGGCCGGACAACGTGGCCGCGCTCGGCGGGGAGCCGACCTACTCCGGCTCGCGGGTGCGGATCCCGTTCGCGCCCGGCAAGGCCGGCCTCTACATCGTCGGCTACCAGCTCGCCTCCGCCGACGGCCACCCGATCAAGGGCGAGGTGCGGTTCACCCTCACCACCGACACCCCGGCCGAGCCCCCGTCGCCGTCGGCCGCCGCGCCGGAGCCCGCGCCGCCGTCGGATGCCCCGTCGGCAGCCGCGCCGTCATCGGCCGCCGCGACCCCGGACGACGCGGGCAGCCCCGTGCCGGCCGCCAGCGAGTCGACCGACGGGGGCCCGCCCGGCTGGCTCTGGGCGCTGGGCGGGGGCGTGCTGCTGCTCGCCGCCGCTGCCGTCGGGTTCGCCGTGCGCCGCCGCCGCGCCGACGCCTGAGCGCCGCGCAAGACGCGCGTAGGGGCCCGCCGGTCCACCGGCGGGCCCCTGCGGTCGCGTACCCGATCAGGGCAGGCGCAGGCGGGCGGCGCGCAACCGGGCGAGGGTGCGCTCGCGGCCCAGGACCTCCAGCGACTCGAACAGCGGCAGCCCGACGGTGCGGCCGGTGACCGCCACCCGGACGGGCGCCTGGGCCTTGCCGAGCTTGAGGCCGCGCTCCGCGCCGACCGCCTCCAGCGTCGCCTTCAGCGACTCGGCGTCCCACGAGGCGAGCCCCTCGTAAGCGGCGACCGCCGCGTCGAGCAGCTCGGCCGCGCCCTCCTTCATCGCCTTCGCCCACGCCGCCTCCTCGATGCTCGGCGAGGCCAGGAAGAGAAAGTCGACGTTCGGCACGATCTCGCTGAGCACCGCGATGCGGGTCTGGGCCAGCGGGGCCACGGCGGCGAACGCCTCGGCGTCGAACTCCTCCGGCTGCCACGGCGGCGGCGCGATGGTGTCGGTGCCGGTCAGCCACGGCCCGCACGCGGCCACGAACTCGTCGACCGGCAGCGCCCGGATGTAGTCGCCGTTGAACGCGCGCAGCTTCTTCTCGTCGAAGAACGCGGGGGAGGGGTTGACCTCCTCCAGCCGGAACTCGTCCTCGATCACCGACCAGGGCACGATCTCCCGGTCGCCCGACGGCGCCCAGCCCAGCAGCATCAGGTAGTTGCGCATCGCGGCGGCGAGGTAGCCCTCGTCCCGGTACGCCTCCAGGGCGACCTTGTCCCGCCGCTTGGACAGCTTCTGCCGCTTCTCGTTGACCACCACGGGCACGTGCGCCCAGACCGGCGGCTTCACGCCCAGCGCGTCCCACAGGAGCTGCTGCTTGGGCGTGTTGGGCAGGTGCTCCTCGGCCCGGATCACGTGGGTGATCCCCATGGTCATGTCGTCGACCACGTTGGCCAGCAGGAACACCGGCGACCCGTCGCCCCGGGCGATGACGAAGTCCTCGATCAGCCTGTTCTCGAACGTCGGCTCGCCCCGGATCAGGTCGACCACCACGGTCTCGCCGGTGTCCGGGGTGCGGAACCGCAGCGCGCGCCCCTCGCCGGCGGCCAGGCCCCGGTCGCGGCAGAAGCCGTCGTAGCCGGAGTACTGCGAGCCGGTGCGCGCCTGCACGGCCTCGCGGGTGCAGTCGCAGTAGTACGCCCGGCCGCCCTCGTGCAGCCGCTGCGCGGCGGCCCGGTGCTCGGCCGCGTACGAGGACTGGAAGTAGGGGCCCTCGTAGCTGCCCCGGGCGATGCCGATCCAGTCCAGCGCCGACAGGATGCCCTCGGTCCACTCGGGCCGGTTGCGGGCCGCGTCGGTGTCCTCGACGCGGAGCACGAACACCCCGCCCTGCTGCCTGGCGAAGATCCAGTTCTGTAGGGCCGAGCGGGCGCCGCCGACGTGGAACATTCCGGTCGGGGAGGGGGCGAAGCGTACACGTACCGTCACGTCTCCCAGCGTACGGCCGCCGGGAAGAGGTTTAAGGAGGGGCCCCTTGTTAACGCTTTCTGTATAGGAAGGGCCCCCTGCAATCACCCGTCACGCCACGCCGCGGATCCTGACGACGAGGGCGCTGCCGAGCAGGGTGACCGCCGCGGTGGCCGCGTACAGGGTGGGGTAGCCGCCCAGGTGCACCACGACCGGGGCGGACAGCGCCGGGCCCAGCACCTGCGGCGCGGAGTTCGCGATGTTGATCACCCCGAGGTCCTTGGCCCGGTCGGTGGCCGCCGGCAACACCTCGGTGATCAGCGCCGCGTCCACCGACAAATAGACGCCGTAGCCCGCGCCGAGCAGCACTGCGGCGACCATCGCCATCGGCCAGACCGGCGCGACGGCCAGCAGCAGCGCGGCCACGGCCATCACCAGCCCGGAGACGATCACGTAGACCTTGCGCCGGCCGGAACGGTCGGAGAGCCGGCCGGAGACCACGGCGGTGAGGATCATCCCGAGCGTGTAGAGCAGGATCAGCACCAGCAGCCCGCCCTCGGGGTCGGGGTAGCGCACCCCGTCGGCGAGGAAGTACAGCAGATACAGGGTGCCCAGCGCGTTGCCGAGCTGCACCAGGAACCGGGTGAGCCAGGCCCAGGCGAAGTCCGGGTGCCGGCGCGGGCTGATCCACATCGAGGCGAGCAGCGTGCCCACCCGCAGCGGCGGCCGGTGCGCCCGGGGCAGCGGGTCGTCGGCGGTGAGCAGCGCGAACGGCAGGGACAGCAGCAGCACGGCCAGCGCGATCGCGGCGTACCCGGCGGCGTTGCCGGTCACCACCGCGGTCACCAGCACCGCGCCGAGCACCAGGCCGAGCGACTGCGGGATGCCCACCCAGCCGGAGACGCCGCCGCGCTGGAGCACCGGCACTCGGTCGGGGATGCCGGCGGTGAGGCTGGCCAGCATCGCGTTGAAGCAGACCTGGGCGGCCACCCAGCCGACCGCGACCCCGGCGATGGTGTCCTGCCGGGCCAGCAGCACCAGGGCGAGCGCGCCGAGCACCGCGCCGCCGGCCGTCCACACGTGCCGGCGGCCCAGCTCCCGGCCGCCCACCCGCAGGCAGGTGCGGTCCGACAACGCCCCGGCGAGCGGGTTGGCCAGCACCGCGGCGAGCGCGCCGAGCCCGGTGACCACGGCGAACATGGCCTCCTTGTCGCCCGGGGAGATCCGCTCGATCTGCTGGGGCAGCAGCACCTGGATCGGGGTGAAGAAGGCCATCCACACCCCGAGGTTCGCCGCGAAGATCAGCGCGATCCAGCTCCGCCGCACCGGGACGGTCGGCTCGGCGAGCGCGGCGGGCAGCGCCGCCGGCGTCGGGTCGACGGTGGTCACGGCCGCTACTCCGCGTCGGCTGTGCCGCGGCGGGCGGCGGGCGCGGCGGACCCGGCGCCGAGGGCGGCGGGCCGGATCGCGGCGTCGCGCAGCCAGGCGTACGACGACTTGGGCGTGCGCGCCCCGGTGCCGAAGTCGACGTGCACGAGGCCGAAGCGCTTGGTGAAGCCCTCCGCCCACTCCCAGTTGTCCAGCAGCGACCAGACGAAGTAGCCCGTGACGTCCACGCCGTCGTCGATCGCCGCCCGCAGGGCGCGCAGGTGGGCGTCGAGGTAGGCGATCCGGTCCGGGTCGTGGACCCGGCCCTCGGCATCGGGTACGTCGTCGTAGGCGCAGCCGTTCTCGGTGACCTGGATCGGGGGCATCCGGTCGCCGTAGCGGTCGCGCAGGCCGGTGAGCAGCTCGCGCAGCCCGTCGGGGGCGACCGGCCAGCCGAACGCCGTGCGCGGGTAGCCGGCGAGCTCCACCAGCTCGAACGGCAGCGGCGAGCCGGCCTCGGGCGCGCGTACCCCCGAGGGGTTGTAGTAGTTGACGCCGAGCACGTCGAGCGGCGCGGCGATGACGGCGAGGTCGTCGCCGCGCACGAGCCCCGGGTCGAGGCCGAGCAGGTCGGGGTAGCCGAGGCCGAGCAGCGGGTCGGTGAACAGCCGGTTGTGCAGCGCGTCGTACGCGGCGGCGGCGGCCCGGTCGGCGTCGGTGTCGCCGGCGGGGCGCACCGGCGAGTAGTTGTTGGCGATGGCGACCGGGCTGCCGGTGCGGGCGCGCAGCGCGGCGACGGCCAGCCCGTGCCCGAGGAGCTGGTGGTGGGCCGCCGGGAACGCGTCGAACAGCAGCGTCTGGCCTGGGGCGTGCTCGCCGGTGCCGTAGCCGAGGCTCATGTGGATGAACGGCTCGTTGAGGGTGATCCACAGCTTCACCCGGTCGCCGAGCCGGGCGGCGACCAGGTCGGCGTACTCGGCGAACCGGGCGGCGGTGTCCCGGTGCAGCCAACCGCCGGCGTCCTGGAGGGGCTGTGGCAGGTCCCAGTGGTAGAGGGTGGCGACCGGGTCGATCCCGGCGGCGGTCAGGTCGTCGACGAGGCGGTCGTAGAAGTCGAGGCCGGCGGCGTTGGCGGGCCCGGACCCGCCGGGCTGGACGCGGGGCCAGGCCACCGAGAAGCGGTACGCCGACACCCCGAGCCCGGCCATCAGCGCGACGTCCTCGGCGTGCCGGTGCCAGTGGTCGCAGGCGACGTCGCCGGTGCTGCCGTCGGCGATCAGCCCGGGGGTGTGCGCGAACGTGTCCCAGATGGAGGGGCCCCGGCCGGCGGCGGTCGCCCCGCCCTCGATCTGGTAGGCGGAGGTGGAGACTCCCCAGCGGAATCCGGCCGGGAACTCGGGCAGCGGCTCGGTGGTCATGCGCTCTCCAGGCGGCAGGGGCCGGCGGCGTCCGCGGGCGCGGGACGCGCGACGTCCGACGTTCGTTCGGCCGGGCGGCCAACGAACATGAAACGTGTTCGGACTCTAGGCCGCGGCGGAAGTTTGCGCCATAGGCCGCCAGCGATCGCCGCGCAAGGGTTTTCGGCGTGTCTTTTCCAAACTTGTCCGGTTGCGTCCGATTTGGCGCATAGAGTGCCGAATATCGCGGATGTCCTCAGTGGGGGAAAGAACGAAATGATCCTCGTGGAACGCAGTGCGCACGTGATGGCGCCGGTGGAAGCGGTCTGGGAAGTCGTGCAGCGGGCCGAGCAGTTGCCGGCCTGGCTGGCGGGAGTTCGCGCGGCGGAGGTCCTCTCGGGGGAGGGCTTCGGCCGGCGACAACTGGTCCAGGCCGGGCGCGGGTCGGCGCACGAGGCCGAGGTGATCGCCTACCAGGAGCCGACCCTGATCGGCTGGCGGGAACGCGCCAAGGGCGCCGGTGCCCGGGCCGAGGCCCGCACCGAGATCTACGTCCAGCTCACCGCGGACGAGGAGGAGGGCGGGACCATCGTGCGGCTCATCGTCGTACGCTGGCCCGCCGGCCCGGTCAAGGCCGCCCTCCTCCGGCTCGGACTGCGGCGGGTCGGCGCCGACCTGGAGGACTCGCTGGCCCGGCTGACCGACCTGGCCGCCGTCGGCTGAGCGGGCACGTCTCACGGCGCCATCCGCGACGGCGGTGGGGGCCGGCCGGCGCCCCCCCCGCCCCCCCGCCCCCCCCCCCCCCCGCCCGCGGG
>NZ_JBIARA010000020.1:0-112860 GCF_042889525.1 Micromonospora sp. NPDC002575 | reverse complement strand
TTCGTGGGCGGGCTGGCGTGGGGGCGGCTGCCGATCGAGCACCGGGCCGCGCACCTGGTCGACGTCGCCGGCGCGTACGTGCATGCCGGCGACCCTGCCGGCGCGGGGTTGGTGCTGCTCCAGGCGGACCGCTTGGCGTCGGCCGAGGTGCGGATGCGGCCCGCCGGCCGGGCCGCCCTGGGGCTGGCGCTGACCGGGACACGCCGGCCGGATCGGCACCTGCTCGTGCTGGCGCAGGCGGCCGGCGTGGGCGGCGGCCGGTGAGCGGGGATGAGCACGAGGACGTGCGGAAGCTGACCACCCTGAGCGAGATCGTCGCCGAGCTGGTGGCCCTCGCCGGCCCGGGGGTCAGGCCGACCCGCACAGTGCGGCGACCGCCACCCCGAGACCACCTGCGGTGGTGGCCAGCGTGACCGCCGCCAGCCAGGGGCCGGACGGAGGGGCCGAGCCCGGCGGGGCCGGTGTGTCGGAGGACGGGAGGCGTCGGCGCAGTGCCGCCGCGACGACGACCACGACCGTCGTCGCGGCGGCGACGGCGGCCAGGAAGACCCATCCGCCGAGGTGCGGCAGGAGGAAGCGGCCGGCCGCGACCGCCGCCACGACGAAGGCCGCGGCGGTCCGCCGCCACGCCAGCACCGTCCGCTCCACCTGGAGGCCGCCGTCGTCCAGGCGTACGGAGCCGGGGGCGTTCACAGGACCAGCCCCAACAGGAGCAGGACCGCGACAAGCACCAGGCCCACGCCGAGCGGCACGGCCAGCAGCGGCGGCGGGAGGCCCCGGCCCAGGCGCAGGGCGATCTCGGTGCCCGTCCAGCCGAGCCAGGCCTGGGCCGGCGCGGCGGCCCCGAGCACGATCAGCACGATCGCCGCCGCCCGGCGCATCCCGGGCACCATCGGCAGGTCCACGGCCTCCAGGGCCACGCCGGCCGCCACGAGCGCCAGGGACGTGCGGATCCACGCCAGGAACGTGCGCTCGTTGGCCAGGCTGAAGCGCGGGTCCGGGTCACTGCCCCGGCCGAAGACGCGGCGTGGCCACCGGCTCGGCACGGCACGTCTCACCATGCCGCCACCCCCTTGCCGACAGCGATGCCGCTTCCCGCGAGGGCGAGCGCCAGCACCCAGCGCCGGGCGGCGGTCTCGGGCAGCCACCGCTCCAGGTAGTGCCCGCCGCCGATCCCGGCCAGCATCGCCGCGCCGCAGGCCAGCAGCAGGTGCCAGGACAGGACCGGGAATCCCTTCGCGGCCAGCGACAGCAGGTTCGTCACGAGGCCGACGAGCTGCACGGTCGGGACGAAGCTCCGCTGCTCCCAACCGGTGCTGGCGGCGTAGACGGCGAGTGGCGGCCCGCCCGTGCCCGCCGTGGTGTTGAAGAAGCCGGACGCGAACCCGGAGGCCAGCGCCCCGCCGCGGTGCCGCAGGAACGGCATGCTCCGGCCCACCGCCACCCACGCCACCGAGCCCGCCGTGGTCAGGCCGATGCCGACGAGCAGGACCGGGCCGGGCAGTTCCCGGACCACCCAGACGCCCAACGGCAGGGCCAGGACCACACCGACGATCATCTGGACGGCCACGCGGCGGTGCAGCGCCCGGGCGGTCACGCACAGCACGATCAGGTTGATCACGGCGGAGAGCAGGTTGGCCAGCGTGACCCCCGAGAAGGGGCCGAGGATCACCACGAGGAACGGGGCGGCGACCAGGGCGAAACCCAGGCCGGTCGCGCGCTGCATGGTGGCCCCGAGCGCGACCGCGCCGACCGCGAGCAGGTCGCCCACGGGGGCCATCTCAGCGCGACACGGCTGCGTCAACCACGTCGACGAGGCGTCGCAGCCGGTCGACCGAGATCGTGCGCAGGTCGTCGGCCATGGTCGGGCTGCCCACCACCGAGGCCCAGACGGCCCGGCCGGCGAGGAAGCCCGAGGCGCCGGCCCGGCAGGCGAGCCGCACGGCGTCGGGGAACACCTCCGCGGGTACGCCGGAGGACAGCACCACCCACGGGCTGCTGATCACCGACGACAGCGCGGCGCACCCGGCGGTGATCTCGTCCGGGGTGCCCTTGCCGTGGGTCGGCACCTCCGACTTGTAGAGGTCGGCGCCGAGGGCACCCAGCTCGCGGGCTGCCGCGTGGATGCCCGCCTCGTGGTCGTACGCGCCACCGTCGCGCGGGCCCCGGGACACGGGCTCGACGATGCTCACCAGCCCGGCCTCGCGGCAGCGGGCGACGAAGTCGGTGACCAGGGCGACGCGCGGCTCCGGCGCCTCGTCGGGCCGGTATAGCACCAGGAGCTTGAGGGCCTTCGCGCCCTCCTCGCGCACGGTCGCGGGGTCGACCTCCGGGTCTATCGTCACGTCCGCCACGAACTCGGTGGCGCTCGGGGTGAACGCGTCGGCCGCCGCGATGAGGGCGCACGACGGGTCGACGGCGTTCTCCGCGATCACGGCGTCCCAGCCGAACTGCTTGTCGACGAGGATCGCGGACGCGTACGGACTGAGTGCCCGGGCCGCGTCCACCTTGAAGGCGGTGAGCTGTGCGTCGGTCACCGGCTCCGTCTGGCGCGCGGCGAACATGGCCCGCAGGGCCTCGCGCTGGTCGACGGCGAGCATGGCGTAGCCGCCCGAGGGGCGGGCGAGGATCGAGGGGTCGACTGTCACTGTTCCTCCAGCGCGGGATCGGCCGGTCCGCCGCCGCAGTCGGCGACGGCGAGACACCGAGATCAGAAGTTGTTAGAAAACTACCATCCCCTGTTAGTCGAAGAACAAGGGCTAGACTACCGACGTGTCAGTGGAAGCCATGCGCTACGACGGCGCCCCGCAGCGGCGGACGCACATCATGGCCGCGCTCCGCCGGGCCGGCTTCCTCTCGGTCGCCGACATCAGCGCCCAACTCGGCGTCTCGCAGATGACGATCCGGCGTGACCTGCGGCGGCTCGCCGAGGGCGGCGAGGTGCTGCTGGTGCACGGCGGCGTGAGCCTCCCGCCGGGCGGCGCCGGCGCCCCCGGCTACGCGTCCCGCGCGCTCAGCCACGCCGACGCCAAGCGGGCGATCGGCGCCGCCGCCGCCCGCCTGGTCCAGCCCGGCGACACGATCGGCGTCGACAGCGGCACGACCACGGCCGAGGTGGCTCACGCGCTCCCCGAGGACTTCGACGGCTGCGTGATCACCCATTCCGTTCCCGTGCTGGCCCACATGCTGTCCCGGCCCAGGTCACGGGTCATCGGCATCGGCGGCGAGCTGCTGCACGACAACCAGGCCATGGTCGGTTTCGCCGCGCTGGACCTGGTCCGGCGCATGCGCGTGCGCCTGCTGTTCCTGGGTGCGAGCGCGGTCGACGAACGGGGCGCGTATGTGCGCTCGGAGGTCGAGCTGAGCGCCAAGCACGCCCTCATGGACATCGCCGACGAGGTCGTGCTGCTCGTCGACGCGAGCAAGCTGACCGCGACCGCCCCGGTCCAGGTGTGCGGGTTCGACCGCATCGACACGCTGGTCGTCGACGGTCGGCTGCCCGACGCGGTGGCGGCAGCCGCGCGGCGCACCGGCACCCGCGTCCTGACCGCGTAGGCCGACCGGACCCCCGCCCGGCACCCCGGCGGCTCCCGCCCCCGAAGCCGACCGACTGAGGCATAAGTCCCTTTCGCGCGGCCTCAACTCGCCGTCTTTCTTGTTTCGTGGTCTTGACGTTTCCGTGAAATGCGTTAAACACTGCATGCAGATCTCGTCGACATGAGAGAAGGCGCATGGACCTCAAGGCCGCACCCCCCGCTCCGGAGACCCGCACGGTCACGCTGCCGGACGCCGCGGTGACGGACGTGCGGTGCCGGGTCTTCCGGGCCCGCCCCACCGAGCAGATCGCCATGTCCTTCGCGCCGCTGACCCACCGCGTCATGATCCTGATCGAGGTCGAGCTGGCCGACGGCTCGGTCGGCGTCGGCGAGAGCTGGGCGAACTACCCGGCCTGGGCGTGGCGCGAGCGGATCGCCACCATCCACGACGGCGTCGCGCCGCTCCTGACCGGCCGCCGCTTCCCCGACCCGGCCACCGCCCAACGGGAGCTGCTCGCCGAGCTGACGCCACTGGGCCGCCAGTGGGGCGCCCCCGGCCCGGTCCACCAGGCGATCAGCGGTGTCGACATGGCGCTGTGGGACCTCGCCGCCCGCCACGCCGGCACCAGCCTCGCCCGGCTGCTCAGCCCGGCCCCCCGCACGGAGCTGCCGGTGTACGGCTCCAGCCTCGGACCCACCGGAGTCGCCGACGTCGCCCGCCGCTGCGCCGCACTGGGGCTCACCGCGGTCAAGGTGAAGGTCGGGTTCGGCGCGGACACCGATCTCACGAACGTCGGGACCGCCCGGCGGATCCTCGGCGACCAGGTGCAGGTCTACGCCGACGCCAACCAGGCATGGCGGCTCACCGAGGCGCTGGAGATGGTCCCCGCGCTGGCCGACCTCGGCGTCGCGTGGGTCGAGGAGCCGCTGGCCGGCGACCAACCCGCCGAGCTGGCCGAGCTGGGCCGCCGCACCGGCATGCCGCTCGCGACCGGGGAGAACCTCTACGGCGCCGCGGCGTTCGAGCCCTACCTCGACGCGGTCGAGATCCTGCAACCCGACCTCGGCAAGGTCGGCGGCGTCACCGAGTACCTGAAGGTGCTGGCCGCCGCGACCGCCGCCGGGCGGACCGTCAACCCGCACCTCTACAACGGCGCGGTCGCCACCGCCGTGACCGTCCAGGCGGGCGCCATCTCGCCCGCGACCCGGCTCATCGAGTGGGACATCCGCTCCAACCCGCTGCGGCAGGCCGCCGACGGCCTGCTCACCGCCCACGGCACGGTCCGCGTGCCGGACGGGCCCGGATTCGGCATCGAACTCGACCAGGACCAGCTCGACGCGTACGAGGAGCAGCTACCGTGACCGACCCCATCGTCAACGACATCCTCTCGGCCGCCACCGCCGTACGCATGGCCGGCCGGGTGGCGGGCGGGCCGCGGCTCGCCGTGCTCGACCCGGCCACCGGCGAGCCGTTCACCGAGGTCGGCACGGGCAACGGCGCCGACGCGGCCACGGCCCTCGACCTGGCTCGGCAGGCCCTGCCGGTCTGGGCGGGCACGCCGCGCGCCGCGCGCTCGGCCACGCTGCGGGCCATCGCCGCGGACGTCGAGGCGCTCGCCGGGGAGCCCGAGTGGCCCGCGCTGATTACCCGGGAGACCGGCAAGCGGCTGCCCGAGTCGGCGGCCGAGCTGGCGCTGACCGTCGCCTACTTCCGGACCATGGCCGACCTGCTGGACCAGCAGGAGGCCGAGCAGTTCTCCGTCGTACCCGGGATCGCCCACCGCGTGACCGCGCGGCCCGCCGGTGTCGCCGCCGTCCTGACCCCCTGGAACTTCCCGGTCTCCATCCCGGCGCGGAAGATCGCGCCGGCGCTGGCGGCGGGATGCCCCGTGCTGTTCAAGCCCTCCGAGCTGGCGCCGCTGTCGTCGATGGTGCTGTCCGCGGTCGTCGAACGCCACGTGCCCGCCGGGGTGCTGTCGACGGTGCTCGGCACGCCCACCGACGTCGTCGACCCCTGGCTCGCCGACCGCAGCGTCGGGGTCGTGTCCTTCACCGGGTCGACCCGGGTGGGCCGGCTGGTGGCCGCCGCCGCGGCGTCGCGCTTCCTGCGCACGGTGCTGGAACTCGGTGGCTGCGCGCCCTTCCTCGTGCTGCCCGACGCCGACCCGCAGGCGGCCGCGCAGACGCTGCTGGTGGCGAAGTACCGCAACAACGGCCAGTCCTGCATCGCCGCCAACCAGATCCTCGTGGCCCGGCAGGTGGCCGCCGAGTTCACCGAGGCGTTCGTCGCGGCGACCGAGAAGATGGTCGTCGGCCTCCCCACCGACCCGGCCACCGACCTCGGTCCCCTGGCCCCGGCCGGCGACCCGGCCCGGCTGGCCGCGCTCGTCGACGACGCGGTGAGCAGGGGCGCGACGAAGGCCACCAGCGGCCCCGTACCCGGGAAGGGGCACTTCGCCCCGGCGACCGTGCTGCTGGACGTGCCCGCCGACAGCCGGGTGATGACCGAGGAGATCTTCGGGCCGATCGCGCCCATCCACGTCTACGACGACCTCGACGACGCGCTGGCCCTGCACCACGCCACCGGATACGGCCTCGCCGGCTACGTGTGCGGCACGGACCTCGACCGCGCCGACGCCGTCGCCGGCCGGCTCCGCGCCGGGATCGTCGGCATCAACACCGGCACCCCGAACACGCCGTGGATCCCGTTCGGCGGCCTGGCGGACTCCGGTCTCGGCTACGAGGGCGGCCGGGCCGGCCTGGCGGCCTTCCAGACCTTCCTGTCCGTCGGCGCGAAGGCGCAGGGGTGAGCATGCGCCTGCTCATCGGACAGACTGGCGCGCCGACCAGCGTCGTCAACGCCAGCCTCCGCGGCTTCCTGGAGTCGACGGCGGAGCACGACGTGCTGGCGCTGCGCGGCGGCCCGGACGGACTCGTCGAGGGCCGGCTCACCCCGGTCACCGCCGCCGACGTGCCGGCCGCGGCGACCCGGCACGGCGGGTCCTGGCTCGGCGCCGGCCGGCGCGCCGTCACGGAGGCGGACCTCGACACCGCCCTCGACGTGCTGGCCACCCACGGCGTCGAGGGGGTGGCCCTGATCGGCGGCAACGGCACGATGGCGCTGCTGCGCGCCCTCGGCGACCGCGCCGCCGCGACCGGGCGCGAGCTGAGCGTGATCGGCATCCCGAAGACCGTGGACAACGACCTGGTCGGCATCGACCACTGCCCCGGCTACGGCTCCGCCGCGCGCTACCTGGCGACCATCGTCCCGGACCTGGCCCGGGACCACGCGGCGATGGCCGGCATCGAGCCGGTCCGGATCGTGGAGACCCTCGGCCGCTCGGTGGGCTGGTTGGCCCTCGCCGCGACGCGGCACCGCGACGATCCGGCCCACGCGCCGCACCTGGTCCTCATCCCGGAGCTGCCCTTCGACCGGGCGGCGTTCCTCACCGCCGTGCAGGACGCGCTGCACGCGCACGGGCGGGCGTTCGTGGTCGTCAGCGAGGGCGCGGCCAGCGAAATGACCGACGACCCGTTCGAGGCGGTCAACCACACGCGGATCATCCTCGGCGGCGTCTCCCGGGCGCTCGCCGGGCTGGTGCGCACCGAACTGGGCGTCGCCGCCCGGGGCGAGGTGCTCGGCATGGCGCAGCGCAGCAGTGGCGCGCTGGCCAGCGAGGTGGACCGCGCCGAGGCCGCGGAGGCCGGGCGGCAGGCCGCGAAGCTGCTGGCCGACCGCGCCACCGGCCTGATGGTCGGCCTGCACCGCGACGCCGGCGGGACCACGTACGACCCGGTGCCGCTCGCGGAGGTGGCGGGCCGGACCCGTCCCGTGCCCCCGCAGTGGCGCACCACCGAACCCGCCGACCTCGGCGACTTCCACGACTGGCTCTCCCCACTCCTCGGCCACGACTGAAAGGCATAGAAGATGCGACACAGGTTCCTGAGCGCGGGGTTGGTTCTCGCCCTCGTCGGCGGGCTCGCCGCCGGCTGCGGCGGTGGCGACTCGGGCGGCAGCGCCGACGAGATCTCCCTGGTCATGTCCAACCACCCGTGGCAGAAGGCCATCGAACCGCTGCTGCCCGAGTTCGAGAAGACCGCGGGCATCAAGGTGAAGGTGCAGACCTTCGCCGAGCAGCAGGCCCGCGACAAGATCTCGCTGACCCTGCAGTCGCGCAGCTCGTCGATGGACGTCTTCATGACGCTGCCGTCGCGCGAGGGCCTCCAGTTCAGCAAGGCCGGCTACTACGCGCCGCTCGACGACTACATGGGCAAGTCCGCCGCGTACGACGCCGCCGACTTCCCGGCCGCGGTCAAGGCTGGCATGACCGTTCAGGACAAGATGATCGCCGCCCCCGTGAACGTCGAGGGTGTCGTCCTGTACTACCGGACGGACCTGTTCGAGAAGTACGGCATCACGCCGCCGAAGACCCTCGACGAGCTGCCGACGGTCGCCGCCGCGATCAAGCAGAAGTCCGACGGCAAGGTCACGCCGATCGCGCTGCGCGGGCAGTCCGCCGCCCTGCCGTTCACCTTCGGCCCGTTCCTGCACTCCCAGGGCGTGGAGTGGACCAAGCCGGACGGCACCCCGAACTTCGACACGCCGGGCGCCGCCGACGCGATCAACCGGTACGCGACCCTCGCCCGGGACTACGGCCCGCCCGGCGTCGTGAACAACACCTTCACCCAGTCCTCCGCGCTCTTCGCGGCCGGCAACGTGGCCATGGAGTTGGAGTCCAGCAACGAGATCAGCAGCATCAACGACCCGAAGACCTCGAAGGTGGTCGGCAAGATCGGGGTGCTGGACTTCCCGGCCGGCTCGGCGGGCTCGAAGTCGACGGTCCTGAGCTGGGGCATCGCCATGTCCTCCTACTCCAAGCACAAGGACGCGGCCTGGAAGTTCATCGAGTGGGCGACCAGCAAGGAGACCCAGCTCAAGCTGACCGAGGGTGGCATCGCGCCGCCGCGCGCCTCGGTGGCGCAGGACAAGGCGTACACCGACACGTTGAACACCGACACGCTGAAGCAGTGGAGCCAGGCGCTCGCCAACGTGCAGACCAACGGCTCCACCGAGGTGGGCCCGGTCGGTGTCGCCGCCCCCGAGATGCGCAAGGTCGTCGGCGACGCGGTCGGCAAGGTGATCCTCGGCCAGGCGAACGCCGAGGCCGCGGCCAAGGAGATCCAGGACGGCCTGACGCCGCTCCTGGCCAAGAACGCCGGATGAGCCATGAGTGACCTGATGACGAAGCGGCCCGCCGCCTCCGGATCCGCCAGCGCGGGGCCGGCGGCGGGGGCGCCGCCCCGGCGCTCCCGCCGCCGGGTCGACCCGACCGCCCGCGGCGTGTGGCCGTTCGCGCTGCCGGCCGTGCTGGTCACGGCCGTGCTCGTGCTGGTGCCGGTGGCGTACACGATCTGGCTGTCGGTCAGCGACCGGCGGTCCGACGGGACGAACGCGGGGTTCCTCGGGTTCGCCAACTACGCCGAGATGTTCGGCAACCCGGAGTTCTGGAACTCGCTGAAGATCACCCTGTTCCTCTTCGTGGTCTGCCTGCTGGTGGAGACCGTCCTCGGTCTCGCCCTCGGGTACGTGATGAGCCTCGACGTGCCCGGCCGGCGGATCTTCCAGGGCATGATGCTGGTCCCGGCGATCACGGCGTCGGTGGCGGTCGGCCTGGTGTGGCTGCTGATCATGGACCCGTCGCTCGGCGCCGCCAACCAGATCCTCGCCAAGGTCGGCATCGACCCGGTGGTGTGGCTCGGCGACCCGGACATCGCGCCCTGGTCCATCGCCCTGGTCGACATCTGGCAGTGGACCCCGTTCATGGCTCTGATCATCTCGGCCGGGATCCGGTCGCTGCCCGAGGAGCCGTTCGAGGCCGCCGCCATCGACGGCGCGAGCGGCTGGCGTACGGCCTGGAACATCGGCCTGCCGCTCCTGCGCCCGGTGCTCACCGTCGCGATGCTGCTGCGCACCGTCGACCTCGTGCGCTTCTTCGACACGATCTACATCATGACCCAGGGGGGTCCGGTGAACTCCACGAACACCCTCAACGTGTACGGCTACAACGCCGGCTTCGTCGACCACGAGCCGAGCTACGCCGCCGCCCTCCAGATCGCCCTGCTCGTGCTGGTGATCGGGATCGCGGGAGCGTTCACCTGGTTCCGGCAGCGGGCCGCGCGATGAGCAAGCGGCTCGGCGGCGTCTACGCCGCGTATCTCGCCTTCGCCGTCGTCTTCTTCGGCCCGGTGCTCTTCATGCTCTGGTCGTCGCTGCGCAACAACGTCGACATCACCGGCTCGCTGTTCGACGTCGGCTCGCCACTGACCCTGGACAACTTCACCAACCTCTTCTCGCGCTTCGAGTTCGGCCGCTACATCGCCAACAGCTTCATTGTGGCCGGCGGGTCGACCATCCTCGGGCTGGCGCTCGGCGCGCCCGCCGCGTACGTGATCGTGCGCCGCAAGCTCGCCGCGCTCGGCTTCCTGACGCTGCTGGCCCGCATGGCCCCCGGCGTGCTGTTCGTGCTGCCGCTGTTCGTGCTCTCGATCCGCGTCGGCGGCCCGGACAGCGTGGCGCTCAACTACACCCTGCTGATCGTCGCGCACCTCATCATCACGCTGCCGCTGTGCATCTGGCTGCTGGTGCCGTTCTTCGAGGAGATCCCGATCAGCATCGAGGAGTCGACGCTCATCGACGGCGCGAACGCCTGGCAGCGGTTCTGCCGGATCGCCCTGCCGCTGGCCCTGCCCGGGCTGTCGGTCGCGCTGACGCTCAGCTTCATCTTCAGCTGGAACTACTTCCTGTTCGCGCTGGCCCTGGCGAACGAGCGGACGCTCCCGCTGACCGTCATCGCGTTCAACTTCATCGGCCAGGGCTCGAACGACTTCGGCGGCCTGATGGCCGCGAGCACGCTCATCTCCGCGCCCGCCCTGCTGCTGACGGTCTTCGCGCAGCGCTGGCTGGTGCGCGGCATCACCGGGGGAGCCGTCAAGTGACGTCCATGCGGGCCCGCTTCCAGGGCAACGGGGAGATCGCCTTCGAGCAGGTCGCGCTCGGGGACGTCGCCGAGGGCGACGTGCGCCTGCGGGTCGACGTCTGCGCGCTCTGCGGGTCGGACAAGCGGCTGCTGCGCAGCGGGTCGACGGTCGTGCCGGGCCACGAGATCGGGGGCACCGTCGTCGGGGGCGCGCTGCCCGAGGGCACGCGGGCCATCGTCTACATCCCGGTCTTCTGCGGCACGTGCGTACGCTGCACGGCCGGCCGCACCAACCAGTGCCTGCACCTGTCACAGCTCGTCGGCTGGCAGCGCGACGGCGGGTTCGCCGAACACGTGGACGTCCCGGCGCGGTGCGTCCTGCCGGTGCCGGACGACATCCCGCTGTCGGTCGCGGTCCTCGGGCTCGACACGGTCGGCACCGCCGCGCACGCCCTGCGGCTGGCCCTGCGTACCCAGGACTCGGTGGACCGCGCGCTGGTCGTCGGCGCGGGGCCGCTCGGCCTCGGTGTCGTGGCGGTCGCCCGGGCCATGGGGATCGCCGTGGACGCCTTCGACCCCAACCCCGGCCGCCTCGACACCGCGACGGCGCTCGGCGCGACGCCCGCCGGTGACCTGTCGGCGGAGAACCAGTACGACATGGTCGTCGAGGTCAGCGGCGCGGACGCGGCCCGGGAGACGGCACAGCGGGTGGTCCGGCCCGGCGGCACCGTCGTCGCCCTCGGCGAGTCGAACGAGCCGTACACCATGCCGGCCACGCCGCGCTGGCGGCGGACCGACTGCTACACCGTCCGCTCCTTCTACTTCCCGGTGAACGAGGTCGAGGCGAACTGGGATCTGCTGCGCGTCATGGGCGCGCAGTTGCGCGACCTGATCGTCAAACCCCTCACCCTGCGCGAGCTGCCCGAGGCGTTCGCCCGCTTCGTGGCCGGCGACTACGTCAAGCCCTGCATCGTGTCGGCGAACGCCCATTCCGTGTCGGAGGTAGCCCGATGAGCCTGTTGATCCTCGCCGTCGACCAGCGTCCCTGGCTGACCCAGGCCCTCTACGGGCACACCGCCACCGCGCTGCCCGCCGAACGCGCGGCGGTCACCGACGGCAAGCACATGGTCCTCGAAGGACTGCTCGCCGCCCTCGACGCCGAGCCGCGCCTGGCCGCGCACGCCGGCATCCTGGTCGACGACCAGCTCGGCGCGGGCGTGCCCGAGCGTGCCCGGGCCCACCGGGTGACGGTGAGCATGCCGGTGGAGCGCGGCGGCTGCGACGTGTACGAGACCGAACCGGCCGACCTGCCGGGGTTCCTCGCCCACTTCCGTCCCGAGTTCCCCAAGGTGCTGGTCCGCTACAACGTCGAGGGCTCGGCCGCGGACAACCGGGAGCAGCGGTCCCGGCTGGCCAAGGTCTCGCAGGCCGTACACGACGCCGGTGGCCGCTTCCTCTTCGAGCTGCTGGTGCCGCCGACGCCCGGGCAGCGGAGCATCCCGAGCGAGGTCTTCGAGACCGAGGTGCGGCCGGGGCTCATCCACCGGGCGATGGCGGAGATCGTCGAGGAGGTGCCCGTCGACGTCTGGAAGCTGGAGCACCTCGGCGCGCCGGAGCACTACCGGACGGCCGCCGACCTCGCCGCCCAGACCGGCGGCGAGTGCATCCTGCTCGGGGCGAACGCCCCGCGGACCACACTCGACGGTTGGCTCACCGACGCGGCGGCCAACGGGTTCACGGGCTTCGCCATCGGCCGTAGCATCTGGTGGGACTCGCTGCGCGGACTTCTGACCGGTGAACTGACGCGGCCCGAGGCGGTCGCGGCGGTCGCTGCCAACTACCGCCACTTCGCAGGGACGTTCCTCCAGTGACCAGCTCTCTTCAGACCGACCAGCGCGTCGGTGAGGTGCTCTACAAGACGCTCCGCGACCGGATCATCTCCGGCGAGTTGCGGCCGGGCTCGCGCCTGAGCGTCCCGGCGCTCGCCGAGGAGTTCCACGTCAGCCGCAGCCCGGTCCGGGACGCGGTGATCCGCCTGGTCCAGGAGAACCTGGTCGCCGAGACGATGAACCGCGGCGCCGAGGTCGCCCGCATCTCCCGCGCCGAACTGGTGAGCCTCTACGAGGCCCGCGAGGTCCTGGAGGGCGCGGTGGCCCGGCTGGCGACGGAGAAGTACGACGGCTCGCTGCGGCGGACCCTGCTCGCGCTGCTCACCGAGCACCGGACCGTCGCGGAGCAGGGCGACTTCGCCCGTCACATCGAGCTGGACGCGGCGTTCCACCGGGAGATCCGGCAGGCGGCGCAGAGCCCGGTGCTGGCCCGGATGCTCGACAGCGTCCAGAGCCGGGTGCTCGTGGCGATGCGGTCCACGAGCCTGACCGGTGGCATGGTCCAGGCCGTCCACGACCACCAGGCCATCTTCGAGGCCATCGGCGCCGGTGACGCGAGGGCCGCCGAGGACGCCGCCCGCGCCCACATCCGCCGGCTGAGGGAGTTGCTGCGTGCTGCTGACTGAGGCCCGCTTCTTCGGCGTCGGCGACGTCCGGCTGCTCCGGTCCGAAGCGACGCCGCCGGGGCCGCTGGAGGTGGCGATCGCGCCCCTCGCGGTCGGCGTCTGCGGCACCGACAGCCACATCGTGGCCGGCAGCTTCGCCGCCGCGCCGCAGGTCGTGCTCGGCCACGAGGTGTGCGGCCGGATCACCGAGGTCGGTGCGGCGGTCGACGGGCTCACCGTCGGTGACCTGGTCACCGTCGAACCCCACGACTACTGCACCCGGTGCACGTACTGCCGCCTCGGCCAGGAGCACCTCTGCGACGCCAAGCGGGGGTACGGCGTGAAACTCGACGGCGGCATGACCGAGCGGATGGTGGTGCCGGCCCGGATCGCGTACCGGCTGCCGGCCGCGACGCCGCCGTGGATCGGGGCGATGACCGAGCCGCTCGCCTGCTGCCTGCACGGCATGGACCAGCTCGACCCGCGGTCCGGGCTGCCGGTCCTCATCTTCGGCGCCGGGCCGGCCGGTGCCATGATGGTGGCTCTCGCCAGGGCCCGCGGGCTCGCGCCGGTCGTGGTGCTGGACCCGCGCGCCGACCGGCGGGCGGCAGCCCTGCGCATGGGCGCCGACGCCGCGCTCGACCCGGCGTCGCTGGACGAGGCCGTCGCGCTGACCGACGGGCTCGGCTTCCCGCACGTGATCGACGCCGTCGGCTCCGGCCGGATCCTCGAATCGGCCATCACCGTGTCGTCGCGGGGCGGCCGGATCCTCGTCTTCGGGGTGGCCCGGCCCGACGACGAGGCGCGGGTACGCCCCAACGACATCTTCGCCCGGGAGCTGACGCTCGTCGGCGCGGTGATCAACCCGTACACCCATCACCGCGCCGTGCAGCTGCTGCCGTCCCTCGGCCTGGACCGCCTGCGTCCGGCGTTCTACGGCCTGGACCAGCTGCCCGAGGCCCTGGAGGCGCAGCGTGCGGGCACAGCCGACAAGGTGTTCGTCGCCCCGCACGGCATTCCCGCCGCACGGGGCGCCGCCGGCCCGAGTCCGGACTCCGCCTCGGCTCGACCGCGCCCACCGAATGCGCCTTAGGCTGGAGGCATGTTCCGCGACGAGGATCTTGCCCTGCTCGCCCGGCCGCTGTACGCCTTCCTCACCGTGGCGCCCCGTGGGGACCGCTGGCCGGCGCCGCGCCCGGTGTGGTTCGAGATCACCGATGACGGTGACCTCCAGATGTTCTCGCTGCCCGACGCGCCGAAGCTGAAGCGTCTCCGTGAGCGGCCCCGGGCCTCCGTGGTCGTGGCCGCGCCGACCGGTGAGCCCGAGCACTGGGTGTCGGTGGAGGGCCCGGTCACGCTGCACGACGACGGCGGCGTGGAGTTGGCGACCCGGCTCGCCGGGCGGTACTACGACATGAGCGACCCGAAGCGCCAGAGCCTGGTCGACGAGTGGCGCAGCGGGGGAGTGGTGCGCATCGTGCTGCGTCCCGAGCGGGTGAACCGCTTCTCGATGTGACGGTCCGCGCCGCCGAATTCGGTGGCTCGCGCCCGGCTGGGTCGGCGACGATCGGCGGATGTCCGTACCCCTGCGTCAGATCCGCGCTCGATACTCAGCCGACACCATCACCGTCTACCAGGCGTACCCTCCGCAGATCGCGGAGCCGGCGGTGGCGGCGGGCCGTTTCGTGGCCCCGTTCAAACGGGAACGGATGACGTGGATCAAGCCGTCGTTCCTGTGGATGATGTACCGCTGCGGCTGGGCCACCAAGGAGGGCCAGGAACGGGTGCTCGCCGTGGACCTGCGCCGCGAGGGATTCGAGTGGGCGCTGGAGCGGGCCTGCCTGAGTCACCACGACCCGGATCTGTACCCCGACCGGGCGGCCTGGTCGCGGCAGCTCAAGGCCAGTCCGGTGCGGGTGCAGTGGGATCCGGAACGATCCCTGCGCCTGGCGGCACTGCCGCACCGGTCGTTGCAGGTGGGTCTCTCCGGCCCGGCCGTCGCCGGGTACGTCGACGAGTGGGTGGTGGCCATCCGCGACGTCACCTCCGACGTGCGGCAGATCCGGGACCTGGTGCGCAGCGGTGACGACCGGGCCGCCGCCGCCCGGTTGCCGGTCGAGCAGGTGTATCCGCTGCCCGAGCGGATCGCCGCCGTCGTCAACGCCACCGGCTAGCCGGGGTTCCGCTGTTGACTCTCCAGCGGCTTGAGACGTCGGGGTGGTGGCCATGGACGAGTGGTTGTCGATCGGGGATGTGGCCCGGCGTACGGGTCTGAGTGTCAGCGCCATCCGGTTCTATGCCGACGAGGGCATCGTCGCGCCGGCCGGGTACTCCGGTGCCGGGTACCGGTGCTACGACGCGCGGGGCGTGGCGGCTCTCGAACTGGTCCGCACGCTGTGGGACCTGGGCGTCGACCACCTGCGGCCGTGGCGGCCCCGCCTGCCGGAGGACCCCACCGGCACCCCGCCATCCCGGCCGGTTCCGCCACCGCCCGGCGTGCCGCCGGCGTCCGGCGCGGCCCAGGCGGGTTGTCCGAGCCCCAGCACCACAGCGGCGGCCAGTCCGGCCGCGCCGATGTGAGTCCCCTCATCGAACCTCCAGACCAGACCATCAGGACGTACGAGAAGGATCCGGGCCAGCTACGAGATTCCTGTTAGGACGGGTGCCAGGTCTCGCGGGCGAAGCCTGTTGTAGTGCAAAACCGCATGTCGCCACGGGCGGAGGTGCCGCAGCAGGTGGATGCGGTTGGCACGGGGCGCGCCGTAGGAGGTCGGCGGCCCCGTGCCAGCCGCGGGTGACCGTTTCGGTCACCTGCTTACCGCGTTGGCCGGCAGGGCCAACATGAGGTGTCAGGCACGCGTGCCGCGGCGGCGGCGCGCCAACACGAGGACCGTGCCGGCCGCGACGGTGAGCACGCCGGCGGCGGCCAGGCCGATCGGTCCGGATCCGCGGTTGGCGCCGGTGACGGGCAGCTTGGACTTAGTCGGTGTGGGCTTGGCGGTAGGCGAGCCCGTCGCCGTCGGTGTCGGTGTCGGCTGGCCGGTCGGTGACCCCGTCGCCGTCGGCGTCGGGGTGGGCTGGCCGGTCGGTGACCCCGTCGGGGTGGGTGTGGGGGTGGGGGTGCCGCTCGCGGCGCAGGTGTGGGTCAGGACGAAGAAGTCCGCCTGCCCGCTGATCGTCGCCGTGGCGCCGGTCAGCGTCCACCCGGCGGGTAGCCGAATCCACGCCTTGCTGGTGCCGAGGTCGTTGACGATCTCGCCGCCGTCGGTGGGGATGGTGACGGTCACGGTGCCCTGCGGGGTGGAGAAGGTCGCGGTGACCGACTCGAACACCCCGGAGGTGTCCGGGTTGCCGGGCAGGTTGAACACCCACACGTCCTCATTCGGATAGGGTCCGCCGCCGAGGTTCGGGTCGCAGTCCTGGGTGAACGCGGCAGCGGTAGTGGGCACGTTGCCCGGGTTGATGTCGATCGTGGCCTGCGCTGCCGCCGGCACGCTCCATGCCATCAGCAGCCCTGTGGCCATCGCGGCGACCGCCGCGTACTGGCGCATCATCTTTCTCACTTTCACAACCCCCGTCAGATTCCGAAGACGAACACGAGCGATGATAGGTCGCATTTGGGGGTAGATGACTGTTTTCGGCAGATTGGGGCGATTGGGGTGGTTGGGCCGGGTGCGGAGCGGACCACCGGCAGGGCAAGTTCGGGCGGGTCGAGGCGCGGGGCGTATGACCTTTTTGCGACGTTTGATGCTGGAGTTGCTAATAATGTACGAGTGATAGGTCTGAGTCGCCCCCGCCGCTTGTTGCGAGCATCCTCGATCCTCGGCTTGCTCCTCCTTGCTCCTCCGGCCGGTCTGGTGACCTCGGCGCCTGCCGCGCAGGCGGCCACTCCGTGTACCGCCACCCTGTGCGTCCTCGACCCCTCGGCAAAGGACGCCCTGCGCGCTCAACCAGGCACCATCAGCGTCACCGGGGCGATCTTGGTCAACTCCACGAGCAGCGAAGCGGCGCTGGCCAGCGGCGAATCGGGCACCGCGCTGATCAGCGCCACCACCACCATCGGCGGTCCGGCCGCCCCCGCCGGCTTCGCAGCCAAGAACACCGGCGCGTTCAGCCCGGCACCGGTCAACCAGCCCGCCGGCACCGATCCCTATGCCAGCCTGCCCCTCTGCCCCGGCGACGCCGCCTGCCCCGCCACGCCGACCCCACCCTTTGCCAACGTCACCCTGACCACCGGCTCGCGGACCATCAACCCTGGGGTGTACGACACCATCACTGTCAGCGGCGGCGCGCGTCTCACCCTCGCTGCTGGCACCTTCGTCGTGACCGGCGGCGTCACGGTGACCGGCACGGGCAGTCAGCTGACCGGCAGCGGCGTCGCGATCTATCTCGGCTGTTCCACGTATCCCACGCCCTGCGGCCCGACGGTCAGCGGCGCGGCATTCACCGCCGACGCGGGTGCATCGGTCGCCCTCACCGCGCCGACCACCGGCGACTACGCTGGCCTGTCCCTGATCGCCGATCGCAGCAACAAGGCAACCATCCGGATATCGGGCTCCTCCTCGGCCACCGCCGCAGGCGTCTACGCCGCCGCCGTGCGGCTGACGGTCAGTGTCTCTACGGCGACCTTTACCAGGGTGGTGGTCGGCACCGCCGAGACCACCGGCAGCCAGTCGGCCCGGCTCACGGCGGCGCCGCCGCCCGGATCCCTCTCCATCACCGTGCCTGCCACCGCCAGCATTGGCAGCGGCAGTCCGGGCGTCACCGTCAGCCGCAGCATCGGCGCGGTGACGGTGACCGACCAACGTGCGCTTTCGCCCGCCGCCTGGACGGCCACCGTGTCGATCACCGACTTCACTGGCACTTCCGGCTTCACCGTCACGAAGGGCAACGCCTCCTACTGGTCCGGGCCGGCCACCGCCACCACCGGCAGCGGTACCTTCACCCCGGGGCAGGCCACGGCCGCCCAGGCCCAGCCCCTCAGCCAGACGCAAACCGCGTTCAGTCTGCGTGGTGGCTCGGGGACGAACTCCGCCACCTGGCGTCCCACCCTGGTGATCACCGTCCCGCTGTCGGCGGTGGCCGGCACCTACACCGCGATCCTGACCCACTCGGTCGCCTGACCGGGTGTCGGGTAACCGGATGGTTGCTTCTGGTTGGTTGGCTTCGTCGTTGAGGCGTCACCGTTTGTCCGATTCACGTAGTTATGGGGCTCCTGCGGCTTTTTCTGGTTATCGTGCATCTGTGACTGCCCGCCGCGTTCCCACGCGGCGGACCGGGGATATCGGGAGATGAGGTTGCAGCATGCGCAGAGTTCTACTGTTCACCACGGCCGCAGTGGCGGTGGTGGGTCTGTCCGCCGCACCGGCCTTTGCAGCGGCGTCGGACAGCACAACGGTCACCTTCACGGTGAACACGGGGGCCTTGACCATCGATACGCCCGGTGCGGCGAACCTCGGTAGCGGCTCGCCCGGCGGGACGATCACCGGCGCCCTCGGCCAGGTCACGGTGACGGACCAGCGGGCCGCAGCCAACGCCAGCTGGACAGCCAGCGTGACGTCCACCGACTTCACCACCGGCTCCGGGAGCACCGGGCAGGTCATCCCGGCGTCAGACGTGAGCTACTGGTCCGGGCCGGCGATCGCGACCACCGGCACCGGAACCTTCACCCCCGGCCAGCCCACCAGCGCCAGCGCGCAACCGCTGAGCAACACCTCACCGCTGACCGCCTTCACCCACAGCGGTGGCACCGGCGACAACTCGGCGACCTGGAACCCGAACCTGATCGTCGACGTGCCCCTGTCTGCCGCGGGGGGGCTCTACACCGGGACGGTGACCCATTCGGTGGCCTGACTACCCGGGCCGGCTGGCTGCCCTGGCCCTGCTGTGCATCGCTGGCTTGGGCGGACCCGCCCAGGCCAGCGAGCCCGCAACGGACCCGGACGCGGGAAGCATCGGCATCCAACTGCTGGAGGCGCCGGCCAACCGACGGGAAGACCCCCGCGCGCGGCGGTACATCGTCGACCACCTGCCACCCGGCGCCACCATCCACCGTCAGGTGCTCGTCAAGAACGACTCCGACAACCCGCAACACATCGAGGTCTACCCCGCCGCCGCGAGCATCAGCAAGGGCGAGTTCCAGTTCGGCGAAGGCAGGGAAACCAACGAGCTCACCTCCTGGGTGTCCCTCGACCGCCCCGCCGTCGACCTGAAGCCCCACACGGACGCACGGGTGCGGGTGACCATCACCGTGCCCCCGGACGCGTCACGCGGCGAACGGTACGGAGTGATCTGGGCGCAGGTCACGCCGAAACCAGACCCGAACGTCACCGTCCGCCAGGTCCGCCGCGTGGGCATCCGGATGTACCTCGACATCGGCCCCGGCGGGGAGCCTCCCTCCGACTTCACCATCGGCGAAATGACCCCGGCCCGCGACAACGACGGCATACCCACCCTCGGCATCACCGTGCGCAACACCGGCGAGCGCGCCCTGGACATCACCGGCTCCGCCAACCTGTCCGACGGCCCCGCCGGCATGCACACCGGACCGTTCAACGTCGCACAGGGCGCCACCCTGGCGCCCGGCACCTCCGGCACCGTCACCATCCGCTTCCCTCGAGACCTGCCGAACGGCCCATGGAAGGCGGAGGTGCACCTGCAAAGCGGCCTGGTGAGGAAGACCGCAGCCAGCCAGGTCACCTTCCCCCCGCCCGGGCAGGTCGGTGCATCCAGCCGAGCGTTCAAGGCAAACCCGTGGCTGCTCGCCGGGATACCGCTGGGAGTGGGACTCGTGATCACCGCCGGACTGATCATGATCGTCCGACCGCGCCACAGGGCCGCCGTTGCCCGCCTGGTACGGCAGCGGCCGTTTGGGATCGTGGCTGGGCGTTGGCGCTGAGTCGTGGTGGCGCCAGAGAAACCGTGAACCATTCTCCAGCCGGGCACGTGAACGAGGTGTACGCACATACGCCAGGCAACTGGCAACCAGGCGGGAGTGGAACAGCATGGCCAAGAATGTTCAGAATCGGCGACGGGCAAAGATTGTCGGCCTGCTCGCCGTTGCTGCCACGGTGGGGACGCTCGCGTCCGCGAGCCCGGCCCTCGCGGCCACTGGCGCGACGGGGGTGTGCAGCAAGGGCAACTACAGCTCGTACCTCGAGTTTCCGTATCGCGGCGGCCTGACCACGTACGTTGCGCCGCCGGGCGGCTGCTCCACGGTTCACTTCGGCAAGTACAGCAGCGAGCCGGTGAACGTCTACGGCTACAAGAACGGCGCCACGGTCTACCTCGGCACCCGGAACATCAACGACCTGAAGAAGAGCGTGTTCAGGACGTATGGCAGCATTCCTGGATCGCCGTACTTCACCCTGTCGGGATCCTGACCTGTCATAGGAGCGCCGAGGTGAGGCGGAACCGCCTCACCTCGGCGTGAGCCTTTTCCCCGAAGGCCGGAAGCGAACCCTGCTTCTCTGACCTGCGGCTGCAGAAATTGCGTATGAGCACTCATGCCGAGCATGGCATCGAGGATGGAGGTAACGGGAGCCGGCCGTGAACGCGGGCTAAAGGGCGACCCTGTCACCTTTCCTGACGTCCGATTGTTGGCCGAGCCGCATCCGAGCCGGCCAGCACCCGGGTGAGACGTTCGCACAAGCTGTCGGTCGGGTCGGCCTCCGCGACGATCGCCTCGAT
This sequence comes from Micromonospora sp. NPDC002575, assembly GCF_042889525.1. Classification (NCBI taxonomy): domain Bacteria; kingdom Bacillati; phylum Actinomycetota; class Actinomycetes; order Micromonosporales; family Micromonosporaceae; genus Micromonospora; species Micromonospora sp. NPDC002575. Next base: position 92,164 of record NZ_JBIARA010000020.1, on the reverse strand, counting down.
GCACGCCAGTCGGGCCCGGGCTTGACGCACCTCGTGCCGCGCCAACGCCGATCGCTTCTGGACACCTAGGATAGACAGCAGTGCTGGTTCGCCGTGACGTTCGAGCGTCGCGGCGTCGTAAGAGGGAACCCGGTGCGAGACCGGGACTGCCCCGCAGCGGTGAGTGGGAACGACCGCCGTCATCAAGCACTGGACCGCGAGGTCTGGGAAGCGACGGCCAGTAGGCGACCGAACAGGTCATGCCCACGAGTCCGAAGACCTGCCCGCACTGCGTACACCGGCCGGTGTGCGCCGCTGACGGTCTCTCGGGAAGGCCGGGGCGGAAGCCGGCGCATCCCTGCGCCTCTTCCCTCCCGCCCTCGCGCGAGTCCTCGGACGCTTCGAGGGAAGGACCCATGAGCACCACATTCGGTCAGAGCACCGTGCTCGGCTATCCACGTATCGGTGGGAACCGTGAACTGAAGAAGGCCGTGGAAGCCTACTGGGCGGGCCGCATCGACGCCGCGGAGTTGGAGAGCGCCTCGGTCGCGCTGCGCGCCGGGGTCTGGCGGACGCTGCGCGACGCCCGCCTGGACGCGATCCCGTCGAACACGTTCTCCTACTACGATCACGTCCTCGACACGGCGGTGGCCGTCGGCGCGGTCCCACGACGCTTCGCCCGGCTCGGCCTGTCGGGGCTCGACACCTACTTCGCCATGGCCCGCGGCGTCGACGCCGAACCGGCGCTGGAGCTGACGAAGTGGTTCGACACCAACTACCACTACCTGGTCCCGGAGATCGGACCCGACACCGTGTTCGCCGCGAACCCCGACAAGGCGTTGCGTGAGTACGGAGAAGCCCGCGCGCTGGGTATCGAGAGCCGACCGGTGCTGGTCGGGCCCGCCACGTTCCTGCTGCTGGCCAAGACCTCCACGCCAGGTGCCGGGGCATTCGATCGGATGACCGAACTCGTCGACGTGTACGCCGACATTCTCCGTGCCCTCGCCGCCGCCGGTGTCACGTGGGTTCAGCTCGACGAACCCGCCTACGTGGCCGACCGCACCACGGCCGAGACCGAGGCGCTACGCGATGCCTACACGCGGTTGTGCTCCGTGCGGCAGCGGCCGAGGATCTTCGTCGCCACCTACTTCGGGGAACTCGGTGACGCGCTGCCCGCGCTGCTGGACACGCCGGTCGAGGCGCTCGGCCTGGACCTCGTTGCCGGGCCCGGCAACCTGCGACGTCTCGCCGGGGCCGGCCCACTGCACGGCAAGACGATCGTCGCCGGACTGGTCGACGGCCGTAACGTCTGGCGCACCGACCTGCGGGCGGCGATAACGACCGGTGCGGTGGTCACCGGGCTCGCCGACCACGTCGCCGTGTCCGCCTCCTGTTCCCTGCTGCACGTGCCGGTGGACCTCGCCGCCGAGGCGACGCTCGATCCGCGGCTGCGCCGGCGGTTGGCCTTCGCCCGGCAGAAGGTCGACGAGGTCGTCCTGCTCGGCCGAGCCCTGCGCGACGGCGCCACGTCGCTGCCCGAACCGCTGCCGTCCGCCCCAGCGGCGTGGCGCGACGACACCGTACGGGACAGGCTCGCCGCGCTGCGCCCTGGCGACAGGCAACGGGGTGACTACCGGCAGCGGGCGGCGGCCCAGCAGGCCCGGATGCCGCTGCCGCCGCTGCCCACCACGACCATCGGCTCGTTCCCGCAGACCGCCGAGCTGCGTGCGGCCCGCGCCGCACACCGGTCCGGCCGGCTCGACGACGCCGGCTACATCCAGCGGATGCGCGCCGAGGTCGAGCACGTCGTCCGGCTCCAGGAGCGGCTGGGCCTCGACGTGCTCGTGCATGGCGAGCCGGAACGCAACGACATGGTCCAGTACTTCGGCGAGCAACTGACCGGTTTCGCCACTACCGAGCACGGCTGGGTGCAGTCGTACGGCTCCCGCTGTGTCCGTCCGCCGATCATCTACGGCGACGTGGCCCGCAAGGCTCCCATGACGGTCGCCTGGTCTTCCTACGCGCAGTCGTTGACCGATCGGCCGGTCAAGGGCATGCTCACCGGTCCGGTGACGATCCTCGCCTGGTCGTTCGTGCGCGACGACCAGCCGATCGACGTCACCGCCGACCAGGTCGCCCTCGCCCTGCGTGACGAGTGCGGCGACCTTGAGGCGGCCGGCATCCGGGTGATCCAGGTCGACGAGCCGGCGCTGCGCGAGGCCCTGCCCCTGCGCGCGGCAGACCAGGATGCCTACCTGGACTGGGCGGTCGGCGCGTTCCGCCTGGCCACCAGCGGTGTCGCCGACGACACCCAGATCCACACCCACCTGTGCTACTCCGAGTTCGGCGAGGTCATCACCGCCATCGACGCCCTCGACGCCGACGTCACCAGCATCGAGGCGTCCCGCTCGAAGATGGAGGTCCTCGACGACCTTGCCGCGGCCGGCTACCGCCGGGGGGTCGGGCCAGGTGTGTGGGACATCCACTCGCCCCGGGTGCCGCCACGTGACGAGGTCGTCGAGGCGCTTCGCCGGGCCCTGGCCGTGGTGCCGGCCGAGCGGCTGTGGGTGAACCCCGACTGCGGCCTGAAGACCCGCAGCTATCCCGAGGTCGAGGCGTCCCTCGCGCACCTCGTCGCCGCCGCCGTCGAGCTTCGCGGCAGGTGACCGCGTGCCGGGCGGGACGCCGAGGCGTCCCGCCCGGCACGGCCGAACGACGTCCACTCCCGTGCGGCGGTCACTCTGCGTCAATGTCGTACGACGCATTGACACGTGCTGCCTCGCCCGTCCAGACTGACGCGACAACTTCATCAGCGCGTCCGTGTGGGGGAAGTCCGGTCGAAGTCCGGCGCTGGCCCGCAACGGTAGGTCGTCGGGGTGCGCTCCGATGGCAAGCCCGAATACCCGACGCACGCGCGATCCCGCTCCCCACCCGTCGTGGCCCACGGGTCGGAGTCCCGGTCGACCCCGTGCCGCGGCGGTCGTCCGGGTTCTGACGACCGCCGGGCCGGAAAGGCGCTTCCGATGGTCGTCCGCCTGAGCCGGCACCGCCTGCTCGCCCTGTTCTGCGGTGTGCTCGCCGCGCTCACCCTCACCACGCCCGCGCTCGCCGCTCCCGCTCCTGCTTCCACCGGCACGACCCGGGCGGAGGCCGCCGCCGGGTGGCTGGCCCGGCAACTGGTCGACGGGGAACGCTTCGAGGTGGTCTACGACGGGGTGGCCTTCCCGGACCAGGGCCTCACGCTCGACGCGGTGTTCGCCTTCGCCGCTGCCGGCGTCGCCGACGACTCCGGCACGCGGGCGCTGGCCTGGGTCACCCGGCCCGACGTCCGCGACGCCTACGTCGGCGACGGCACAGCCGAGGCGTACGTCGGCGCCACCGCCAAGCTCGCCCTCGCCGTGGCGGTGCGCGGCGGAGACCCGACAGATGTGGGCGGGGTGGACCTGGTCGCCCGCCTGCGCTCGCTCCAGTCGGCGACCGGCCGGTTCACCGACCGGTCGGCCTACGGCGACTACAGCAACGCGTTCAGCCAGTCCTTCGCCATCCTCGCCCTGGACCGGACCGCGCAGGGCGTCCCGGCAGCGGCAGCCTCCTGGCTGGCCGGCACCCGCTGCGCCGACGGCGGTTACCCGCTGCTGCCGGCCCAGCCGGTCTGCACCTCCGACGTGGACGCCACCGCGCTCGCGGTGCAGGCGTTGCGGGCGGCCGGTCGTAAGGCCGACGCTACCGCGGGGCTGCGCTGGCTGCTCTCGGTGCAGGGTGCGAATGGCGGGTTCGCCAACGCGGCGGGAACGCCGAACGCCAACAGCACCGGGCTCGCCGCGCAGGCGCTGCGCGCCGGTCACCGGCCGCTGGCCTGGGCCCGGGCCCGCACGTTCCTCGCCGGACTCCAGGTCGGCTGCGCCGGGGCGTCGGCCGATCGGGGCGCGGTCGACTTCGACGGCGGCGCCTTCGACCCGGGCACCGCCGCCCGCGCCACCGCGCAGGCCGTCCTCGGCCTGACCGGCCTCGGGTACGCCCACCTGTCCGCCGCCGGCGCGACGACCGGCGCGCCGGTCGTCGACTGCCCGTGACCCGTACCCGTCGCTCGCCCGATTTCTCACGTCCGCTTTCCGGGAGGACCCGTGTCTCGCTCCGCCTTTCGTAGCCGGCTTGCCGGGCTGTTGGCCGCAGCCGTCGCCGCCGTCGCGCTGACCGCCGTCGAGCCTGCGCCGCAGGCCGCGCACGCCGCCGCCTGCACCGGCACATCCGGAGTCACCGTGGTGGTCGACTTCGCCGCCCTCGGCGGCGGGGTCCAGGTTGCCTGCGCCCTCGGCGACCCGGCGACCGGGCTCGCCGCCCTCCAGGGCGCGGGCTTCACCGTGACCGGCACCTCACGCTGGGGACTGGCCTTCGTCTGCCGGATCAACGGCCAGCCCACCGCCGCGACGGAGCCATGCGTCAACACCCCGCCCGTCACGGCGTACTGGTCGTACTGGCACGCGCCCAGCGGCGGTTCCTGGTCCTACAGCACGTCCGGCGCGACCAGCTACAACCCCGCGCCGGGCAGCGTCGAGGGCTGGTCCTTCGGCGCGGGTGCCCCACCGAGCATCGCCGCCCCCTGACCCGTCGACCCGTGGTGTGCCGGGTGCCGGCCGCCGCTCTGGCGTCACTCGACGTGCGGGCGGTACCGTGTCGGCACCCGGTTCACGCCGGGCACCCAACTGCATACGTCCCGTGTGGGGGAAAGCCGGTCGAAGCCGGCGCTGACCCGCAACCGTGAGCGAGGCACCGACCCCGCGAGCCGGAATGCCTCGCCCGGGACGAGCGGCTTCCACTGTCGAGGTCTACAGGGTGAAGTCCGGGCCGCCGAGGTCCGTCCACCCCGCTCAGCGCGTCATGCGAGCGGGGTGCCGTCTCCTCGGGCGCGTTCCGGCGCCTTCACCGACCGCTCTGCGAAAGGCACCCCCATGCCCCTGTCCCGGCACCGGCGGATCGGCACCGGCCTCGCCGCCAGCACGGCGGCGACCCTCGCCGCGATCGCCGCCCTGCCCCTGACCGTGGTGGCCGCTCCGGCACCGGCCGAGGCCGCCGCGGCACGCGAGGCCGCGTCCTGGTTGGCCGGTGAGGTCGCCGACGGGGCGCTTCCCGGGCCGTTCGGCGGCTCGGACTGGGGCCTGACCATCGACGGAGTCATCGCGTTGTCCGCGACCGGGGTGGCCGCGTCGACCCGGCAGGCGGCGACCGCGCAGGTCGCGGCGCACGTGCGCTCCTACAACAGCTACGACGACTGGGGCATCGAGGGCTTCACCGACGGCGGGGCCACCGCGAAGCTGCTCTACGCGGCCTCCGCCGCCGGAGCTGACCCCACCGACTTCGGCGGTTTCGACCTGCGGGCCGAGGCCCTGTCGCTGGTCGCCGGGGCGGACGCCGGACACCAGCGAGGGCGGATCACCAGCCGCACCACCGCCGACAGCGGTCCGGACGCCAGCAACACCTTCGACCAGTCCTTCACCGTGCTGGGCTTGGCCCGCAGCGGCGACGTCCCGCAGGACACCGTCGACTTCCTCGTCCGGCAGCAGTGCGCGGCCGGCGGCTTCCGGCTCTACCCCGACACGGGGGACGGCCCGTCGCCGTCGTGCGACGAGCAGGCCGGCGCCATCCTCGACGTCGACTCGACCGCCATGGCCGTGCAGGCGCTGCTGGCCGCCGCTGACGAGGGGGCCACGGGCGCCGCCGACGCGGCGGGTCGGGGCGCGGACTGGTTGGTCGCCCAGCAGCACGCCGACGGGTCGTTCGGCGGCTCGGGGCCGACGACCGGCGCGAACTCCAACAGCACCGGCCTGGCCGGGCAGGCGCTCGCCGCCGCCGGACGCCACGCCGAGGCCGCCCGCGCAGCGGGCGCGCTGAGCGCGCTCCAGCTGACCACGTCGCACGGCGGCGCAGCCGCCGCCGACGCGGGCGCCATCGCCTACAACGCCGACGGCCTGGCCGCCGCCGTCCGGTCCGGGATCGACGCCGTCTCCCGGGACCAGTGGCGCCGGGCCACCGCGCAGGCCCTGCTCGGTCTCGCCCAGGTGCCGCTCGGCCGGATCGGCCTCGACCTGCCGCCGTCGTCGCCCGGTCCCACCCCGACCGGCACGGCCTCACCGACCGGAACGGCGTCCCCCACACCCACCGGGTCGCCGACGCCGACCGCGTCGGCCAGCCCGACCCCGAGCGCGTCCACCACGACCACGGCACCGGCCCCGTCACCCACCGCGTCGGCGACCGCCGCCCCGACCTCCACGCCGACCGCCCCGGGGGGTGCGGGTGGCCTGCCGAAGACCGGCGCGGCGATCACCACGTACGTGCTGGTCGCGCTCCTGATGGTCGGCGGTGGGTCGCTGCTGCTGCTCCTCGGCCGCCGGCGGGCGACGTGATCGTCCGGGTCGTCCGCGCCGGGCTGGTGGTCGTCCTGGCCGCCGTCGGCGCGGTGGGCGGATCGGGTCCCCCGGCGATGGCCGCCGGGACGGCCGGCTACTGCCCGGACGCCTCCGGCGTCACGGTGGTGGTCGACTTCAACGAACTCGGTGGCGGAACGGTGGTGCGGTGCGCCCGGGGCGAGCCGTCCACCGGCCTGGCGGCGCTGAAGGACGCCGGTTTCCAGGTCACCGGCACTCTGCGGTGGGGCGAGGGGTTCGTCTGCCGGATCGAGGGCAAACCGTCGGCGGCGGCCGAGAAGTGCGTCGACACGCCCCCGGCCAGCGCCTACTGGTCGTACTGGCATGCGGCCAACGGTGGCAGCTGGACGTACAGCGACAAGGGTGTGCTCAACCGCAAGCCGCCGGCCGGCAGTTTCGAGGGCTGGTCATTCTCCCTCAACCGCAGCGCCGCCGACGCGCCCCGTCCCGGTCTCGCACCGAAACGACCGTCGCCACCACCGTCGCCGCCGCCAACCACCGGCGGCGCGCCGGTCACGCCACCGGCGGGCAGCGGGCCGGTCGCGCCCTCGACGGCGGCCGGCGGTGGCCCCGGTCCGGCAGCGCCGACGACACGCGCGGCACCCTCCGCCACGACACCGGTGAGTGGGCCGGCGACGACCGCTGGCGCGCCGGCCACCGCGCCGCCGACCGGCGGGTCCGGTGGCCCATCGCCGGCCAGCTCCGAGCCGGTGCTGACCGATGTCGCCGCGCCCCGCGACGGCGGTGGCGTCCCGCTGGGCACGGTGACGGGGGTGTTGCTGCTGGCGGCACTCGCCGCCGGTGGCGTGATCGCCGCCAGGCGGCGGCGGGCCGTCGACCAGGATGACTGACCGGGGCAGGGGCCACGCGGGCACGGCTGCCCGATCCGGCCGGGCGACGTCGTGGTGGCCGTCGGCACCGCTGCCCCGAGGGCTGCACCCGGGCGCGTGGTGGCTCTGGGCGCTGGGCCTGGCCACGGCGGCCAGTCACACCACCAATCCGTTGCCGCTGGCGCTGCTGATCGCCGTCGCCGCGCTGGTGGTCGTCCGGCGGCGGGGTGACGCGCCGTGGGCGCTGGCGTTCCGGATGTACCTGGTGCTCGGCGCGGTGATCGTGGTGATGCGGGTGGTGTTCCGCATCGTGTTCGGCGGTGGGCAGGGCGACCACGTGCTGATCCGGTTGCCGGAGGTCCCGCTGCCCGCCTGGGCGGCCGGCATCCGGTTGTTCGGGCCGGTCGCCGTCGAGCAGGTCCTCGGCGGGTTCTACGACGGGCTGCGGCTGGCCGCGATGCTGGTCTGCCTCGGCGCGGCGAACGCGCTGGCCAACCCGAAACGGCTGCTCAAGGCGGTGCCCGGCGCGTTGTACGCGGTCGGCACGGCCGTCGTGGTCGCGTTGTCGGTCGCCCCGCAGTTGGTGGAGAGCGTGCTGCGGGTCCGCAGGGCACGACGGCTGCGGGGCGCGTCCGGGCGCGGGATGCGGGCGCTGCGGGGCATCGCCCTGCCGGTGCTGGCCGACGCGCTGGACCGGTCCCTGGCCCTCGCGGCGGCGATGGACTCCCGGGGCTACGGCCGGACCGCGGCGGTGGCCCCCGGTCAGCGCGCCGCCACCGGCGCGCTGGTGCTCGGCGGGCTGATCGGCGTGTGCGCCGGCACGTACGGGCTGCTCGACACCGGTCCCGGCTACCTCGGCCTGCCGCTGCTCCTCGGCGGCCTGGCAACCGCCGTGGCCGGGATGCTGCTGGCCGGCCGCCGGGTCCGCCGCAGCCGTTACCGGCCGGATCGCTGGCACCCGGCCGAGCTGCTCGTGGCCGGCTGCGGCGTGGCCGCCGCCGGGCTGACCATGCTGGGCGGCGCGGTCGCCCCGGAGCTGCTCTATCCGCCGGTCAGCCCGCTCACCTGGCCCCAGTTGACGCCGCCGATGCTGCTCGCCGTCGCGGTCGCGGCGGCCCCCGCCTGGCTGGCGCCGCCACCGCCCGTGGCGCGGGCCACCCGCCCACCGGCGGTCCCGGCGCTTCCCGCTCCGAGCCCGCAGGTGGACACGGCGCGTCCCACCACCACCACGTCGCCGGTGACGGGAGGTTCCCCATGATCACCTTTGACCGGGTCACCGTCCGCTACGCCGAGGGCGGCCCGCCCCCGCTGCGGAACGTGACGCTCCAGGTCGAGGAGGGCGAACTCTGCCTGGTCGCCGGCCGGACCGGCGCCGGCAAGTCGACCCTGTTACGGGCGATCAACGGGTTGGTGCCGCACTTCACCGGCGGCACCCTGCACGGCACCGTCACCGTGGACGGCCGGGACACCCGCCGGCACCCGCCACGCGACCTCGCCGACGTCGTCGGCGTGGTCGGCCAGGACCCCCTGGCCGGGTTCGTCACCGACACCGTCGAGGAGGAGCTGGCGTACGGGATGGAGCAGTTGGCCCTGCCACCGGCGGTCATGCGCAAGCGGGTGGAGGAGACCCTCGACCTGCTCGGCATCGCGGACCTGCGCGACCGGCCGCTGCGGACGCTGTCCGGCGGCCAGCAGCAGCGGGTCGCCATCGGCGCGGTGCTCACGGCCCATCCCCGGGTGCTGGTGCTCGACGAGCCCACCTCCGCGTTGGACCCCACCGCCGCGGAGGACGTGCTCGCCACCATCACCCGGCTGGTGCACGACCTCGGCGTGACCGTGGTGTTGGCCGAGCACCGGCTGGAGCGGGTGGTGCAGTACGCCGACCGGCTGCTCTACCTGCCCGGCGACGGGAGCGTGATCGACGGGACACCGGCGACGGTGCTCGCGCACATCGACATCGCGCCGCCGCTGATCGAGCTGGGCCGCCTCGCCGGCTGGACACCCCTGCCGCTGTCGGTGCGCGACGCCCGTCGGCAGGCGTCCGACCTGCGGCACCGGCTCGCCGGCGCGGACCCGCCGCCGCCCGCGGCGGTGGCGGAGAGGGCGGCGGCGCTGACCGCGCGGAAGATCGTCGTACGGTATCCGGGCACCGTCGCGGTGGCCGGCGTCGACGTCGACCTGCGGCCCGGCGAGGTCGTCGCGTTGATGGGCCGCAACGGGTCCGGCAAGTCCAGCCTGCTGTGGGCGGTGCAGGGCAGCGGCCCCCGCCACGGCGGGACCGTCGCCGTGGCCGGACCTCAGGGGACCGTCGACCCGAAGAGCCTGCCGGCGGGCCGTGCCCGCCGGCACGTCGGCCTCGTCCCACAGAACTCCGGCGACCTGCTCTACCTGGAGACCGTGGACGCCGAGTGCGCCCAGGCCGACCGGGAGACCGCGGCGCCGGCCGGCACCTGCCGGGCGCTGCTGGATCAGCTCACCCCCGGCCTGCCCGCCGACCGGCACCCCCGCGACCTGTCCGAGGGGCAGCGGCTGGCCCTCGCGCTCGCCGTCCAGCTCACCGCGGCTCCGCCGGTGGTGCTGCTCGACGAGCCGACCCGTGGGCTGGATTACCACGCCAAGCGGCAGTTCACCGAGGTCGTCCGCGCGTTGGCCGCCGCCGGCCGCGCCGTGGTGGTCGCCACCCACGACGTCGAACTCGTCGCGGCCCTCGCCGATCGGGTGATCGTGATGGCCGAGGGGGACATCGTCTCCGACGGCAGCACGGCGGAGGTCATGCTCGCGTCACCGGCTTTCGCCCCGCAGGTGGCCAAGGTCCTCGCCCCCGCGCCGTGGCTCACCGTGGAACAGGTCGCCGCCGCGCTGACCCAGACCCGGGCACCGGCATGACCGTGTTGCGGGTCGCCCCGCGTACCGCCGTGGTGCTGGCCCTCGCCTCGGCCGCCGCGCTGGCCACCTTCACCTGGCCGTTCTTCGTCCCCGCGCAGCCGGAATCCACCGCCCGCACCGGCGAGGCGCCGCTGGTCTTCTTCCTCATGCTGCCGGTGCTCGTGGCGCTCGTGCTGGCCGAACTCACCTCCGGCGGCATGGACAGCAAAGCCCTGGCGATGCTCGGCGTGCTCGCCGCCGTCAACGCCGCGCTGCGCCCCCTGGGCGCGGGCACCGCAGGCATCGAGACCGTGTTCTTCCTCCTCGTCCTCGCCGGCCGGGTCTTCGGCCCCGGATTCGGGTTCCTGCTCGGTTCGACGTCCCTGTTCGCCTCCGCCCTGCTCACCGCCGGCGTCGGACCGTGGCTGCCGTTCCAGATGCTGTGCGCGTCCTGGATCGGCCTGGGCGCCGGCCTGCTTCCGGCGAGGCTGCGCGGCCGGGCCGAGACCGCCGTCCTCGCCGGATACGGCGCACTCGCCGCCTACGGCTACGGCCTGCTGATGAACCTGTGGTTCTGGCCGTTCAGCACCGGCGCGGACACCCAACTGTCCTACGTCGCGGGCGCGCCGGTGCTGGAGAACCTGCACCGCCTCGCCCTGTTCACCGCAGTCACCTCCACCTTCGGCTGGGACACCGGCCGCGCGATCACCACCGCGGTGGCGATCGTCCTGGCCGGGCCGGCGGTGCTCGCCGCGCTGCGCCGCGCCGCGCGCCGGGCCGCGTTCCACGCTCCGGTCACCTTCGCCGCAGCCGACCCGCAGCCGCCGAACTCGGCTGCCGACAGCGCCGAGGTCCCAGGTCCGACCGCCGTCACCGGCACTGGGCCGGGGGCGGCGCCGTCAGGGAGCCCAGGGGCCGGCGACGTTCCAGGTGCTGTCCGCCGCCCACAGCCCGGGTGAGTTGTACGCCGCCCCGCCGGCGCCGTTGCTCAGCCAGACCTCCGAGGCGTAGTGGCGCAGGAACGATCCCCGGAAGTTGTACGACTCCAGCGACACGCCGCTGCCGGTGAGCCCGGTCCGGGCGCACCAGGTCGCGTCGGCGCGGAGCAGGGCGGAGCCGTCGTCGGGGGAGTTGCGGACCCGGGACTCGACGTGCCGCAGGTACTGACCCGGGAAGTTGACGGACTCGAACGAGTAGCAGTTCGGGTCGGCCAGGCCGGGCCGGATCGTGTACGTGGCGTCGTTCTTGAGCAGCGCGGGGCTGTCCGAGGTGACGATCTCGGTGTAGGCGAGGCTGTCCCGGTGCCGCAGGTACCGGTTGGTGTAGCCCGGGGTCGTCACCTGCAACGACCGCCGGGTGCTGACCGGCAGGGCGACCGGCTGGCTGCCCCCGACCGACCGGGACGCGTCGATCAGCCCCCGGTTCGCCGCACGGACCCGGCCCTCTTCCATCTTGACGACCCGACGGTCGTAGGTGAGGAACCCGTTCAGTTCGCCTTCGAGATCGGTGATCTCGGTGTACACCGAGGCGCTGAGGCCGGTGCCGAGCATCAGGTTCTGGGTGCCCTGCACGAGGCCGACGTACCGGTCGGTGAGCGCTGCGGAGTTCGGCAGCCACTCGTACGCGAAGAAGCCGCCGCTCGGGCTGTGCTCGTGCCCCGGTGTCCGCAGCCCCAGGCCGCCGAACTCGCCGAGTACCGCGATCCGGGAGGCGGACGGGGCCGGCGAGGCGGGACCGAGATAGACGTGCCAGTCGTCGATGTCGCCGTTGCCGGGGTCGCCCAGGGACTGGCAGCAGTTGTGGCCGCTGTGCACGTTCACCAACCGGGTCGGGTCCTGGTTCTTCACGTTTTGCCCGACGCGGCGGGTGTCGGCCAGCGCACGCTCGCCCCACCCCTCGTTGTAGACCGTGTAGGCGACCACCGCGGGGCTGCTCCGGTGCTCGTTGACGATCTCCCGTGCCTCGGCCTCGAACTGGGCCTGCTGGGCGTTGTCGGCGTTGACGTCCTGCGCGGTCATCGACGGGAGGTCCTGCCACACCAGCAGGCCGAGCCGGTCGGCGTGATAGAACCACCGCTGCGGTTCGACCTTGATGTGCTTGCGCACCATGTTGAACCCGAGGTCCTTGTGTTTCTGCAGGTCGAAGGCGAGCGCGGCGTCGGTCGGCGCGGTGTGGAGGCCGTCGGGCCAGTAACCCTGGTCGAGCGTGCCGACCTGGAACACGAACTGGCCGTTGAGCTTCGGCCGCAGCACGCCGCCGACCAGGCCGGTGGTGATCTCCCGCATCCCGAAGTAGTGCGTCGTCCGGTCCACCTGGCCGCCGCCGGGACCGCGCAGGGTGACCCGCAGGTCGTAGAGGAACGGGTCGTCGGGGGACCAGCGTCGGGCGTTCGGCACGGGCACGCTGAACTCGGCGAAGCCACCGACGGCGGACCCCACCACGGTCGCCCCGTTCAGCGCCTCGGCGAGGACGCTGTGCCCGGTGACGTCGCCACGGGTGGACACCCGGACCCGAAGGGTGTCGTTGGCCAGGTTCGGGTACACGTCCACGCTGCTGATCGACGCGGTCGGCACCGGTTCGAGCCAGACGGTCTGCCAGATGCCGGAGCTCGGGGTGTAGAAGATGCCGCTCGGCGTCTTGGTCTGCTTGCCGATCGGGGGCAGGCTGCCGTTCTGCCGGCTGTCGGTGGGGTCCCACACCCTGACGACGATCTCGTTCGTGCCGCCGTTGAGCTGCGCCGTGACGTCGAGGGAGAAGGCGTCGTAGCCGCCGGTGTGCTGGCCGGCCTGGATGCCGTTGACCCACACGGTGGTCTGCCAGTCGACCGCGCCGAAGTGCAGGAGCGTCCGCCGGCCGGACCAGTGGGACGGGACGGTGAAGGTGCGCCGGTAGAACAGGTAGTGGCGGTTGTCGCCGGCGGCACGTTGCACGCCGGACAGGGCGCTCTCCACCGGGAACGGCACGTTGACGCGTTCGGGAAGGTCGGCGCCGAACTGCGGGGCGTCGTTGGTGGCGGACTGGCGTAGCTGCCACTCGCCGTTGAGGTTGAGCCAGTCGGGGCGGGTCATCTGCGGTCGGGGGTACTCCGGCAGGGGGGTGCCGGCGAGCGCCTGGCTGGTCCACGGGGTGGTCAGCGGGGGCGTCTTGGCGGGCACCGCGTGCGCGGGGGCCACCGGCGCGAGCGATCCGGCCAACAGGGTGAGGGCGGCCAGGAGGGGAAGGCTGCGGACGCGGACGTGTCGTGTCATGCCGTCTCCGATGGGGGCGGGCCGGTGCGGGCGGTGGGTGGGCCCGTGGGGGGGGGGGGGGGGGCGGGGCCCCCCCCCCCCCCCCCCCCACGCCGGTCAGGGGTAGTTGGTCAGGTAGACCACCTGGTTGGCGGTGTTGGCGGTGCCGCCGCTGTTGTTGACGACCCGGTTGATGGTGCCGACCCCGCCGAGCGAGACGGTGACCATGTTGGTGAACCGGACGTTCGGGTTCGTCGGCGCCTCGATGGCCCGGTCGGCGACCACCGCCGGGTTGACGTTGAAGTAGCAGTAGCTGCCCAGCCCCCACGCCTGGTGGCTGGTGACCGAGTCGGCCACCTTGTACGCGGCGTAGCCCCGGGTCGCCCCGTTCGTCCAGGCGGCCTGGTTGGGCGGGTCGTACGGCATCTCGTTCTGGTAGAAGTACGTCCGGCCGCCGTTGCCGTTCCAGACGGTCTGGTACTTCTGGTAGTGCTCGACGAACAGGCCGTACATGGTGACGTCGTCGCCGTTGACGGTCAGCCCGGTGTCGGCGGTGTTCACCGTCCAGCCGACGCCGTCGCCGTGGTCGGCGCGCCACAGCCACATGTGGTCGCCGATGACGTCGTCGCTGTTGACGGTCAGGGTGTTGGTGGCCCGGCCGACGCCCGGCCCGCCGATGCGGAAGAAGACGTCGTGCAGCGAGATCGGGTTGGCCGAGTGGTCGGCCGACGACCCGGGCGGGCCGACCTCCATGAGCACCGGCGAGGTGGTCTGCCCGGCCTCGAACATGATGCCGGCCACCTTGACCCCGTCGACGTCGGCGACCCGCATGCCGACGGTGCCGTTGTCGGTCTGGATGGTGGCCAGGCCGAGCCCGAGGATCACCGTGTCGGCGCGGTTGACCTGGATCGGCTCGGTGACGCGGTGCACGCCGGGGGTGAACAGCAGGTGCCGGCCCTGGGCGAGCGCGGCGTTGATGGTGGCCGCGTTGGTGCCCGGCCGGACGACGAAGAACTGGCTCAGCGAGATGGACGAGCCGGCCGGGGTCTTGCCGTACCAGCTCGTGCCGGTGGAGTTGGTGCGCAGGGCCGGGACGAACACCCGGTACTCGCCGGTGCCGTCGACGTAGAGGAACGGCTTCTCGCGGATCTGCGGGGTCTGCGCGATGACGGTGTGCGACGGGTTCGGGAAGTGCGGCGGGGGCGCGCCGGTGACGCCCTGGAAGACCATGTTCCACACCGAGCCGGTCCAGCCGTTGCCGAACTCGCTGTTGCGCGAGTACCACTGCTGCTGGGAGCCGGAGACGACGAGCCCGTCGATGCGGGTGTCGGCCAGCAGGCCGCCGCTGGACCAGCCGTCGCCGCCGTTCCAGAGCTGGATCTGGTTCTGCGCGCCGCGCAGGTGCATCCGGCGGTACGGCGCGGCCTGCGACACCGCCCAGCGTTCGACGCTCACCCCGGCGGGCAGGGTGACCGACAGGTTCTCCGCGGCGCGCCAGAAGTTCTGCGTCGCGTTGCCGCCGAACCAGTCCGCCTCGACCCGGACGTGGCCGTTGAGGTTCACGTCGTCGGGGCTCATGCCCAGCCCGGCGACCTGCGTGAAGAAGCCGAGGTTGACGTCTGCGGTGTAGGTGCCGGGCTTGAACAGCACGGCGTACCGCTGCGGGCCGAACTGGTTGGTCTCCTGCTGGGTGAAGAGGGTGTTCAGCCGGCTCTGGATGGTGGCCGTCGGCGTCGACGGGTCGAAGACGAAGGTGTTCGGGCCGAAGTTCGGGTTGCGCGGGTCGGTGGGCTCGACCGGGTCGGCTCCACCGCTCTCACCGTAGACCTGGAACTCCCACAGCGAGTAGCCGTAGCCGGTGGCCCGGGTGGTGCCGTACATCCGCACGTACCGGCCGCTGCCGGTGACGGGCACCGTCTGGGTGCCACCGGCGCCGGTGGTGGTGCTCCAGACGGTGGTCCAGGTGGTGCCGTTGTCGGAGGTCTGGATCTGGAACGCCCGCGCGTGCGCGGCCTCCCAGACCAGGGTGACCTGGCTGAGGGTGGCCCGGACCCCGAGGTCGACCTGTAGCCACTGGGGGTCGCTGAAGGCACTCGACCAGCGGGTGCCGGTGTTGCCGTCGACCGCCGCCGACGCCGGGAAACCGGCGCCCTCGGTGGACGACGCGGTCGCCGGGCGGCCCTGGGACAGCAGCACCGGCGCGGCGTGCGCCGGTGCGGCCAGGACGGTCGGCGTCAGGGCCGCGACGAGCGCGACGACCACGCCGACGGCGGTACGCCGCCAGGGCCGTCGGCCCGCTTTCGGGCGTGCGGGGGTGACACGAGATGTCATGACTTCGCCTGTCGGTAGGGGGTGCGGACGCCGGGCGCGACGGGGCTGAGGAGAGCGGCCACGGGTGCCGGGATGGTGCCGCCGGGCCGGCCCCGCGACCGGAGAGCGCTCTCTCCCGAGTGTTGCGGCCGTGTTGCGCGGGCGTCAAGACATCGATCGATAACAGTGCCTATTTATCCCGGTTGCTACCTATGGCGGTTATCGACCGCCGGCCGCAGCCCTCCGGTGGCGAGCAGCCGGGCCACCGGCAGGGTGGCGGCGCCGAGCGCGACCGCGTCCACGCCGAGCCGGCACAGCTCGATCGACGCCTGCCCGTACGGCTGGCGCAGCGCCTGCCGGCCGGCCGCCTCGCGGACCGCGGGCAGCACACCGCCGAGCGCCATCCCCACCCAGCCGCCCAGCACCACCCGCTCGGGATTGAACAGGTTGATCAGGTTGGCGACCCCGGCGCCGAGGTAGCCGGCGGTCTCGTCCAGCACCCGGCGGGCGGTGGGCGAACTGGCAGCCGCCTCGACCAGGGCGGCGATCCGGGACTCCTCGTCCCCGCCGGGCACCGTCCGGCCGCCCTGGGCCTCCTGGTAGCGGTCGATGATCGCCTCGGCGCCCACGTACGCCTCCAGGCAGCCCCGGGCCCCGCAGCGGCAGGCCCGGCCGCCGTACACCAGGGTGGTGTGTCCCCACTCGCCGGCGCTGCTGGACGCTCCCCGGTAGGCGACCCCGTTGGTCACCAGGGCCGCGCCGACCCCGGATCCGACCAGGGCGAACACGGCGTGCCGGGCGCCGCGCCCGGCTCCGAACCACATCTCCGCCTGGCCGAGGGTGTTCGCGCCGTTGTCGATGTGCAGCGGCAGGTCGGTGCCCGACCGGATCAACCGCTCCAGCGGCACCCGGTCCCAGCCGAGGGCCTGGGCGTGCACCACCGCCTCGGCGCCCTGCTCCACCACGCCCGACACACCGATCCCGACGCCGAGCACGTCGGCGGGGGACACCCGGGCCCGGGTGGTGACCGCGTCGATGCCGGCCAACACATGTCCGGCAACCGTCGCCGGTTCGGTGCGCGCCGAATCCAGCGGGTAACCGGCGCGGGCCAGCACGGTCATGGCGAAGTCGAACAGTTCGACCCGGACCAGGGTCTCCCCGACGTCCACCCCGATGACGAAGGCGAAGCGGGGCGCGACCCGCAGCATCATGCTGGGACGGCCGCCGTCGGACTCGGCCGCACCGGCCTCGACGACCAGGCCCTCGCCGATGAGGTCGCTGACCACGTTGCTGACCGCGGGCTGGCTGAGACCGGTGCTGCGCATCAGGTCCTGCCGGGTCAGCGGACCGTCGAGGAAGAGCCTGGACAGCAGCGCCGACCGATTCCGCAGCCGCACGCTCCGATTCGTCGCTCGCGCCAACTCCACCCCGCCACCTCGATCCCGGGCCGTCCGGGGGCGACTGTACGACCCCGGGGTTGACGGCCCCGCGGACAACCACTTTAATGACGGCATTAATTAAGCCGTGATGTAACTCCCCTGACACGTTACGCAAACCTCCGGATCGACGGCCCCGGATCTCCGGCTGCCGGGCCCTCGCGCACGCCACCGCACCGACACACCCACCACCACCACCACCAGAACCGGAAGGGCCGATCGTGTCGAGACGACGCCTCGCGATAATCACCGCCGCCGTCCTGGCTGCTGCCTCGCTCACCGCCTGCGGCGGCTCGGACGACCCGTCCGGCGGGTCCGCCAGGACCCTCACCTACTGGGCCAGCAACCAGGGGGCGAGCCTGGAAGCCGACAAGCAGATCCTCCAGCCCGAGCTGGACCGGTTCGAACAGCAGACCGGCATCAAGGTCAACGTGGAGGTGGTGCCCTGGTCGGACCTGCTCAACCGGCTGCTCGCCGCCGCCACCTCCGGACAGGGCCCGGACGTGGTGAACATCGGCAACACCTGGTCGGCGTCGTTGCAGGCGACCGGGGCGATGGTCGAGTTCGACGACGCCACCCTGGCCAAGGTCGGCGGCAGGGACCGGTTCGTCCCGGCCGCGCTCGCCGCCGCCGGCGCCCCGGGCAAACCGCCCGCGGCGGTGCCGCTCTACAGCCTCGCCTACGCCCTCTACTACAACAAGAAGGCGTTCGCCGACGCCGGCATCACCACCCCGCCGGCCACCTGGGAACAGGTGGCCGAGGCCGGCCGGAAGCTGACCGGCGGCGGCCGGTGGGGCCTCGCCGTCGAGGGTGCCAACCCCTCGGAGAACGCCCACCACGCCTTCACCTTCAGCCAGCAGCACGGCGGCGAGTGGTTCGACTCCGCCGGCAAGCCGACCTTCGACACCCCGCAGAACGTCGCCGCGGTCAAGCGGTACGTCGACCTGATGGCCACCGACAAGATCATCAACCCGAGCAACGCCGAGTACGCGCAGAACCAGTCGGTGTCGGACTTCGCCAACGGCAAGGCGGCGATGCTGCTCTGGCAGGCCGCCGGGGCGAACCTCCAGTCCCAGAACATGGCCGCCGACGCGTACGGCGTGGCCCCCGTGCCGTTCCTGGCCGCCCCGCCGCCCGGCGGCAGGAAGGTCAACAGCATGGTCGCCGGGATCAACATCGCGGTGTTCAAGCACACCAGGAACCCCGACGCCGCCCTGGAGTTCGTGAAGTTCATGACCAGCGACGCCGAGCAGGTCACGCTCAACAAGACGTACGGCTCGCTGCCGCCGGTCACGACCGCCGCCAGCGATCCGGCGTTCGCCGCCCCCGAGCAGAAGGTGCTCCAGGAGACCCTCGCCGCCACCGCGGCCCCGCTGCCGCAGGTGCCCGACGAGAGCACCTTCGAGACGCTCGTCGGCACCGCCATCAAGGCACTCTTCGCCGACGCCGCCAGCGGCAAGCCGGTCACCGAGGAGAGCGTCCGACAGAAGCTGAGCCAGGCCCAGCAGCAGATGCGCTGACCCGCCGGACCGGTGGCCGTGGCGGGGACGCCGACCCCGCCACGGCCACCCCAGCGAGAGGACCACGATGGCCACCACCACCGTCCACGACGCCACCGGGCGGGACGGGCCGCCCCGGGCCGGGACGCCGGAGGACCGCCCCCGCCGCCCCCGTCGACCCCGCCGGTCGCTCCTGCCGTACCTGCTGCTCGCCCCGGCCGTCGTGCTGGAGCTGGCGATCCACGTCGTGCCGATGCTCGTCGGCGCCTGGATGAGCCTGCTGGAGCTGACCCAGTTCCACATCCGCGACTGGTCCACCGCCCCGTTCGTCGGCGCCGAGAACTACCGGGTGGTGCTCGACTTCGACTCCGCCGCCGGAGCCGCACTGCTGCACTCGTTCCAGGTGACCGTGCTCTACACGGTCTGCTCGGTCGGCCTCTCCTGGGTGCTCGGCACCACCGCCGCCGTGCTGCTGCAACGCCCGTTCCGCGGCCGGGGCCTGCTGCGCGCGCTCTTCCTCACCCCGTACGCCCTGCCGGTCTACACCGCCGTGATCACCTGGAGTTTCCTGTTCCAGCGCGACAACGGCCTGGTCAACCACGTGTTGGTCGACCAGTTGCACCTGCTCGGCGACCGGCCGTTCTGGCTGATCGGCGACAACAGCTTCGCCGCGTTGCTGATCGTGTCGATCTGGCGGTCCTGGCCGTTCGCCTTCCTGTGCGTCATGGCCGGCCTCCAGAACATCCCGGCCGACCTGTACGAGGCCGCCGCGATGGACGGCGCCGGCTTCTGGCGGCGGTTGCGCTCGGTGACCCTGCCCATGCTGCGTCCGGTCAACCTGGTGCTGCTGCTGGTGCTGTTCCTGTGGACCTTCAACGACTTCAACACCCCGTACGTCCTGTTCGGCGGCTCCGCGCCGGAGCAGGCCGACCTGGTCTCCATCCACATCTACCGCAGCTCCTTCAAGACCTGGGACTTCGGTTCCGGCTCCGCGATGTCGGTGGCGCTGCTGCTGTTCCTGCTCCTGGTCACCGCCGGGTACCTGCTGCTCACCAACCGCCGGAGGAACGATGCGTGAGACCACCGCCGAGCGCTGGGCTCGCCGGATCGTGTTGACCCTGCTCACGCTGTTCGTCCTCGTCCCGCTCTACGTGATGGTCAGTTCGGCGGTCAAACCGCTCCAGGACGTGCAGAACGCGTTCACCTGGTGGCCCCGCCGTCCCACCCTCGACGCGTTCGTGGACATGTGGTCGACCGTGCCGCTGGGCCGCTACCTGGTCAACAGCCTGGTCGTCTCCTCGGTGGCGGCGGTCCTGTCGGTGGCCGTGGCGATCTTCGCGGCGTTCGCGGTCAGCCGCTACCGGTTCCCCGGCCGGGGCCTGTTCTCGGTGACCGTCCTGTCCACCCAGATGTTCCCCGGCATCCTGTTCCTGCTGCCGCTGTTCCTGATCTACGTCAACCTGGGCAACGCCACCGGCATCCAGTTGTACGCCAGCCGCACCGGCCTGATCGTCACCTACCTCACCTTCTCGCTGCCGTTCTCGATCTGGATGCTGGTCGGCTACTTCGACTCCATCCCGCGCGGGCTCGACGAGGCCGCCCAGGTCGACGGCGCCGGCCCGCTCCGCACGCTGTTCCAGGTGGTGCTGCCGGCGGCAGTGCCCGGAGTGGTCGCGGTGACCGTGTACGCGTTCATGACCGCCTGGGGCGAGGTGCTGTTCGCCTCGGTGATGACCAACGAGGGCAGTCGGACCCTGGCCGTCGGCCTCCAGGGCTACTCCACCCAGTTCAACGTCTACTGGAACCAGGTGATGGCCGCCTCGCTGGTGGTCAGCATCCCCGTCGTCGCCGGGTTCCTGGCGTTGCAGCGCTACTTCGTCGCCGGCCTCACCGCCGGCGCGGTCAAGTGAACCCCGCCACCGTGTCCCGCGAGGAGAACCCCGACGTGCCCGACCTGTCCACGCTGCCAGCCGACTTCGTCTGGGGCGTCGCCACCGCCGCCTACCAGATCGAGGGCGCCGTCGCCGCCGACGGCCGGGCACCGTCGATCTGGGACACCTTCTGCCAGGTGCCCGGTGCCATCGACAACGGCGACGACGGCACCGTCGCCTGCGACCACTACCACCGGTGGCCGGAGGACGTGTCGCTGGCACGCGGCCTCGGCGTCGACGCGTACCGGTTCTCGGTGGCCTGGCCCCGGGTGCTGCCCGCCGGCGTCGGCCCGGTCAACCCCAGCGGGCTGGACTTCTACGACCGGCTGGTCGACGCGTTGCTGGCGGCCGGGATCCGGCCGTTCGTCACGCTCTACCACTGGGACCTGCCGCAGGCCCTCCAGGACCGGGGCGGCTGGCCGGAACGGGCCACCGCCGAGGCGTTCGCCGACTACGCCGCGGTCGTCGCCGCCCGCCTCGGCGACCGGGTCGCCGACTGGACCACCGTCAACGAGCCGCTCTGCGTGTCCTGGATCGGGCACCTGGAGGGCCGGATGGCACCGGGCGAGCGGGATCTCGCCCGCGCGGTGCGTACCTCCCACCACACCCTGCTCGGCCACGGCCTGGCCACCCTGGCGGTCCGTGCCAACGCCGCCCGCCGGGCCTCCGTCGGGGCGGTGCTCAACCTCAGCCCCTGCGAGCCCGCCACCGACCGTCCGGCGGACGTCGCCGCCGCCCGCCGGATGGACGGCCACGTCAACCGCTGGTGGCTGGACCCGCTGCACGGCCGCGGCTACCCCGCCGACATGCTCGCCACCTACCGGGTGGAACCGCCGGTACGCGGCGACGACCTCGCCGTGATCGCCACGCCGACCGACTTCCTCGGGATCAACTACTACTTCCGGCAGGTCGTCGTCGACGACCCGGAGGGCCCCCCGCCGTACGCCCGGCAGGTGCCGGTGCCGGGTGCGGTGCAGACCGCGATGGGCTGGGAGAACCATCCGGCCGGGCTGGAACGGCTGCTGGTCGCGGTGCACGAGGAGTACGCGCCGCCCCGGATCGTCGTCACCGAGAGCGGGTCGGCCTGGCCGGACCACGTCACCGCCGACGGCGCCGTGGAGGACCGGGAGCGCACCGACCACCTGGAGCGGCACCTGGCGGCCTGCGCCGCCGCCGTCGGCCGGGGCGTTCCCCTCGCCGGCTACTTCGTCTGGTCGCTGCTCGACAACTTCGAGTGGGCGTACGGCTACGACAAGCGGTTCGGCCTGGTGCACGTCGACTACCCCACCCAGCGGCGCACGGTAAAGGCGAGCGGGCTGCGGTACGCCGACCTGATCCGCGCACACCGGCAGCGCACCGGACCGGCGAGGACGGTCCCGGTACGCCGATGACGGGCCGACGGGGCCCGGGAGCCCCTGGGTGTCGCGCCGGGTGACGCCCAGGGGCCCGATCTCGCCACCTCCCCGCCACCGGTGGCGCTCGCCGCCGTGATCTTCTCACTGAGCTGCCGTACCCTGACGGATCCACGGTGGATCCGGGCACGGCGGGTGGCCGGTGTAGGGTCGCCTGCACGAGGGGCGGTACCGTCGTATGGAGGTATTGGTGGAGCGTCGTGGCGGGGATCCTCGCGGGATCGATCTGCGAACGGACCGGGCGCACGGCGCGCGAATCTACGACTACATCCTGGGCGGCAAGGACAACTTCGCCGCCGACCGCGAGGCCGGCGAGGGTTCGTTGCGGATCTGGCCCGCGTTGCGGGTCCACATGCAGGCGAACAGGTCCTTCATGCACCGGGTGGCGCGCTTCCTGGCCGTCGAGTGTGGAATCCGGCAGTTCCTCGACATCGGCACCGGGCTGCCGACCTCACCGAATCTCCACGAGATCGTGCAGTCGGTCGACCCGACCGCACGTGTGGTCTACACCGACAACGACCCGCTCGTGCTCGCGCACGCGCGTGCGCTCATGGTCGGGACGGCGCAGGGGCGCACGGCCTACGTGGCGGCGGACATGCGCGATCCCCAATCGATCATCTCCGCCCCGGAGTTCCTGCGGACCCTCGACCTGAGCCAGCCGGTGGGGCTGCTGCTGATCGCGATCGTGCACTTCATCGAGGACGACGCGGAAGCCCTGCGGGTCGTACGGCAGGTCCTGGACGTGCTGCCGGCGGGCAGCTACCTGGCGATGTCCATCGCGACCGACGAGTTCGACCCGGTCCCGCTGGCCGAGGTCCAGCGGCAGTACAACAGGCTCGGGGAGACCCTCGTCTTCCGCGACCGTGCCACGGCGCTGGGGTTCTTCGACGGCCTGGATCTGGTGGAGCCGGGGCTGGTCCAGGTCCACAAGTGGCGTCCGGACGGGTCCGAGGCTGCGGGAATCGCGGACCGGGACATCGCCATGTACGGGGCGGTCGCGCGTAAGGGTTAACCGGGGCCCGGCGAGAATGGCGTGCCGGGGCTCGCTGGGAGCGGCCCGGCTGGCGGGCCCCGGCTATTCTGGGCGCAGTCGTGAGGGGGCGCCGGGGCATGGACGACGCAGGTCGCATCGCAGACGCCGAAGTCGCTCCGCCCGATCCCCGTGGCGATCGGCCGCTCGGCCGGTCCGCCCGCCCGGTCGCCGCCATGCTTACGGCGGCCCTCATCCTGCTGGCATCGACGGCCACCTGGTACATCGATCGGCGGTCCGATTCGCTGGAGCAGCAGCAGCGTCAGGAGGAGCGGGCCCTGTTCGAACGGGTGTGCAACGACCCGGTTTCCGCCGCAGCCCTGGTGACCAACATGCCGGCCTTCGCCAGCAGTTGTCCGGCGGGGCTGCGGCACCTGCTGTCGATACCGGCCGACGAGGTCCGCCCGGGCCCGGCGTTGGTAGACGCCTACCTGGACCGGCTGTTCGTCCTGCTCGGCGCCCAGGTTCCCGGCGGGGACGTCGGGCCGTACCTCAGCGCGCTGCACCGCGACGGCGAACACGCCGCCGCGCTGCGCGCGGCGAATCGGGCGGTCCGGTCCTGCCAGGCGGTGCTGCCGACCGCCACGCCCACGCCGACGCCGACGCCGACGCCGGAAGCCTCCGGGCCGCCGCCGGGATTCTGGGACGACCCGCAGCGCATCGAGGTGCTCCCGCAACGTTCGACGGTGCGGGTGACCGCCGCGTCGGGCGGCGTCACGGTGATCGACGTCCGGGTGGTCGAGACGACCCCGTCCTGCCTGACCCGGACACCAGGGGAGGCCATGGTGCCGCGGTACACCGGCACCACCGCCCTGAGCCTGTCCTTCAGCCCCGGCACCGGCCCGAGCGGCCAACGGGTGTGGCTGCTCGACCACATCAACGCCTGCCCGGTGCACCCGGACCCCCTGGCCTCGGCCCCGATCGTCAGCGCCGATTCGATGTATCGGCGCAGATCGGTAAGGGTGGACGTGGCGGACTCACTCTTCGCCTACGCCGGGAGCACCTGCCCGTCGCCGACCAGCCCGCGGTGAGCGGTGGCAACCACGAGAAGGCCCCGGGGCACGCGCCCGCCTTCTCGCCCCGGACCGGCGACGAGCACGAGCACTCCTTCCGCAACCCGTGAACGCCCCGATCGTCGGGCAATCGGCTGTCATCTCCCCGCGGAGAGGAGGCCATCCAGTGTCCGTGGCAGTGGGTAGACGCGCTCTGCGGGAAACAGCCGCTGGGCCTTGGCGGCGTGCCCGGTCTGCACCAGTGCCGCGGCTTTGCGAACCTGGGGGGTCAGGTCGGTGAGGCCGACGATCCAGTCGTCGGTGAACGTGCGGATCAGCCGGCGGCCGATGCCGACCTGGATGCTGTAGTGGTTCAGGGCCGCGCCGCGCAGCGAGCGTTCCGGATCCCACTGGACATGTACGGCTGCCTCGGCCACGGTCGCCGGGTCGGCCGTCGTGAGCTCCGCCTGGGACAGCGCTTCTTCCCAGCCCTGCCGGGTCATCCGCACGGCGAGAATGCGCTCCTGACCGTGCTTGCGCGCCCAGTTGCTGCGGTGCATCAGCCACAGGAAGGAGGGCTTGATCCAGGTCATCCGGTGGAATGAGAACGGCGCAACGAAGCGGCCCGCCTGCAGCGCCGCGTCGGCGATGGCAGGCGAGTACGCCTGGTAGACCACGATGGTCTGCGCATCGTAGTCAGCGCGGATCTGGTACTGGGGTGCCATGCGACGCACCCTGCCATCCGCCCCGCTCGCCTCGCGAAACCTTTTCCCCACCGACCCCTGCTCGTCGAGCGAGCGGAGGACGCAGCCGCCTAGAAAGCCGCGATCGGATCAGTGGCACGTTCGCGGCGGGCCAGGGTGCGCATCACCGGAAGGAAGTCGTGACGGGCCACAGCAATGCGGGTGAGGCAGGCAATGACCGCGTCGGTGGCCTTGGCTGGCACCGACGGCGTGGGCACCTCCAGGCTGACGGCCAGGTCGTCGAGGTGGACGACGAGTTCCACGAGCCGGGTAAGCAGACACTGGTCGAGCGGCAGTACGCGGCCGAACACGCCGACAGGCAGGTCGAGCGGCATGGTCGGCAGCTGCGCTGCGAGCCGGGCGCGAGCGGCGTCAAACTCCTCGGCCAGGGCGACAGGCCCGCCGGCCGCCTCCTGCTCGCCCACCTCGCGGATCCGGCGTGGCACCGCATCCTCCAGATGCGGCGCCGGACCGGTGACAGACAGGAAGTAGGCGACAGCATCGATAGGCGTCCCGCCCGCCGGTGGCTGCTCGGCCAGCCAACGCTCGACGTTGAAGACCGCTCGGGCAAGATGCCCGGCCAGACCGCTGACCCGGAACTGGGCCAGCGCGCTGGGTTGCTCCCACCGTTCGGTCAGCACCGGCGAACGCAGCAGCCCGGACACGACCTCGGCCGTGTCGAGAAATGCGGAGATCACACCGGAAGGCTAGCGGCTGGCCCGGCCGACCCGTGCTCCCCCCGGACACCGACACGGCCGGGGAGATCGACCGACTGGCCCTCGGGCTCCATGATGGTGGGATGACAGCCGACGTGGCCCCCTGGCGGCATCCGCTCCTGCCCGTCCTCGCCGGTTCCCGAGCGGTCCTCGTCGGGCGGGACACCCCCGACCCCGACGCCGACCACGGCTTCGGTCACGGCCACGAGTCGGCGGTGGAGGCGACCAGGGCGTTGGCCCGTACCCTCGTCTCCCCGAACATCGGCACGCCCTTCCTCGAAGCGCACACCGAACAGCTCGTGCACGGGGAGTCTCCTGACGCGGTGATCGACGCCGTGCGCCGGGCCGCCGCGACGGCAACGGACACGTTGCTGTTCTCCTACGCCGCGACCGGCCCGGAACACTGGGAGACCTCCGAGGACGCGGAGCGGTGGACCGAGGAGCCGGGCAGCCGGCGGTCCGTGCTCGGCAGTGTCGCCGACCTGATGCGGGACAGTGCGGCCACCCGACTCGTCGTCCTGCTGGACTGCGGTTCCGCGCCGGCCGCCGCGCGGCACTTCACCGGGCCGGACACGCCGGCCGGGCACCGGCACGGTGCACAGTTGTCGCTGCTGGGCGCCGACCGGGTGATGCTGTTCGGCAGCGAGATCGACCCGTTCACGAGCACCCTCACCGGAGCGCTGCGCGCGGGGGTCGACGGCGGTCCCGAGGCCCTGGATCTGGCGGCGCTCGGCAACGCGGTGCAGGCCAAGTTCACCGAGCTGCGGTACCAGGTCGAGAACGAGTACATTCCGGGAGCGAAACCGTTGCTCCTCCACGGCGGCCACGAGGTGGCACTCGGCATCAATCGGGCCTTTCCGCCCGATGACCGCGACGTCGCCCTGCGATACCCGCCGCGCTATCCCGGCGCCTTCTTCCCCCACCCCGACGCCGTGCGCGAATCCGAAGGCTACTGAGCCGACGACGCCGGGTGGCGACGGGGTTCTGCCGCCGGCGGGCCACGGACGAGCGGGCTCGACCAGCGGGGGTCCGGCGGCGCGGACCCCCGCTGGCGTGCTCGGGACCTCAGCCGGTCGGCAGCGTCGCCCAGCCCCGGTTGAAGGTCTTGCTGTCCTCGTCCGGTCGGTAGTTGCGTTCGATGTTGCCGGCCGCGTCCACCGAGAACCAGTGGATCTTGGTGCCGGTCGGGACGGTCAGCGTCTCGGCCCCCTCCCGGATGCCCGCCGAGGCGTACAGGGTGGACTCGAACGTCGGTCGGCTGCCGTCGAGGGTGTAGAACACCGCCGCCGGCTCGCTGACGTCGAACCGGACGCTGACCGCGCCCTCGGTGGCGCTCGGCGTGACCGACAGGGTGCTGGTCGGGCGCTTCTTGTCCTTGTCGTAGTCCCGGGCCACCCGCAGCAGCTCGACCAGGCCGTTGCTGAACTCCATGGTCTCCTGGTGCGCCTCCTCCCAGGTGGGCTGGAAGCTGGTGCCGACCTCGAAGTTCCAGGCGTAGATGCCGTACTTGTACCAGAGCATGTCGCCGGAGTTGCCGGCCGCCGAGTACAGCACGTCGGAGATCGGGCCGGTCCGGGCCGGGGTGACCGCCATGTTGCGGTGCCGCTTGATCGCGGTGAGGATGCGCGACGACGCGCCCCAGAAGAACGACTCCTCGGCCAGCGTCGGCCGGGGTGCGGAGATCCGGCCCGGGGTGGCGTACGCGCCCGGCGACCACATGAAGTAGTTGCCGGAGGAGTGCAGGTTCATCGAGAACTTCATGTTCGGCCGCTGGGCCAGCCAGTCGACGTTGCGGTTCTCCGGCTCGGACAGCTCGCTCGGCCCGGCGTAGGTGTCGCTGGTGCAGCTCGCCGACGCCCCCGAGTAGCCGTCGAAGAGGCTGTACTCGGTGTAGTTGCGGTTGTTGTCCACGCCCCACGAGTTACGGGCCAGCGCGTCGGTGGCGCCGCCCGGCGCGCAGTGGTTGGTCATGTTGCGGCGCTGCGAGGCGTAGTCGTAGAACGAGTAGTGCCCGCCGTCCGGGTTGATCGACGGGACGATCCAGATGTCCAGGGTGCGCAGCAGCTGCTTGGTGTTCTCGTCGGTGGCGTGGTTGCGCAGCAGCCGCTCGGCGGTCTCGATGGTCACCAGCGGGGGGACCCACTCTCGAGCGTGCTCTTGAGCGTAGGCGAGCACCCCGGTGCGGGAGCCGTCGCGGTACTTGCCGATCCGGATGGCGTACACCGGGTGCGGGTCGCGGGAGACCCCGGCCGGCGCCTTCAGGTTGTCCGACAGCGGTGTCGGCGCGACCGGCGCGACCACCCCGGCGCCGGCGTCCCCCCGATAGGTGTACGCCTTGACCAGCGCACCCGCCTCGGCGGTCAGCGCCGCGGCGACCTGGGCGGCGGTGCTGGTCACCGCCCCGGCGGCGTCGGTGGCCAGGCTGACCCGGATGGCCTTGCCGGTCACCGTGACCGAGAGCGGCCGGTCGGCCGCGCCCGGGTCGGCCAGCTCGACGGTGATGTCGTTGCCGCCCTCGTGCCCCCAGGCGAGCGAGTCCACCGCGACCCGGGTGGCGTTGGTCCCACCGAGCACGACCTGCGCCTTACGCCGGTAGCCGTTGGTCTGGTACGGCAGCTTCACCACCTCGGCGAGCTGCGGGTAGGCGTCGGCCAGCCGCTTGATCCGGTCGTACAACTCGGTCGGGGTGAGGTAGCTGGTGACGAAGTCCTTCTGGTAGCCGGGGCCCTCCGGGCTGTCGGCCGGGATCGGCAGCCACTCCTTGACCTCGGCGATCGCCACGTCCCCGGAGGGGCTGGTGATCTGGATACGGTCCGGCCGGGCGGTGACGGCGGCGGCGCCCCGGTGGTAGAGGTAGACCCCGGCGTCGACGAACCGGGAGATGTTCTGGGTGCCGCCGGAGCCGATCTCGGTGCCGGGGCCGCTGTCCCGGGCCACGGTCAGCGCGCTGGTGGAGGTCTGCCCCTGGGCCCACTTCGCCTCGACCGAGAGCACCTGGTTGGTGCCGGAGGTGTAGTAGTCGGCCCGGATGATCTTCACGTCGGAGGTCGCGGCACTGCGCTCCAGGGTCGCCGTGTACGCCCGGTTCTCGGCCTGGTGGGCGGCGATCGTCGCCTCGCGCTCGCTGATCCGCTGCGCGGAGTCGGTGGCGTCGTGCAGCACGGCGCCGACCCGGTAGCCCATCCGCTTCAGCGCGGCGACCTCGGTCGGGGTGACCACGGCGTGCACCACGATGCCCGCCTCGGTGGGGGTGACGTGGTGGTCGAGGTCGACGCCGGTGGCGACCAGCGCGTCCAGCTGGGCGGTGCCGTCGACCGTCACCTCCACCACGTCGGTCTGCTCGTCGGCGGAACGTTCGAGCACGACCGGGGTGTCGGCCTCCCGGTCGGGCGGGGCGGCGGTGCCGGCGGTCGCCGGGCCGGCGAGCAGCAGCAACGCCACGCCGGCGGCCGTGGCGGCGGGTAGCCGCCGCCAGCGGCGGGGGAATGCGGAACGGGACATCTCGGGCCACCTTTCCTGGGGGTGCGAGACGGGCCGACGGCGCGCGGCAGCGCCCGCCGTCGGGCGGGTGTGCGAAACGGGGAGGTCGGACGCCGACAGCCGGGCGACGGTGGGCGACGGTGGGCGACCGAACACGACGTCCACCCGCCGACGACGGGGGACACGGGGGTGTCTCCCGGACGCGCGGAGGCGACGGACCGGCGCCGATCCGGTCTGCGTGACGGGCGGGGGCGTACCTGGTTACGGTAGGTCGTGGGGGCATTGCCGATCGGTGCGCCCATCCTGGCCGGGCCCGCTCGGATCTGTCAATGATCTGTGCGGCCGGACACGGGCTGTCACAGCGCGGCGGCGCGGGTGTCCTGTCCCGACGGTCGATCCGGCGGCGACGGTCAGGACGCCGACCGGTAGTGGCCGGTGAGCCGACCCAGCTTCATCGCCAGGTGCAGGCACAACCGTTCGTTGCCGTCCTTGAGGTCGGTGCCGGCGAGCTGCTCGACCCGTTGCAGCCGGTAGTAGAGGGTGGTCCGGTGCAGCCGCAGCTTCTCGGCGGTCGCGTGGGCGTTGCCGGCCAGGTCGAGGTACGCCTCCAGGGTCTCCAGCAGCACCTGGTGGGCGTCGTCGCGCAGGAGCCGCTCCAACCCGGGGTGCACCCCGGCGACGTCGAGGTGCCGGCCGTCGAGCTGGGACAGCACCCGGTAGATGCCCAGGCCGGCCCAGGAGACCACCCGGCCGAGCGCCGGCAGCTGCACCCCGACCCGGGCCGCCTGCACCGCCTCCCGGTAGGACTGCACCGCGTCGGCCAGCCCCGGGCGGGACTGGCCGATCCCGGTCACCGTCCGTTCCACCGAGGACAGCCCCCGGGTCGCCTGGCCCAGCGCCTCGTCGAGATGCTCGGCGGCGGCCTGCGGGGTGGGCTGGCCGGCGATCCGGCCGCCGCAGATCAGCAGCACCCCGTGGTCGGGCCAGACCATGTGCAGCGACTCCCGCACGCCGAGCCACCGCCGGGTCGCCACCAGCGACTGCTCCAGCGCGATCCGGGCCACCTCGTCGAGGTGCCGCCCGGCGGCGGGGACGAGCTGGGCCACCACGGCGGTGGTGGGGCCGTCACCGGCGACCGTGCCCTCCTCCAGCAGTGCCCGGACGGCGTGCGCGCGGGCCTGCGGGCTCTCCACCAGCAGCGTCCGGGTGGCCTCCGACTCCCGCTGCGAGGCCAGCTCGCCGAGCAGGTTCTCCCGGTAGAGGGCCAGCGACAGGTC
The DNA here is from genome assembly GCF_042889525.1 of Micromonospora sp. NPDC002575. Classification (NCBI taxonomy): domain Bacteria; kingdom Bacillati; phylum Actinomycetota; class Actinomycetes; order Micromonosporales; family Micromonosporaceae; genus Micromonospora; species Micromonospora sp. NPDC002575. The sequence goes on along the minus strand of NZ_JBIARA010000020.1, from coordinate 62,015 downwards.
GGTGAAGGCGCTGGTCGCGGTGGCGATGTCGGCGTCGGTCATCGACCCGTCGTCGTCGATGAACCAGACGAACCCGAGCAGCAGGTCGTCGTGCCAGATCGGCACGCAGACCCGGGGGAGCAGGTCGAGGTCGACGTCGGCCGGGGTGCGCACCGGCTCACGGGCGGTGAGCACGCCCATCCGGCGGAACCAGGCGATCACCTCGGGGGTGGTCTGCCGGCGCAGGATCGACATCCGGCGCACCTCGTCCATCGGCCCGTCGTGTTCGCTGTAGACGACCACCCGCTGCCGCCGGTCCTCGATGAGGGCGGGACGCCCCACCCGGGCGGCGACGGCATCGACTATGCGCTGAAGCTCACCGTGCATGGATCTCCCCTGGTTGGCTGCGCGGCAGGGGTGCGACAGCCGTGCCCTACCCTCTGCGGCCGGTGGCCCTGCGCGCAAGGCCCACCGGGGATCTACCGACAAAAGGACGGCCCCCATGGCGACTGTTCCGGCAATTGTCCGAAGCGCCGCCGTGATCGCCGATCGTAAGGTTCCGGGTGCGGTGGGCAGCGGGCCGCCGGCGCGCAGGAGGGAACGCCCGAGTGACAGCTGGTAGGCCCTGGCGGGGGGTGCTGGTCGCCATCACCACGCCGTTCCGCGACGACCTCGGCGTCGACTTCGACCGGCTCCAGGAGCACGTGCGCTGGCTGGCCGAGGCGGGGTGTAACGGGGTGACCCCGTGTGCGTCGGTGGGGGAGTACCGGGCCCTGTCCGACGACGAGCGGGCCGACGTGGTGCGGGCGACGGTGCAGGCCGCGCCGCCCGGCTGCGCGGTGCTGCCCGGCGTCGGCGGGTACGGCAGCCGGCAGTCCCGCCGCTGGGCGGAGCAGGCCGCCGCCGCCGGGGCCCACGGGGTGCTCGCCCCACCCCCGGACGGCTACCCCGCCGGCGACGCCGACGTGGTCGCCCACTACCGGGAGGTGACCGCCGTCGGCCTGCCGGTGGTGGCCCACAACGACCCGTACGACACCCGGGTGGACCTCACGCCGGAGCTGCTCGCCCGGGTCGCCGAGACCGACGGGATCGTCGCGGTCGAGGAGTTCTCCGGTGACGTCCGGCGGGTGCACCGGATCCGGGACCTCTGCCCGCACGTGGATGTGCTGGCCGGCGCGGACGACGTGCTGCTGGAACTCGTGTTGTGCGGGGCCCGGGGCTGGGTCGCCGGCCTGTGCAACGCGCTGCCCCGGCAGGCCCTGCGCCTCTATGACCTCTGCGCCGCCGGTGACCTGGCCCGCGCGTTGCCGCTCTACGCCGAGCTGCACCCGGCGTTCGGCTGGGGCTCCCGGCCGGAGGCGGTGCAGGCGATCAAGCTGGCGATGGACTGTGCCGGGCGCTTCGGTGGACGGTGCCGCCCGCCGCGCGGCCCGCTGCCGCCGCCGGTCGCCGCCCGGCTGCGCCGGGACCTGGTCCGGGCCCTGTCGGTCACCGTCGATCCGCTCGCCGACGGCCGTCCCCGCTGATCCGTCCGGGCCGCTCCGGGCGGTGCCCGGGGCGCACCGCCGGGCCGGGCCGATCGGTCCGGGCCGGGGGCCCCGGCCGGATGCCGGTCCTTCAGGTGTCGGAAGCCGCGGGTTCACCTGCCGACATCTGCACGGTGACCTGCCCCGGCCCGTCCTCCTAGATTCGCTGCGCGGCCCGGTGCACGGCTGTCCCGGCAGCCACCCCCCGGGACACCGGTCACCGGCGGCCGCGTCCCTCCCGACGAGAGGCGAACCCGTGCACCGTGCTCCCCGCTACACCCCCCGACTGCGGCGTCGCGTGCTGGCCGCGGTCCTGGCCGGCACGCTCGCGGCGACCGCCGCGACGCAGGCCGCCGCTGCCCCGGCCAATCCGGCCGGCGGCACCGCGCCGTTCCAGGTCCTCGACCCGCAGGTCTGGCAGAACCCCGACACCATGACCTGGGACGACTACCAGGCGGTTCCCGGCAAGAACTGGGCCGATCCGAGTGTGCGGGGCTCGATCCGCAACTTCAAGATCGCCCTGGTCGCGCTCGACTATCCCGACCAGACGTTCGCGGTGTCCCAGCGGGCCCGCTCCACGGTCTTCGGCAACCCCCAGTCGGTCGCGGCCAACATCCCCCGCGCCGACGTGCCGAAGTTCTACCAGGACTTCCTCAACACCCCGAACACCCTGAACAAGGGGCACACCCTGCACGAGTACTGGATGCAGGACTCCAACGGGCGCTACGGCGTGGACCTGGCCGGGTTCGGGCCCTACCAGCTCCCGGCGAAGTCCTACCAGTACGGGCTGGACAACAGCTTCAACCCCGGCGCCTGCCCGAGCGGGGAGACCTGCAACAAGAACATCCGCACCGACGGGCTGGGCGCCTGGCGGGCGGCGGTCGGTGACGAGGTCGCCAACCAGTACGAGCTGGTCTTCATCCTCAGCGCCGGGCAGGACGAGTCGTCCACCTGGCAGGAGTTCGGGCAGATGATCTTCCAGAACAAGGAGGACGTGCCGGACGCCTGGGGCCCGCCGGACCCGAACCTGCCGAACTGGGCCAAGACCCGCTACGTGGAGTGGACCTCCTGGAAGGCGGCGGCGACGTTGTGGCCCAACGCCGGTAGCGGCTCCTCCACGCAGGGGGAAAGCTCCGGCATGGGGGTGTACGCCCACGAGCTGACCCACCTGCTCGGCATCGGCGACAACTACAACAACCCGTACGGCGAGCCGTTACGGAGGGCGTACACCGGCATCTGGAGCATGATGTCGCGCGGTTCGTTCAACGGACCCGGCGGCCCGCACACCCGCTGGCAGATCCCGCCGACCAACGGCGGTTCGATGGGGTCGCTGCACACGGTGCGGGACAAGCTCAAGATCGGCCTGCTCGGTGAGGAGCACGTGCTGCGGCTGTCCCGGGAGGCGCTGGCCTCCTCGGGCCTGGTCGTCGCCCAGGTGACCGCCCGTGCGGTCGACGCCGGCCCGAAGGGGCTGACCGGCGTGAACATCGCCCTGAACAAGGACCTCTCGCCGGCCTGCACGGTCGCCACGAACCCGCTGTGCGACGGCGGGAACTTCAACAACTACACCGTCGAGGTCGTCGACCGGATGGGGGCGGACTCGTTCACCCCGGACCGGGGCGTGCTGCTGAGCAAGACCAAGAACGCCGACAGCGCCCCGTTCCAGTGGGTGGTGGACGCCAACCCGCAGGACATCGACATGATCGACTTCTACCGGCCGGACGGCACCCCGCAGAAGATCACCATGGGCGACTACCGGCAGCTCTCCGACGCGCTGTTCCACGCCGGGGCGGACACCGGCAGCCAGTACGAGTACGTCGACGAGGCCAACCGGCTGCACTTCTATATCATCGACCTCAAGCGGGACGCGGCCGGCTCGCTGTCGTACACGGTGGCGGTGCGGTCGCTGGACGGCACCGGGGGGCCGAGCACGCACGGCGTGACCCTGGGCAAGGGTGAGGTGACCAGCACCGGCAAGCCCACCAACCGGGGCGTGACCTGCTCGTTCGAGCTGACCAACAGCGGCACGTACTCCGCCGGTGGGCAGCAGCACCCGGAGGACGCGACCGCGTACCTGAAGTCGGACGTCTACCGGCTCTCGGCGGAGGTGGCCGGCAAGGGCTGGCGGACCTGGCTGCCCAACCCGCTGGCGACCGCCCAGTTCGGCAAGTCCACCACCGTCCGGGTGTCGGTGGGCGCCACCGCCGCCGCGGCGGACACCGGCTTCGTCAAGCTCACCGCGACCTCGGAGAGCGACCCGTCGAAGACGGTGACCAAGCAGTGCCGGGTGGAGAAGTCCTGACCGGATTCGACCGACGCCGTGGGTCCGTGGTGGCGCAGGCCGCCACGGACCCACGGCACGGGTGGGAGGAGACCACGTGCGGCTGACCACGAGCGCCCGCCGCGGCGTCGGCGCGCTGGCGATCCTGCTGCTGGCCGGGGCCGCCGGCTGCGGCGGCCCCGACGCCGGACCGGAGGCGGTCACCCCGACCACCGTCCGGGTGCTGGTCCGCGACATCAACATCCGGGCCGAGGGCGTGGACTGCGCCGGCACCGGCCCGTACCTCTACTTTCACCACCGGGCGCCGTTCCGGCTGCTCGACCCGGACGGCGCGGCCCTGGTCACCGGGAAGCTGCCGGCGGGCACGGCGGTGGCCGCCTTTGCCGAGGACCTCGGGGTGGAGCGGGTGCCGACCTACTGCGAGTTCGCGGTGCCGGTGCAGGTGCCGCAGCGGGCCGGGTACCGGCTGGAGGTGGCCGGCCGGCCCGCGCTCGACCTGACCCCGGACACCAGCGAGGGTCCCGCGCTGGTGGCGGTGGTGCCGGCGTGAGGCGGCGGCTGCTCGCGCCGCTGCTGGCGGTGCTGGTGCTGGCCGGCTGCACCGCCCGGCCGGCTGCCGAGCCCGCACCGGCGCTCGCCGGTGGCGCGTCGACGTTGCCCGGCCCGGTGCCCGCCGACCTGGCGTTGCGCCCGCCGCCCGGCACTGCGCCGGCCGCCCCCGCGTTCACCGGTGGGCTGACCGACGGCACCCCGCTCACCGCGGCCCGGCTCTGGGCCGACCGGCCGGTGGTGTTCACCTTCTTCAGCTCCTGGTGCACCACCTGCGCCGAGCGGCAGGACGCGCTGAGCGAGCTGGCCCGCCGCCACCGGGACCGGGTGGTCTTCGTCGGGGTGGCGGGCGCCGACCAGGCCGACGAGTTGCAGGACTACCTGCGTGCGCACCGGGTGGAGTATCCCGTCGTCGTGGACGAGCAGCAGACGATCTGGCGGTCGTACGCGGTGCGGGAGCCACCGGCCGTCGTGCTGGTCGCCAAGGGCGGCGCGTTGCTGCGCGGGTGGCCCGGCGGGCTGGACGCGGCGGCGCTGGAGCAGCGGCTCGGGGAACTGGTGCTGGCCGGCTCCGGGTAGCCGACCCCGGTGGTGACGGCCGGCCCCCGCCGGCCGGTGCGGGCGCGGCGTCGAATCGACGGGAGATCGACGCCGCGCCCTGCGGCGTGCCCGGGTCCTGCGGGCCCGTCGCGGCCGGTGTTCGCGCTGGTGGGGGTCGGTGGATCGACGGGGGAGGCCGGTGCGGGCGACCGTCCGGCCGCTCCTCGCCGACCATCGGTAACTTCTGTTCGTACGAACAAAAGTTTCTCCGTTCAAGGTCTATCTTTAGCCGTCTGCCACCGTTAGTGTCCGGTTCACGGACGTAACACGGTTGACATCACCCCTTGATCGACCAGTCACTCACCGGGCCACGCGTATTCGGCGGCGCAGGTCCCTCGACCCTCCTAGCAGGACTTCGCACGCCTCCACGGCCCGCAGGGGCCGCTTTCGAAAGGTGGAATTTGTGAACGAGGATCAGCGCCGTATGGCCTCCGACCCCCAGTACCGCGCCCAGGTCACCCGCCGTCGGCTGCTGGCCGCGTCGGCCGGCGCCGCCGCCGTGCTCGGCGCGGCCGGCCTGCCGGTGCTCCAGACCAAGGGGCCCGCCCGCGCGGACGGCAAGTGGCGGGTCGACCCGCTCATCCCGGCGCAGAACCGGGGCATCATCCTCTACAGCGTCCGGGACCGGATCTCCGCCGCCCCGGACGACAGCGGCGTGCCCTACGGCTTCGAGCGGGTGCTCGCCAGCCTGGCCGAGATGGGCTACAAGGAGATCGAGTTCGCCGGCTACAACCAGCACACCTCGATCCTGGGCCGGCAGATCACCCCGACCGAGATCCGCAAGATCCTGGACGACAACGGGCTGGTCGCCAACGGCACCCACACGTCGATCAACGCGGCCACCTTCCAGCAGCAGCTGGACATCGCCGAGGAACTCGGCATGAAGAACATCGGCACCGGCAGCGACCCGACCAACAGCGCCTACCAGTCCGACTGGGACGCCGCGGCCGACCTGTGGAACGAGCTCGGCCGGCAGGCCAAGGAGCGCAAGATGCGCCTCTACACCCACAACCACGACGTGGCCTACTCGTTCCTGCTCGACAGCGGCCCGCTGGACGCCAACGGCCGGCCGACCCGCTCCTCCGGCGTGCGCCGGCTGGAGTACTTCTTCGCCAAGACCGACCCGAAGTACGTCTTCTTCGAGTGCGACATCTACTGGGCGTACGTGGCCCGGCACAAGCACACCAAGTACATCAACTCGGCCGGCCAGGAGAAGACCTCGCTGTTCGACCCGATCCTGAACGTGGCCCGGCGCACCAAGCGGTTCCCGCTGTTCCACGCCAAGGACGGCAACCGCAACACCGCGCTGGCCAACGGCTACGAGATGATCCCGCTCGGTGAGGGCGACATCAACTTCCAGCAGTTCTTCCAGACCATCGGCGAGTCCGACTTCCACCACGCCAACTGGGAGATGGACACCGCCCCCGGCGGCACCGCCAACCCGGGCCAGTCGCTGGACTTCGCCCGGCTCAGCTACGCCAACATGGCCGACCTGACCATCTACAACAAGGACTGACCCGCCCGACGGCCGGCCGCCGGCCGTAGCTGGGCACCGACCGGCGGTCGCACCACCGCCGGCGGCCCGGGTGGCGGGTCGCGTCCCCCCGACGCGACCGCCACCTGCCGGGCCCCGCCCCGACCGTCCGCGCCGCCCGGCGGCCCCGGACGGCGACCGGGCGCACCGCCCCCCGTAGCCCGTCACCTTTCCGACCCGTGACCCCGGGCCGCGCTGCCGCGCGCCCCCGGCACGGGCCGGGGCCGTACGCAGCTCCCCGGTCGGCGAACCACCCGGGGGCGGGACGGCGTCGTCCCGTCCCCGCCGGAGAGCGAGACGCAGCAACACACCACCCGGGTGGCCCCGGCGTCCCGCCCGGAGCAGGTAGCACATCGTCCCCCCACCGGAGGAACCAGATGGCAAGATCGGTACACCGATGGCTCGCCGCGATCGCAGGGGTCGGGATCGTCGTCCCGCTCACCGCGACCGCCCCGGCGTTGGCCCAGCCGGCCCAGGACAAGACCAGCGTCCTGGTGTTCACCAAGACCGACGGTGAGCGCCACCCGTCGATCGACAAGGGCGTCAACGCGATCCGCACCCTGGGCAACGGCAACGGCTTCACCGTCGACGTCACCCAGAACTCGACCGCGTTCTCCGACGACAACCTGGCCAGCTACGGCGCGGTCGTCTTCCTCAACACCACCGGCGACGTGCTCAACAGCAGCCAGGAGGCGGCCTTCGAGCGCTACATCCGCAACGGCGGTGGCTACCTCGGCGTGCACGCCGCGGTCGAGGCCGAACCGTCCTGGACGTTCTACCGCGACATCGTCGGCACCACCGCCGCCGGCACCGCGTCGAGCGGGCCGGCGAGCATCGACGTGGCCGACCGGGCGCACCCGGCGAGCAAGCCGCTCGCCCGGCAGATCAGCCTGAACGACCAGTGGTACAACTTCACCACCAACGTCCGGGGCACCGCGCACGTGCTGGCCACGGTGGACGAGAAGACGTTCACCGGCGGCACCATGGGCTACGACCACCCGATCTCCTGGTGCAAGGACTTCCAGGGCGGCCGGTCGTTCTACACCGGGCTCGGCGACTCCGCCGACACGTACGCCAACGGCGTGTTCCGCAAGCACCTGCTCGGCGCGATCCAGTGGTCGGCCGGCATGGTCGAGGGGGACTGCGGCGCGACGGTCAAGGCCAACTACGAGAAGGTCATCCTCAACGACGAGCCGGGCGAGCCGATGACCCTGTCGGTGCTGCCCGACGGTCGGGTGCTGCACAACACCCGGGCCGGTGAGATCCGGCTCTACGACCCGAAGACCGGCGCCAGCCCGGTGATCACCACCATCCCCGTCTACCAGCACGACGAGGACGGGCTCCAGTCGGTCACCATCGGGCCGGACTTCGCCACCGACAAGTGGGTCTACGCCTACTACGCGCCGAAGCTCGACACCCCCACCACGGACGCGCCGGCGACCAGCAACGACCCGACCGCGTGGGACGTCTACAAGGGCCACAACCAGCTCTCCCGGTTCAAGTTCGTGGAGGAGCCGACCCCGCACCTGGACCTGGCCAGCGAGCAGAAGATCATGAAGGTCGACACCGACCGGGGCATCTGCTGCCACGTCGCCGGTGAGATCAAGTTCGACGGCAAGGGGCTGCTCTACCTGGTCACCGGTGACGACACCAACGCCGGCGGCTCGGACGGCTTCACCCCGATCAACGAGTCGCCGACCCAGGGGCCGGGCTACGACGCCCAGCGTTCCGCCGGCAACACCAACGACCTGCGGGGCAAGGTGCTGCGGATCAAGGTGAAGGCGGACGGGTCGTACAGCATCCCGGCCGGCAACCTCTTCCCCGAGGCCGAGGACCGCGACGACCAGACCCGCCCGGAGATCTTCCTGATGGGTCTGCGCAACCCGTTCCGTTTCGACGTGGACTCCCGTGGCTTCGTCTACATCGGCGACTACTCGCCGGACTCGCAGGTGCCGAACCCGGCCCGGGGGCCGGAGGGCACCGGCCGGTGGATCGCCACCAACAAGGCCGGCAACTTCGGCTGGCCGTACTGCTACTCGCCGACGCTGCCGTACATCGACTACGACTTCGTGACCAAGCAGTCCAAGGGCGCGTTCAACTGCGCCGCGCCGGTGAACGACTCGCCGCGCAACACCGGCCGTCGGGTCCTCCCGCCGGTGCAGGACCCGCAGCTCAACTACACCTTCCGGGCCACCACCACCTGCGCCGAGGCGTACCTGGCCACCCCGGCCGGCACCTGTGAGTTCAAGTGGCCGGTGCTCGGCACCGGTGGCGTCGGCCCGATGGGCGGCCCGGTCTACAAGTACGACGCCGCGCTGGACTCCGAGACCAAGTTCCCGGAGTACTACCACGACGCGGTGGTCTTCGGGGAGTTCACCCGGGACAAGATCTTCATGATGCGCACCAACGGCAGCGGCAAGCTGGTCGGGGTGGAGCAGTTCCTGCCGGGCTTCGTCTTCGACAACCCGATGGACATGGAGTTCGGCCCGGACGGCAACCTCTACCTGCTGGAGTACGGCGACGGCTTCTTCCGGGCCAACCCGGACGCCGCGCTGTCGGTGATCCGCTACGCCAAGGGCACCCGCGCGCCGGTGGCCGAGCTGAAGGCCAGCCCGACCTCCGGCCAGGCGCCGCTGACCGTGCAGTTCTCCGCCGAGGGCTCCTACGACGCGGACCCGGGTGAGACCATCACCTACGCCTGGGACTTCGACGGCAACGGCACCACCGACTCGACCGAGCGGGACGCGTCGCACACCTACACCACCAACGGGGTCTTCACCGCCAAGCTGACGGTCACCGACTCCAGCGGCAAGACGGCGGTGCTCACCCGCGAGATCACGGTGGGCAACACCGCGCCCACCGTGAAGGTCACCTCGCCGCTGTCCGGCACCTTCTTCAACTGGGGTGACACCGTGCCGTGGACGGTCACCGTGACCGACCCCGAGGACGGCCCGATCGACTGCAGCCGGGTCACGGTCTCGTTCGTGCTGGGCCACGACACCCACGGCCACGGCATGAGTGACGCCAACGGCTGCTCCGGCTCCTTCGAGACCCCGGCCGACGGCGCCGACCACGCCGGTGGCTACCTGTACGGCGCGATCAGCGCCACCTACACCGACACGGGCGCCAACGGCCAGCCGGCGCTGTCCTCCCTCGACCAGGTGGTCCTGCAGACCTTCCGGCAGCAGGCCGAGTTCGCCCAGGTGCAGCAGGGCGTCACCCTGGCGACCACCACCGACGCCGGTGGCGGCCAGCACGTGGCCGGCATCGACAACGGCGACCACATCGCGCTCGACCCGATCAACCTGGGCGGGATCGACAAGATCACCTTCCGGTACGCCGGTGGCTCCACGGCCACCGCCGGAACCCCGCGCGGCATCGTCGAGCTGCGGCTCGACTCGCCGACCGGTGAGCTGGTGACCAGCGCGACGCTCAACGCGACCACCGGCACCAGCGCCTGGGCCAGCCAGACCTTCCCGGTCAGCCAGGCGGCCGGCACGCACGCGCTCTACCTGGTCTTCAAGCCCGTCTCCGGCGGACCCACGACCAGCCTGTTCAACCTCAACTGGGTGGAGTTCGGCGGCCCGGCCTCCTGACGTCACCACCCGGACGCCGGGAGGACGGAGACTCCGTCCTCCCGGCGTCGTACCGGCACCGGGGCGGCCACCGGCGCCCGGTCGGGCGGCACCCGCAGGTGCCCGACCCGGCCGGTGACGTCGGTGGCCGGCCAGGTCTGACTGACCGGCCAGTGGCCGGCCGGCCGTCGATGATCTAGCGTCCCGTGCGCCCGGGGCCACGCCACCGCCCCGGCACGTAGCGAGAACGAGGGGGGACCGTGCCGTTCCGTAACGATGCCACCCATCGGGGGGAGCAGCCCCGCCCCGACGGCCCGGGGCCGGGCGTGACCTGCCCGCCGGGCTGGCGTCCCCTGCGGGTGGCGATGATCGGCCAGAAGGGCGTGCCGGCCACCTACGGGGGGATCGAACGGCACGTCGAGGAGATGGCCAGCCGGCTGGCCGGTCTCGGCCACGAGGTGACCGTCTACTGCCGGGACAGCTACGGCGCGGTCGAGGAGACCCGGCACCGGGGCATCCGGTTACGGCGGGCCCGCACCGTGCCCAGCAAGCACCTCGACGCCATCGTGCACTCGGCCACCTCCACCCTGGCGGCGCTGACCGAGCGCCCCGACATCGTGCACTACCACGGCCTCGGCCCGGTGCTGACCGCGCCGCTGGCCCGGTACGCCTCCCGGGCCCGGGTGGTGCTCACCGTGCACGGGCTGGACAACCAGCGCGACAAGTGGGGCCGGGGGGCGCGGGCCGTGCTCGGCACCGCGTACCGGCTCAGCGGGCACCTGCCCGACGCCCGGGTGACCGTGTCGCGGGGCCTGGCCGCGCACTACGCCAGCCGGTTCGGCCGGCCCGCCCGCTACATCCCCAACGGCGTGGTCGCCCCCACCCACCTGCCGCCCCGGGAACTGTCCCGCTTCGGGCTGCGCCCCGGCAACTACCTGCTGCTGGTCGGCCGGCTCGTCCCGGAGAAGGCCGCCGACCTGCTCGTGCGGGCGTTCCGTCAGATGCCGACCGACCTGCGGCTGGCCATCGTCGGCGGTTCGGCCTTCACCGACGGGTACGTCGCCCAGCTCCGCGCCGCCGCCGGTGACGACCCGCGCATCGTGTTCACCGACTTCGTCTACGGCGACGCGCTGGCCGAGCTGTACTCGCACGCGGCGGCCTTCGTGCAGCCGTCCCGCCTGGAGGGGCTGCCGCTGACCGTGCTGGAGGCCGCCTCGTACGGCCTGCCGGTGGTGGCCAGCGACATCGAACCCCACCGCGAGGTGCTCGACCGCGACGGCCCGGGGCAGCGGCTGTTCCGCGACGGCGACGTCGACGACCTGCGCCGGGCGCTGCGCACGGTGACCGCCGACCTGCCTGCCGAACGGGCCGGCGCCGCGCTGCTGCGGGACCGGGTGCTCGCCGAGTACAGCTGGGACGCCGCCGCCCGTGAGCTGGAGGAACTCTACTTCTCGCTGGCTCTGCGCGCCCCCCGCCGCAGGGAACCGGACGTTGGGTCGCCCACGGTCGGCGTAACGGCCCATGTCCCCCGGTCTCGGCGACCGTTAGATTAGGCCGTTCTTCCGGCCGTCGGCGGCGACCGGCAACACTTCCCTGGAAACGAGTGGTCGGCGAGCGGTGGACGGACAGCGACACGGCACGGAGGGTGACCTCGCCCTGCCCGACGGCGGGCGGCGCCGGTGGGCCGCCGGTGATCCGATCGCCCGCCTGCTGACCGTCGGCGCGGCCCTGCTCTGCGCCGTGGTGGCGGTCGCCGTCGGGTTGGCCGCCACCGGTGGCGGCCGGGTCGGCGCGGTGCTGCCCCTGGCGGTCCTCGCCGGGCTGGCCGTCGGCGTGCTCGCGCTGACCCGGTTCGCGGCGTACGTGCTGCTGATGCTGGCGGTCCGCTCCTGCGTCGACCTGTTCAAGCTCAGCGGCCCGACGGCCGGGCGGGCCGACGGCGCGGCGGCGACCCGGGCGATGGACCCGTCGACGATCCTCGCGGTGCTGTTCCTGCTCGCCGCCGGCCTCTGGCTCGCCGCCCAGCTGCGCCAGCGGGGCCGGCTGCGCGGCTCGCCGCTCGGCGTGGCGATGCTGCTGGTCGGGGCCACCTCCCTGGTCAGCGCGGCGGGGGCCGCCCAGCCGGTGCCCAGCGCCCTGGAGGCGCTGCGGATCGGCACCGTGGTGGTGATGTTCGTGGTCCTGGAGCAACTGATGCCGGACCTGCCGGCGGTCCGCCGGGTGCTGCTCGCCGCGTACGCCTCGCTGGCGCTGGCGGTCGGCTACACCGTCGTGCTGTCCCTGCTCGGCCACCCACCGGCCGAGGTCAAGGGGGACTTCACCCGGATCAGCGGGCCGTTCAGCCAGTCCACCACCTTCGGCCGCTACCTGATGTTCATGGTGATCTTCGGCTTCGGCATCCACCGCTACCTGAGCCGCCGGCTACGGCTCGGCCTCGGCGCGTTGCTCGCCGCGTCGCTGCTGTTCCTGCTGCTCACCAACACCCGCAGCGCGATCCTCGGCGCGGGGCTGGGCCTGCTGGTGGTGGCGGTGCTGCACCGCAGCCGGCGGATGCTGGTGGCGCTCTGCCTGGTCGCGGTGGCCGGGGCGGCCCTGCTGCCGAGCGTGGCGCACCGCTTCGGGCAGCTCGCCGACAGCAGCGCCGTGGGCGGCGGCCCGACCGGCAACACCCTCGCCTGGCGGGTCGGCTACTGGTCGGAGATCGTGTCGCTGGCCAACCGCAACCCGGTCACCGGGATCGGCCCCAACATGACCAAGTTCGAGGCCGACGAGGCGAAGAAGCCGCACAACGACTTCCTGCGCGCGTACGTGGAGACCGGGCTGGCCGGGCTGCTGGCGTACCTGGCGATGCTGGCGCTGTGTCTGCACACCGGGCTGAACGCGCTGCGCCGGGCCCCACCGGCCAGCCTCGGCCGGGGTGTCGCGATCGGGTTCCTGGGCTGCGCGGTCGCCTTCGTCGCGGTCAGCGCGGCGTCCAACGTGATCTCGAACGTGGTCACCCTGTGGTACTTCGCGGCGTTCGCCGCGGCAGCCGGCGCGGTCGCCCGGGGGCTGCCGGCCGAGCCGCCCTGGGCGGCGACGCCTCGACCGGCGGGCACCGGGTGGCACAACCGATGAAGCAACGAGCAGTGGGGAGCGGCAGGGTGGAGATCGTCGACTATCTGCGGGTCGCGCGGCGTCGACTCTGGCTGCTGGTGGGCATTCCGCTGGTGGCCGGGGCGGCAGCCGCGGCGATGGTCCTGCTCGGCCCGCAGCAGTACGCGGCCACCTCGTACGTCGCCGCGCCCGCCCTGGTCGGCGGCAGCGCGGCCCAGCAGTACACCGGCACCCAGGCGGCCAACCAGTTCGCGGCGGCCTTCGCCGCGGCGGTGACGTCCCCGCAGGTGGTCGACCAGGTGGCGGCCGACACCGGGGTACCGGCCGACACGCTGCGCGACGGGCTGGCGGTCAAGCAGGTCGGCGCGAGCAGCCAGCTCACCGTGACCTACACCGCCGCCGACCGGCCCTCGGTCGCCCCGGTGCTCGCCGCGACCGGCAAGCGGGCCCTGGCCTTCCTCTTCGCCAGCCAGGTCGGCATCGCCACCGACGAGGTGAAGACGGCCACCGACGAGCTGACCACCGCCACCCGGGCGATCAACGACTGGGAGAAGGCCAACAAGGTCAGCCAGCCGGACAAGCTCTACCAGTCGACCCTCCAGGAGATCGCCAGCCTGCGGCAGCAGCAGTTGCAGATGCAGGCGGTCGGCAACACCCGGGGGGCCACCGCCGCCGCCGAGTCGATCAGCGCCGGGCAGAAGCGGCTCGACGGGCTCGGCCCTAAGCTGCCCGACTACCAGGCGCTGCTCGCGCAACGGGACAGCGCCACCAGCGCGCTCGCCTCGGCCCGGCAGCGGTTGCAACAGGCCCGCGCCCAGTCCCAGGCCGCCGACCCGGAGAAGGTGACAAGCGTCGGCGAGGTGCAGCCGGTGTCCCGGGCCAAGGCACTGGTCGGCCTGGTGCTCCCGGTGTTCGGCGCCGGCCTGCTGCTGGCCGTGCTCCTGGTCGCGGCGCTGGAGTGGTTGTCGCGCAGCCGCCGGGCGGGCCAGCCGCCGGCCGTCGGCCGGGCGGCCCCGGCCCCGACCGGTGGCCGGCGCGGCAGCGACGACACGGTGGTGCTGCCGGCCGTCACGGCGACCGTGCCCGAGCAGAACTCCCGGCACCGGTAGGCGGGAGTGCCGGAAGCGTCCGCGCGGGGCGACCAGCACGTCCGGGGAATGGCCCGGGGCGGCGGGCTCAACCTGCTCGGCGCCCTGCTCAGCCAGGCGGCGGTCTTCCTGATCATGCTGCTGCTGGCGCGGGTGCTGGGCATCCGGGAGGTCGGCCGGTACGCCCAGTGCTACGCGGTGCTGTCGCTGGCCGGGCTGCTGTCGCTGTCCGGGTTCCGGGCCGGCCTCACCCGGTTCGTGGCGGTGCACCTGGCCGACGCGGACGCCCCGGCGCTGCGCGGCACCATCCGGTTGGGACTGGCCGTCTCGGCCGGCTCGTCGGTCGTCCTCGCCGGGGCGCTGGCGGCGGGCGCACCCTGGCTCGCCGACCGGCTGCACGACCCGGGGCTGGTCACCGGCCTGCGGCTGGTGGCGCTGACCCTGCCCGCCTCGACGGTCTGCGAGGCGGCCCTCGCGGCGACCCGGGGCTGGCGTACCCAGCGGCCGTTCACCTTCATCGGCCAGCTCTACGAGCCGGGCACCCGGCTGCTGCTCACCGCGCTCGCCCTGGTCACCGGGGCGGGGCTGACCGGGGCCTTCTGGGCGCTGGTGGTGGCCGGCTGGTCGGCCGCCCTGCTCGCCCTGCTGGCGCTGGGCCGGCTGGTGCGCCGGGTGGCGCCGGCCCGCCCGGTGCACCGGCCGGGGGAGCTGTTCCGCTTCTCCACGGTGAGCTGGGTGTCGTCGCTGTCGTCGACCGGGCTGATCTGGGTCGACACCCTGCTGCTCGGCTTCTTCGCCAACCCGGACATCGGCGTCTACAACGTCGCCACCCGGCTGGTCACCGTCGCCATCTTCGTGCTCGCGCCGGTCAACGCCGCGTTCGGGCCGTACCTGGCGCACCTCTACCACCGGGGGGACCTCGACGACGTCCGCCGGGTCTACGCGGTGGCCACCGGCTGGGTGGTCCGGCTGTCGCTGCCGGCGTTCGTGGCGCTGCTGGTCCTCCCCGGCGACCTGCTGCGCGTCTTCGGCGGCGGGGTCGCCACCGGCGCGGCGGTGACCGTGATCCTCGCCCTCGGCCAGCTCGTCAACGCGGCCACCGGCCCGTGCGGCACGGTGCTGAACATGTCCGGCCGGGTGGCCCTCAACATGGCCGACAACCTGGCCGCCCTGGTGCTCAACGTGCTGCTCAACCTGTGGCTCATCCCCGCGTACGGCATCGTCGGCGCGGCGGCGGCGTGGAGCGCCTCGCTGATCGTGGTCAACATCGCCCGGGTGGTGCAGGTCCGCCACCTGACCGGCGCGCTGCCGTTCACCGTCGGGATGGCCAAGGGGCTCGCCGCCGGGGTGGCCGCGCTGCTCGCCGGGCTGCTGGTGCGCTGGCTGGTGCCGGGCTGGCCGTGGCGACCGGCCGCCGGGTTGGCCACGATCGTGGGCGTCTACCTGGCGACCGTGCTGGCGCTGGGGCTCAGCCGGGAGGATCTGATGGTGCTGCGCACCCTGGCCCGCCGACGCCGCCGGGACACCCCGCCCGACCCCGGGGACGATCCCGCCCCGGCCGTCGACGAGGTCGGTCGGGCGGTGTCGCGGTGAGCGCGGGGCCGCGGCGGGCCACCGTGGACCGGCTGCGCCGGGCGGTACGTGGCGCCCGCGCCTGGGGGCGGGCGGCGCTGCCCGGTCCGGTCGGCGCGCTGCCCGACTTCCTGATCATCGGGGGGCAGCGGTGCGGCACCACCTCGCTGCACCACTACCTCGCCGCGCACCCCGACGTGCGGCCGGCCACCGGCAAGGAACTCCAGTTCTTCAGCCTGCACTACCGGCGTGGGCCGCGCTGGTACCGGGCGCACTTCCCACCGGCCGCCCCCGGCCGGCGCAGCTTCGAGGCCAGCCCCTACTACCTGTTCCACCCCAGCGTCCCGGCCCGGGTGGCGGCGACGCTGCCCGAGGCCCGGTTCGTGGCGCTGCTGCGCGACCCGGTCGAGCGGGCCTACTCGCACTACCTGCACACCCGCTCGTACGGGGTGGAGCCGTTGGGCTTCGCCGAGGCGCTCGCCGCCGAGCCGGGGCGGCTGGCCGCCGCGCTGGCCGACGGGCCGGACACCCCGGCGGCCCACCACGCGCTGCGCAACTTCTCCTACGCCGCCCGGGGCCGCTACGCCGAACAGCTCGACCGCTGGTACGCCCACCTGCCCCCCGAACGGCTGCACGTGGTCCGCAGCGAGGACCTGTACGCCGACCCGGCGGCCACCTACGCGGGCGTGCTGCGGTTCCTCGGGCTGGCCCCGTACACCCCGGCGGAGTTCGCCCGGCACACCCGCCGGGCGGACACCGGCCCGTCCCAGCTCACCCCGGCGCTACGGGCCGAACTGAGTGCCGCCTTCGCTCCGCACAACGCCCGCCTCGCCGAGCTGCTCGGCTGGCCGGGCACCTGGTGAACCAGGCTGTCGCCACCGGCCGAGCCATGATCGGATTGCCGTCAGGACGGGTCGTCGACCAGGCGGAAGATGTTGCGTGTCGGGTGCACGTCGACCGGGATGCTCGTCCCGACGTCGACGACCCTCTCGTCGGGGAGGAGGTGGCTCGTGGTGAACGGCGGCCGGCCCGGCACGGTGACCAGCATCCGGACCCTGGTGCAGCGGTCGTCCTCGCCGCACCACACGCGCTCCGCGGACGTGACCCGGCCCAGGGCGCGCACGCCGGCCGTGTCCAGGTCGCGCCACACGCGCCGGTCCCGCGTGGTGCCGACGATGGCCACGGCCAGGACGACCAGGGTGAGAGCGGTCAACGCGAGGCCGGTCACGATGACCCCCAGCCTGTCGTCGTCAGGGACGCGCCGGCTCAGGCCGGCCGCCAGGGCCAGGGGCCCGGCGCTCAGGACCACGAGCGCGAGTGCGGTCCAGAGCGGCTGCTGAAGGAGGCTCGCCGGGCGATTCACCGGGCCTTCGGCCTCAGGCGCGTCGACGCCTGTCACGGGTATGGCCCGCTCGCTGCCGGGAAACGAGCCCGAAGCCCGTCGTGAGCGCCTTGACACCAACAGAAGATAGCCGATCCCAGCGCCGATCTGCCCGGCCGGCCCGCGCCTGGGGTGGACGCCGCCGTGCCAACTCGCCCCCGCATCGGCCGTCGGATGAACCGGTCAGCGGATCGGGGCGAGGACGCT
Organism: Micromonospora sp. NPDC002575; assembly: GCF_042889525.1. Classification (NCBI taxonomy): domain Bacteria; kingdom Bacillati; phylum Actinomycetota; class Actinomycetes; order Micromonosporales; family Micromonosporaceae; genus Micromonospora; species Micromonospora sp. NPDC002575. The sequence continues at coordinate 44,627 of NZ_JBIARA010000020.1, read as the reverse complement.
GGCCGGGTCGCCCTTCGCGCGCAGCAGCACCGGGCTCGGCCCGATCGGCAGGGCGCCGGTGCGGGCGGCCGACTCCGCGCCGACCGGGCCGCCGGTCACTCCCGCGGTGGCCGGCAGCGACACCATGCCCCCGGTGGTCGACCAGACCACCAGGGTGCTCTCTCCACCCCGGCGGAACGCCACCCCGGTCAGCCCCTTGTCGTGCACCGGTTCGACGGTCGCGTCCCGGGCCGCCGCCGCCAGGGCGGCCATCATCGCGCCGGCCTGCCGCTGGGTGCCGTCCGGGTCGAGCAGGCCGTAGCGGACCTCCGCGCCGGCCCGGTTGTTGGGGTTGTACGCCAGCGGCAGCCAGAGCACCTCGCGGACGCCGCCGGCGACCAGCATGCTGACCACCTTGACCATCTCGTCGCCCCGGGCCGCCGCGTCGTCCGCGCCGTCCTTCCAGAACTGGCCGACCTCCCACGCCTGCACCGGCACCCCGGCCGGGGTCTCCGCCCGCAGGTAGTCCAGCAGCGCCGGCACCCCGGAGAAGTGCTCGTAGAAGTGCAGTTGCCGGACGTCGACCACCCGGTCGTCGAGCAGCTTCTCGGTGACCGCGATGAAGGCCAGGTTGCGGGAGTTCTGCGCGTTGTCCAGCGCCGCGCGCAGCGCCGCCGGGTCGGCCACCGCCGGGATCAGCCGCCCCCGGGTGCCGATCCGCCGCTGGAAGTACGCCTGGTAGGCGGCGACCGCCTGGTCCGGCTGCCCGGCCCGCAGCAGCCGGTCGGCGACCCCCATCCCGTACGCGACGCTGCTCATGCCCGAGTCGACCACCTTGGCCTGCGGGTCGGCCGACCGGATCGCCTCGGCGGCGGCGATGACCAGCCGGCGGTAGTCCTCGGGGCTGCCGGCCCAGTACTGCTGCGCGTTGACCTCGTTCTCGATCGCGTACTCGCGGACCCCGTAGGGCGCGTACCGCTGCACCAGGGCGCGGACGAACGTCTGGTAGGCGGCGAGGTCCACCGGCATCGCCGACTCGGTCTTGTTGGCCTGGCCCCGGGTGAACTTCGCGGTGCCGCCGGTGGCCCAGCAGACCCCGGTACGGATCTTCAGGTGCAGGGTGATGCCGAGCTGCCGGCTGCGCTCGGCGATCTGGTCCACCGCCGAGAAGTCCGGGCTGCCCTGGGTCTTCTCGATGTCGCACCAGCTCAGCTCGTGGTAGGTCGACGAGCCGGAGAGCTTCTCCAGGTAGGGCACGAACTGCTCGTGCCGGGAGAAGTCCCAGTGCGCGCCGAACGGGTTGCGGGCCGTCGCGCCGGCCGGTGGCGCGCCGGTGGCACCGGCCGACGGGGTGGCCGCCGACGGGCCGGTCGCCGACGGGGCCGGGCGGGGGGCGGGATCGTCCGAACAGGCCGCCCCGGCGACCAGGGCGGCCAGCAGCACCCCGGCGAGCAGCGCCCGCCGCCCGGTCCGGCGGCTCACCGGTAGCCCAGTTCGCGCAGGGTGGCACCGGAGAAGATCCGGACCAGCACCCGCAGGAAGGGGTCCAGCTCCCGGCGGTAGGTGCCGACCCGGGAGCCGTAGATCGGGGCGTCGGTGCCGGCCGCGGCCCGCCGCCGGTCCGCCTCGGCGGTGTACTTGCCCGCCACGTCGTGCTGCTTGCCGTCGTAGTCGAGCACGCCCGGCTCCCAGGGCTCGCCGAGGAACTCGAACAGGCCCCGCATGGCCTTCTCCGGGTCGGTGACCGTCTCCTCGTAGCGCAGTTCGTGGTAGCGGCCGGCGGGCAGCCGGGCCCCGGATGCGCGGGCGACGCGGATGTAGCGCGGCCACTTCACCACGCACTTCACCGCCGACCAGTAGCCGAACCGCTTGCGGTGCGACACCACCACGTCCCGGCCGTCCCGCACGACGTGCACGAACTGCGCGTCGGGGAAGACCTCGGCCAGGAAGTCGATGGAGAGCGCGTAGAGCGGCGTCTTGTCGGCCCAGCGGGTCTTGCCCCGGGACCGGGCGTAGTCGGCCTGGATGCCGCCGAAGAAGTCGGCGATGCGGCCCAGCCAGTACTCCCGGGGAAACCCGAAGCGGGCCAGCCGTTCCCAGTCCCGCCCGACGATGCGTTGCATGTCGGCCAGGAAGCGGGTCTCCGGGCCGCAGCTGACCCGGGAGTGCGAGTCCAGCACCAGCCGCAGCATCGTGGTGCCGGACCGCTGGCAGCCGACCAGGAAGATCGGCCCCCGGGCCGCCTCCGCCGGCGCCGCCGGGGTGTGCGGTTCAGCCATGGTCCACCGCCTCCTGCCGGCCGGCCGCCGCGTCCAGCCGCTCGGTCAGGGTGGTGCAGAGCGCCCTCACCCGGGCGTCGATCTCCAGCCGGGGCCGCGCCGGGGTGCGCGGGCCGACGTGCGCGTGCAGCACCGGGTCGTACGGCAGGTCGAGGAAGGCGCACAGCCGCCGGGTGGACCCCGCCGGGTCGGCGACCAGCGCGTCGTACGAGCAGAGCAGGACGTCCGGGCGGTCGGCCAGCCCGAGGGAGAAGTACAACGAGTTGCGCACGTACCAGAACAGGGCGGCGGCGGTGTGCGGGGTCATCCGGTCGTAGTCGAAGCCGGCGACCAGGTCCCGCATCGGCGCGTCCAGGCGCTGCCCCTGCCAGCGGTCCCCGATCGTGCCGTCGGCGATGGCCCGCAGCGCCCGCAGGTTGGCGTCGCCGAACTTCGCCACCTCGGAGCGGGCCCGGTCGTCGACGTCCCGGTACGCCCACAGCGCCCGCCCCGGCGCGACCCCGGCCAGGTCGAGCAACTCGTCCACCCGGTGCGTGTCGCACAGCGGCTTGACCAGCACGTACCGGTGCCGGCTGCGCCGGATGACGGCGCCGAGCACCGGGTCGGGGCGCAGCCGGAAGCGGTGGAACACGGCCCGGTCGTTCTCGTTGCGGACCTCCACCGACGGGTCGGCGTCCAGCCCCCGGGTCAGCATGTTGGTGCCGGAGCGTTGCAGGCCCACCAGGTAGACCGGGACGGCCCGGCCGGGCGGCCCGGGATGGGTCCGCCGCCAGCGCCACTTCGCCAGCGCGGTGCGGGCCCGGTCGACCGGGTCGAGCCGGTCCTCCTCGATCAGCCGCCGGACGCCCTCGGTGCGCGCCCAGCGCAGGTGCCGGCGGACCCGTCGGGCGGTGTACGCCAGCGCCGAGGGCTCGTCGGGGTGCGGCACCGGATTCTCCTCGGGCAGGTCGGGCGGGGTGGGGCACACGGTACCGGCAGATCATCGCGGCTGGCCACGTGGCCGTGTGGTCAGCCGGCGATGGGCCGTGTGGCCAGCTCGGGGATCATGAGCTGGACTCGCGAGGTGGGTGCTGCATAGGGTGGGGCCCCTGGTCACCGCTGCTGTCCGGGGCGACCACCCCACCCCTGGACCCCGACGAACCGCAGCAGCCACCCCCGGAGCAGGCCGATGCGTGTCCTCCATGTCAACAAGTTCCTCTACCGGCGCGGCGGCGCCGAGGGCTACCTGCTCGACGTCGCCGAGCTGCAACGGGGCGACGGCGACGAGGTGGCCTTCTTCGGCATGACCCACCCGGACAACGACGCACCCACCCCGTACGCCCGGCACTTCCCGCCCCGGGTGGAGCTGGACCCGGCGCCGCGCGGCGCGGGCCCCCGGGCGGCGGCAGCGGCCCGGATGATCTGGTCGCCGGCCAGCCGGCGTGGCCTGGCCCGGGTGCTCGACGAGTTCCGGCCCGACGTGGTCCACCTGCACAACATCTACCACCAGCTCTCCCCGTCGGTGCTGGCCGCGGTGCGGGCCGCCCGGGTGCCGGCGGTGATGACCCTGCACGACTACAAGCTGGCCTGCCCCAGCTACCAGATGCTCGACCGGGGGGCGGTCTGCGACGCCTGCGTGACCGGCGGTCCGTTGCGCGCGGCCCGTCGCCGCTGCAAGGACGGGTCGTTCGGGGCCAGCTCGCTGCTGGCCGTCGAGTCCTGGCTGCACCGCGCCACCCGGGCGTACGGGCCGGTGCAGGCGTTCGTCAGCCCCAGCCGGTTCCTGGCCGACGTGATGCGCCGGGCCGGTGTCTTCCCCGACCGGATGCACGTGGTGTCGCACTTCGTCGACGTCGCCGCGACGGCGGTGAAGGCGGCCCCCGGCGGGCCGATCGTCTTCGCCGGCCGGCTGGCCCCGGAGAAGGGCGTCGACGTGCTCGTCGAGGCGCTCACCCGCCTGCCCGACGACGTCGTGCTGGAGGTGGCCGGGGACGGCCCGGCCCGCGACGGGCTGACCGAGCTGGCCCGGCGGCGGGCCCCCGGCCGGGTCCGGTTCCACGGCCGGCTGGACAAGGCCCGGCTGCACGAGCTGGTCCGCTCGGCCACGGTGGTGGCGGTGCCGTCCCGGTGGAACGAGAACCAGCCGATGGCGGTGCTGGAGGCGTACGGCTGCGGGGTGCCGGTGGTCGCCTCCGACCTGGGCGGGCTGCCCGAGCTGGTCACCGCCGGGGTGGACGGCGAGGTGGTGCCCGCCGACGACCCGGTCGCGCTGGCCGCCGGCCTGGCCCGGGTGCTGGCCGACCCGCAGCGGGCGTACCGGATGGGGCGGGCCGGCCGGGCGCGGGTGGAGCGGGACTTCTCCCCGCAGGCGCACCTGACCCGGTTGCGGGAGGTCTACGCGACCGCCGCGCGGACCGTGCGGGAGCCGGCGTGAACCCGCCGGTGCGGGTGCTCTACCTGGCCGGCAGCGGACGCAGCGGCAGCACCCTGGTCACCACCGTCCTCGGGCAGTACCCGGGGGTCTTCGCCGCCGGGGAGCTGCGCTACCTGTGGCAGCGCGGCGCGGTGGAGAACCGGCCGTGCGGCTGCGGCCGGCCGCTGCGGGACTGCCCGCTGTGGCGTGCGGTGCTCCGGGAGCTGCCGGTGGAGCGGGCCGCCACGATCGCCGCCGGACTGCGGGGCCGGCTACGGATGCGCGGGTTGCCGGCGCTGCTGCGTCGCCACCGGCGGGGCCTCCGGCCGGTGCCCGCGCACCCCGACGACGCGGCGCTCGCCGACCTGTACGCGGCCGTGGCCCGGCACACCGGGGCCCGGGTGGTGGTCGACTCGTCGAAGCTGCCCCCGTACGGCGCGCTGGTCGGCGCGCTGCCCGGCATCGACCTGCGGGTGCTGCACCTGGTCCGCGACCCCCGGGCCACCGCCTTCTCCTGGCGTCGTCGCCGAGGGCTGGACGGCGACGCCGATCCGGAGCTGATGAGCCGGCCGCCGGTGTGGAAGGCGGCCCTGCTCTGGCTGGTGTGGAACACCGTGACCGTCCGGCTGTGGGGTGACCGCGCCCCGGGAGGCTACCTGCGGGTGCGCTACGAGGACCTGACCGCCGACCCGGAGGCGACGCTGCGCCGGATCGCCGCCTTCGCCGGGGTCGACCCCGGCGAAGGCGGCCCGTTCACCGGGCCGGCGACGGTCCGGCTGACGCCGACGCACTCGGTGGCCGGCAACCCGTCCCGGCACCGGACCGGCCCGGTGCCGATCACCGCCGACGTGCAGTGGCGGCGCGACCTGTCCCGCTGGTCGTACGCGCTGGTCACCGCGCTGACCGCGGCGGGGCTGCGCCGGTTCGGCTATCCGTGGCGGCGCGGCGGCCCGGGCCCGGCGGGGGCCGAGCCGTCGGCGGGGGACGGGCGGCCCGCGCCGGGTGGGCCGGCCGCGGCCGGTGGGCGGTCGGTGGGCGTCGGGCGGTCGGGGCCGGCCCGGCACGAGGAGGGCTGAGCGATGTTGGCGGTGGTGGTGGGCACCGGGCGGTGCGGGTCGACCCTGGTGCAGGAGCTGTTGTCCCGGCACCCCGGGGTCGGGTTCGTCTCCGGCGTCGACGACAAGCTGTCCCGGCTCAACCTGGCCGGCCGGCTCAACGGCCCGCTGTACCGGCGCTCCGCGCCCCGCCCGGCGGGGATGACCTCGTTGCGGCACAGCCGCCGGCTGCTGGAGAAGGGCCGGCTGCGGGTCGCCCCGTCGGAGGCGTACCAATTGCTGGACCGGCACGTGCTTGCCGGGTTCTCCCGCCCGTGCCGGGACCTGACCGCCGATGATCTCACCCCGTACCTGCGGCGGCGGCTGCGTGCCTTCTTCGACGCCCGGATCGCCAGGCAGGGCTGCCGGCTGCTGCTGCACCACGTCACCGGGTGGCCGAGGACCGGGTTCCTGCGGGCCGGCTACCCGGAGCTGCGGGTGGTCAACGTGGTCCGCGACGGCCGGGCGGTGACCAACTCCTGGCTCCAGATGGGCTGGTGGGACGGCTGGCGCGGGCCGGACAACTGGTTCCTCGGCCCGCTGCCGACCGACCTGCGCCGGGAGTGGGAGGAGTACGACAGGTCGTTCCCGGTGCTCGCCGGGCTGGGCTGGAAGATGCTGATGGACTCCTTCGCCGAGGCCCGCGCGGCGCACCCCGAGGCGCAGTGGCTCGACGTGCGCTACGAGGACCTGCTCGCCGACCCGCGCGGCGAGGTGGCCCGGATGCTCGACTTCCTCGACCTGGACTGGTCGCCGGCGTTCGAGAAGGGCTTCGGGCGGTACCGGTTCCACGCCGGTCGGCAGGCCGCCTACCACGAGGAGTTGGGCGTCGCGCAGCTCGCCGCCGTGGAACGGGTGCTGGACAAGCCGCTGCGGCAGTGGGGCTACCGGGACTGACCGGAGCGTCCCGCCGCCACCGCCCGACGGGTGCCGCCGCGTCGACGTCGTCGGGGCGACGTGGGCAAAGTTCCTACAGGTGCAGGTGGTGGTGCCGGCCGGTCGGCCCATAGCGTGCCGGGTCTCGGGACATTCAAGGAGACTGCATGGCTGCAATGGGAACGCCCCTTCGCGCCGGGGCGGCCGTACTGTCCGCGGTGCTGCTCGCCGCCCTGGGCGCGGCGCCACGGGCGGTGGCGGCGTCGGACGAACCGGCGATCGTGGTCCAGGACGGGGTCACCCAGCCGGTGTTCGGCTTCGCCGACGCCATCCGGGAACGCCTGTTCATCGACTCCACCTTCGACAGCGACAACGACGGTCTGCGCGACATCATCGCGTTCGACCTGATGCGGCCGGCGGCCACCGCGAACGGGCTCAAGGTGCCGGTCATCATGGACGCCAGCCCCTACTACTCGACGGTCTGCCGGGGCAACGAGTCCGAGTGCAAGGCCGACCTGGACGGCGACGGCCTGCTCGACAAGTGGCCGCTGTTCTACGACAACTACTTCGTGCCGCGCGGCTACGCGGTGATCCTGCTGGACATGGTGGGCACCAACAACTCCACCGGCTGCCCCACCACCAACGCCAACCAGGACAATCTCAGCGCCAAGCAGGCGATCAACTGGCTCAACGGCCGGGCCACCGCGCGCAACGCGGCCGGCCAGGTGGTCACCGCCGACTGGCACAACGGCAAGTCGGGCATGATCGGCAAGTCGTACGACGGCTCGCTGGCCATGGCGACGGCGGTGACCGGCGTCAAGGGCCTGACCACGGTGGTGCCGATCAGCGGTCCCACCGAGTACTACGACTACGTGCGCAGCAACGGGGTGGTCACCCGGGGCAACAGCTACGTGTCGTCGCTGGCCAACACGGTCACCAACCCGGAGCGTCGGGACTACTGCAAGCCGGTGCGCGACGCGATGGGCGCCGCCGACGGCGACGAGCACGGCGACTACACCGCCTTCTGGAACGAGCGCAGCTACGTCAAGAAGGTCCCCAACATGACCGCCAGCGTGCTGCTCTACCACGGTCTCAACGACGACAACGTCCGCCCGGACCACTTCAGCAAGTTCTGGTACGCCCTGGCGGAGAACAACATCCCGCGCAAGCTGTGGCTCTCCCAGGAGGGGCACGTCGACCCGTTCGACTCGCGGCGCGCGGTCTGGGTGTCCACCCTGCACCGGTGGTTCGACTTCTGGCTGCACGGGGTGGCCAACGGGATCATGGACGAGCCCCGGGTCGACCTGGAGCGGGCCGCCGACGTGTGGGAGACCCACGCCGACTGGCCGATCCCCGGCAAGGCCGACACCGAGGTGTTCCTCCAGCCCGGCACCACCGGGGCCGGCGGCCTGAAGCTGGTGCCGACCGCCAAGCCGGCGACCGGCGCGTTCCAGGACAGCCGCACCCAGAGCCAGAACACCATGATCCTCAACCCGGACACGGTGCAGCCGAACCGGCTGGCGTTCCTGTCCGCGCCGCTGACCGCGCCCCTGCACATCTCGGGCACGCCGACGGTGCAGCTGCGGGCCTCGGCCGACCAGACCGACACCAACTTCGGGGCGATCCTGGTCGACTACGGCACCGACGAGCGGGTGGCGCACCGGGCCTCCGGCGAGGGCATCATCACCCTGGCCACCGAGGACTGCTGGGGGCTGAACAGCCCGACCGACGACGGCTGCTACAAGCAGACCGCCAAGCGGGTCGCCACGGCCGACTACGAGCTGGTCACCAAGGGCATCATGGACGCACAGAACCGGCAGTCGATCCGTACCGCCGTGCCGCTGGTGGTGGGGGAGTCGTACAACTTCACCTTCCCGCTGCTGCCGGAGGACTACGTCTTCAAGCCGGGCCACCGGATCGGCGTGATCATCGTGGCCAGCTACCCGCAGTACTCCAGCCAGGCGGACACCACCGCCGCGAACATCACGGTCGCCCTGAAGAGCAGCAAGATCGTTCTTCCGGTGGTCGGCGGCACTACCGCCGCCCACGCGGCCGGTCTCTGACCGGTCCCCGGGGGGGGGGCGGGGGGGGGGCCCCCCCGCCGCGGCGCCCCCCCCCCCCCCCCCCCCCCCCCCCGGGGGGGGGGGGGGGGGCCGGGGCGGGGGGGGGGGGGGGGCGGGCCGCCCCCCCCCCCCCCCCCCCCCCGGCCCGTCACCCCACGGCGCAGGGGGGGCACCGACTCGTTGGTGACGATCTCGAACGTGCCGCCCGCGGTCGTGCTAGATGTCGATCCGGGAGCCCAGGACGATGGTGCGGTCGCGGGGTAGCCCGAAGTGCTCGGCGGCGTCGGCGGAGACGTGTGCGGTGGCCATGAAGAGTCGCCTGCGCCATGCGCGCATCCGGGGATCCGCGCTCGTGCCGAGCTCGACCTTGGACAGGAAGTACGAGGCGTGACACAGGTCCAGAGGAGCCTCGGTGTACCGGGCCGGCAGGCCCCGGAGCGCGGCGGGAAGATCCGGTGTCTCGGTGTAGCCGTAGTGGGCGGTGACGTGGATGATGCCGTCGTCGGCGTAGCCGAGGTCGTCCACGGTGAGCCGGTCGGCGGCGGGGACCCGGGGGAGGGATCGCGTCTCGACCGACAGGATGATCACGTTCTGGTGGCGGACATGGTTGAGCCGCACGTTGGCCCGCAGCGCCAGGGGGGCGGCCTCGGCGGTGCGGTTGAGGAACACAGCGGTGCCGGGAACCGTTTGCGCGGCGAGGTCTCCGGCGCGTAGCTGGGCGACGAACTCGCGCAGCGACCCTTCGCGTTTGCGCCGCTCGACGCCGACGATCTCCCGGCCGCGTCTCCAGGTGGTCATGACCGTGAACGCGGTGAGGCCGACGAGCAGCGGCAGCCAGGCGCCGTGCGCCAGCTTGGTGATGTTGGCGGCGACGAACAGTCCGTCGATGACGAGCAGCACCGCAGCGCCCGCGCCGAGCAGCCACCGGGGGGTGTCCCACCGGTCGTGGGCCACGTAGAAGAAGAGCAGCGTGGTGATCGTTATCGTGGACACGACCGCCATGCCGAACGCGAACGCCAGAGCCACGGAACTGCGGAACGCGAACACCAGCGTGAGCACGGAAACCATCAGCAACCAGTTGATCCACGGCACGTAGATCTGACCGATGGTGGTCGGCGAGGTGTGCGCGATGCGCAGCCGGGGCAGGTAGCCCAGCCGGGCGGCCTGCGCGGCGACGGAGTACGCGCCGGTGATCACCGCCTGCGACGCGATCACGGTCGCCGCGGTGGCCAACAGCACCATCGCCCACCGTCCCCAGTGCGGCACCAGGAGGAAGAACGGGCTGCTCACTGCTGCGGGATCGGAGAGGATCAGCGCGCCCTGCCCGAAGTAGCTCAGCACGCAGGCGGGAAACACCAGCAGTAGCCAGGCGCGGGTGATGGCGCGACGGCCGAAGTGACCCATGTCTGCGTAGAGCGCTTCGGCGCCGGTGACCGCGAGCACGATCGCGGCGAGCGAGAAGAACGCGATGTCGAAGTTTCCGGCCAGGAAGCCGAGGGCGTACGACGGCGACAGCGCCTTGAGAATGGCCGGGTTGCGGGCGATGCCGACGATCCCGCACGCCGCGATGGCGAGGAACCAGGCGATCATCACCGGTCCGAAGACCCTGCCGACGACCGCGGTGCCGCGCTGTTGCACCGCGAACAGCACCACGATGATCACGGCGGTGATCAGTACGGTCGACCCGCCCAGCGGCGGATAGACCACCCGCAGGCCCTCCACCGCGGACAGCACCGAGATCGCGGGAGTGATCATGCTGTCGCCGAAGAACAACGCGGCGCCGAAGATGCCCAGGGTGGCGAGCACGAGCGCCGGGCGCCGGCCCCCCTGGGGCACCCGCCGCCGCACCAAAGTGATCAGCGCCATGATGCCGCCCTCGCCGTCGTTGTCGACACGCATCGCCAACAGGACATAGGTCACCGTCACGATGGCCGTAACCGACCAGAAGACCAGGGACGCGATGCCGAACACGTGGGCGGCGGACACGGGCACCGGATGCGGGTCGGCGGGGTTGAAGACCGTCTGCATGGTGTAGATCGGGCTGGTGCCGATGTCGCCGAAGACCACTCCCAGCGCCCCGACCACCACGGCCAGCCGTACCGTCTCCCGATCGCCGCGGCCTCGTGGTGCACCGCGGCCGGTCGCGGGCCGTTTTCGCTCCGCCACGGTGACCCTCCCAGCGCTCGACCGCAGTTCGTTCGACGTCCTGGCGGACATCCGCGCCGGGCCGTCGGGTAGGCGCTGCTGCGCCATTCTGCGCGGTGGCGGCGGCCCGAGGGGCCTTTTCGCCCGTCCGTCGCACAACAGGGGAGCGTCCCGCCCGGCTCGACGCCAGCGTCAGCGCGGATTCCTCACATCCCAGTCCCCCCGGCCGCCGTGCCGGGGCGACCACCGGCCGACGTGCATCGCCGAGGCGCCCTGCGACTCCCTCCCATCCGCCGACGCCCGCCCGTTCGCCCGGGCACGATGGCGACAGGGCCTGAACCCTGCCGCTTCCCGGCGTCCGGCGATCGGGACGCCGCTCGTCCGCGAGGAAACGCCGGCATCCAGAGAGGCGACGATGAACGCACCCGAGCAGCGCGACACCTCTCCCGCCCAGCGGCTGCCGGTGCGCACGTACCTGCTTATCGTCGTCGGCTACCTCGCTGTCGGGCAGGGGCTGGGCCACGCGCTCACCCGCGGGCGGCGCCTGAGCCACCCGACCCCGCCTGACCTCGACGCGATGTGGCGGATGCTCACGGTGCCCGTGACCGCCACGCTGCTGTTCACGGTGGCCGTGATCACCGCCCTGCGCTGGTGGCGGCCCGTGTGGCACGACGACCGGCCGGTGCGGTCTTGGGTGATCATCGTGCCGATCGTGATGGTCGTGAGCATCGTCCTGGCCACCGACTACGGCGGCCTGGCGGACAGGGGCGCGGTGTTCACCCTGCTCCTGCTGCTGTCCACCATGCTGATCGGCTTCAGCGAGGAACTCATGTTCCGAGGTGTCGGCGTAGTCACCTTCCGCAGCAGCGGCTGTCGCGAGGGCAGCGTCGCGCTGTGGTCGACGATCATCTTCGGCGTCGCGCACCTGGCGAACCTTCCCAGCGAGGGGCTCAGGACCCTGGTTCAGGTGATCGCCACGATCATCGCCGGCTACTTCCTCTACCTCATCCGCCGGCGCACGGGCGGAATCCTCGCCGCAGCGCTCGTGCACGGCGGCTGGGACTTCTCGCTCATCTCGGACGGCGTCGCCGGGGGACAGCCACGCGGCCTTCCGATCGTCGCCATCGGCGCGATGATCGTGCTGGCCGTCGTGGTGCTGGTCGGACGCAAGAGGATCACGCCGCCGCAGTGACCGGCGGACGCCGGCGTTCAGAGCCGCCGGCGGCGGGTCAGGAGCCGGAAGGCCAGGTAGCCCGGTGGCACCGGGAGCCAGAACGTCGCGAGGCGGTAGATCAGGGTGCCCGCGACGGCGGCGTCCAGCGGCACCCCGTAGAGCAGCAGGCCGGAGACGAGCGCGGCCTCGGTGGCGCCGAGCCCGCCGGGGGTGGGCGCGGCGGACGAGACGCCCTCACCGACGAGGCAGACCAGGAGCACCGGGGGCAGGTGCGCGAGGGGAACCGGGCCGCTGGCGAGCAGCGCGAGGTAGAGGCAGAGGCCGTAGGTGAGGGTGAGCGCCGTGGACGCGACGACCAGCCGCCGCAGCCCGTGCCGGTGGCGCAGTTCGCGCAGCGCGGTCACGACCTGACCGGCCGCCGCGCGTCCGCGCAGACGGATTCGGGGTACGGCGAGCACCGCGGCGAGGACGAGCAGGACAGCCAGGGCGCCCAGCAGCAGCGGCAACGCCCTGGTCGCGTCCTGGGTGAGGATGCGCGCGGGTTGGCGGGCGAACGGCAGCAGCACCGGCAGCAGCAGCGCCACCGAGAACACGCCGGCGGCGCGGGAGACGGCCAGGGCGGTGCCCGCGTCGGCGGCGACGAGTCCCTTCTGGTGCAGATACCGCAGGCTGAGGGCGGCGCCGCCCAGGCTGCCGGGAGCCAGCCGGTTGGCGAACGACGCGGCGACCTGCACCAGGGTGGCCTCGCCCAGCGGGACCCGGTTGGCCGCGGCCAACCGGAGCACGAGGCCGCTGAGCAGGTAGGTCAGGGCGGAGCCGAGCAGCGTCGCCGCGACCGCGACCGGGTTGGCGTGCACGATCAGGCGCACGGCGGTGCGTACCTCGCCGAGCTGGGGAAGCAGCAGGTGCACGATCAACCCCAGGACCAGCAGCTCCAGGACCGCCCGCCGGCTGATCCGGACCACCTTGGCCGCCGGGCGGTCACGGCCCGGGCAGCGTCGCAGGATGTCCTGGCGGAGGCGGGTCAGCAGGCCGGGATGGCCACGCAGGGCGGCCCGGCCGGCGCGGGAGAGCACCGGAGGTTGCAGGAACGGCACGCTGTCCGCGACCGCCGCGACGCCCAGGCGGTCGACCGCGGCGGCGACCACGCTGGCCGGGTCGACCCGCGTGGACAGGGCGACCATCAGCTCGACGACGTCGCGGGCCCGCTGCTCGGCCGAGGCGTCGTCGACACCGAAGCCCAGGTCCACCAGGTAGGCGCGGTCCCGGCCGACGAGCACGTTCGCGGCGCGCAGGTCGCGGTGCGCGATGCCCGCGTGGTGCAGGCGGGCCACCTGTTGCCAGGCGTCGCGCACGGCGGCGAGTGGGACCGGCCCGACGCCGGCGTGCAGCGGTGCGGCGTCGATGAACTCCTGCACCAGCACGGCTTCGCCACCGGACATGGCGGCCGTCGTGACGACCGCCGGGACCTGGACGCCGGCGCGCTCGGCCAGCAGGGTCAGACACGTCTCGTGTTCGCTCTGCTGCCGGGCGCTGAGGTACGGCGGCTCGTCGGCCACGTGCCGGTAGCGTGCCCGCCGGTAGAGCTTGTAGACCCAGTCCGCGTCGCGCTGCTCGCCGCCGGTGACCTTGATGAACAGGTGCCGCCCGTCGAGGGTGACCGCCTGCCACGGCTGCGAGCCGCGGGCGTCGCCGTGGATCGGCGTCAACCGTGCCACGTCGATCCCGCGCCGCCGCAGCGCCGTTCGCAGGGCGGGCACCGACCGTTGCGGCCCGACCTCGCCGAGCACGAGCCGCGTCACGCAGACCGCGAGCCACCCGACGAGGAAGCCGCCGACCACGTCGACCGGCAGGTGCGCCCCGACGTGGATCCGGGCGACGGCGACCAGCCCGATCATCGCCCAGGCCGCACGGCGCCACCGGACGCCGCCGGAGCGCGCGGCGACGAGCGCGAGAGCGGTGGCGACGGCGACGTGTCCGGAGGGGTACCCGAAGCGTCCCGTGACCGTATCGTGTAGCACCACGTCGGTGAGCAGCGCCGCCGGGCGCTGCCGGGCGACCGCGGCCTTGACCGCGACCGCGAGCCAGTACGCGAGGTTCCCGGCCAGCAGGAGACTCCACGCCGCGCCGATCCGGCGGGCGACGACGGCTGCCGCGGCGGCGACGAACACCGCCGGGTACGAACCGAGTTGCATGATCAGGACCAGCACCGGGGTCAGCCCGGCGGGAAGGTGGTTGAGCAGGGCGAACAGCTCCCGCTCCCAGGGCGGTACCCGACGGCTGCGGGTCGCCGCGCTCACCGCTGCCAGCAGGCCGGTCGAGGCGGCCAGGCTGACCAGCAGCGCCGGCGACGGGCGATGCGTGCGCGCTCCCACCGGCTCTCGGCCGCCCCTCATCCGGTGCAGTGCCCTCCGTCGACCCGAACCCTACGGATCGCCCGCCCGCCGGATGGCCTTCTTCGTCACCGGCCAACCCGTTCGGGGGTGACAATCAGCCGGTGGACAGGCTGGTGGCGACGCTCGTCGGGTTGCCGCCGCTGCTCGTCCTGACCCTGGTGATCGTCCTGCCGGCCCTGGAGTCGTCGACCCTGCTCGGGCTGGTCGTGCCCGGAGAGACGGCGATCCTGATCGGCGGGCTGGTGGCCCACGGTGGCGCGCTGCCGCTGTGGGCGGTGGTTGCCGGCGGCGCCGCCGGGGCGTGCCTCGGCGACCAGGTCGGCTATGCCGTGGGCCGGCGGTACGGCCCGAACGTGCTCGCCCACGCCCCGCGCCTGCTGCGCCGACGCGTCGACCTTGCGCAGGTCCGCCACCTGGTCGCCCGTCGCGGGGCTTGGGCGGTCGTCACCGGACGCTGGGTGGCGGTGCTGCGGACCGTGGTTCCCCTGATCGCCGGCGCGGGCGGGATGCGCTGGCCGTTGTTCCTGCGGGCGAACCTGCTCGGCGGGCTCGTGTGGGCGGCAGCCGTGGCGACGCTGGGCTACCTGGGCGGCGCCTCCTACCGCTATCTGGAGCGGGAACTGGGCATCGGCGAGTGGGCCCTGCTGGTCCTGGTCGGCGTCGTCGTGGCGCTGCGGGTGTGGCGACGGGCGCGGCGGCGTGCCGCTGAAAGTCGGTCGGCCGGTGCACGGCGCGGCCAATCGCCCGCGCGCCGCGGGACGGCTCGGTAGCGTCACTCGCGAGGGCGGCCGAGAACGGCGGAGTGCGCAGTGGGGCGAGCAGACGACGGGCGCGCGGCGTTCTGGGCGGGGCCGCTGCCGGGGGCCATGGCTGCCGTCGGGGCGTCCACGGCCGGGCTCACCGGCGAACGCGCCGCCGCCCTGCTGCGCGAGCACGGACCCAACCGGGTCGACGGGGGCGTCAGGCGGGGCTGGCGGCTCCTGCTGTCGCAGTTCACCAGCCCGATCATCCTGATCCTGATCGCCGCGACCGTGCTGTCGATGGCCGTCGGGGACCTGATCGACGGCGCGATCATCCTGGCCATCGTCGCCGCAAGCGGCGGCCTCGGCTTCTGGCAGGAACACGCCGCCGGGCGGGCCGTCGACGCGTTGCAGGCCCGGGTGCGGGTGGACACCGCGGTGGTCCGCGACGGGCGTGAGGTGTCCGTGCCGGTCGAGGACGTCGTCGTTGGCGACCTCGTGGTGCTGCGTGCCGGGGACGTCGTCCCCGCGGACTGCCGGATCGTTCAGGCCGGTCGGCTGCAGGTCGACCAGGCGGTGCTCACCGGAGAGTCGTTCCCGGCGGCGAAGTCGAGCGACCCGTCGCCGCCGGATGCGGAGTTGACCGCCCGCGACAACGCGCTGTGGATGGGCACGCACGTGGCCAGCGGCACCGCACGCGCGGTGGTGATGCGCACCGGCCGCGACAGCACCTTCGGAGCGGTGTCCCGCCGGGTCGCCTCCCGCCCCGCCAGCACCGGCTTCCAGCGCGGGCTGACCCGCTTCGGGCTGCTGCTGGTGCGGATCATGGCGGTCCTGCTGGCCGGCATCTTCGTCGCCAACCTGCTGATGAACCGACCGGTCATCGACTCCCTGCTGTTCTCGCTGGCCCTGGCCGTCGGATTGACCCCTCAGATGCTGCCGGCGATCGTTGCGGTCAGCCTCTCCGCCGGCGCCCGCGCGATGGCCGCGCACCGGGTCATCGTCAAACGCCTCGACGTGATCGAGGACTTCGGGGCCATGACGGTGCTCCTGACCGACAAGACCGGCACCCTCACCGCCGGAACCGTCACCCTGACCGGCTGCCTCTCGGTCGACGGCGAACCCGACGCCGAAGTGAGCCGGCTCGCCCGGCTCAACGCCGGCCTCCAGCACGGATTCCCCAATCCCATCGATACGGCGATCATGGCCGGGCAACCACCGGCAGACCCGGGCGCCCGTATCGCCGAGGCGCCCTACGACTTCACCCGACAACGCTTGTCCCTGCTGGTGCGTGACGGCGACGGGCCCGTCCTGGTCACCAAGGGTGCGCTACGCGCGGTGCTCGACGTCTGCACCACCGCGCGGACCGCCGCCGGCACGGTGCCGCTGCACGAGGTACGCGACCGGGTCCTGCAACGGTTCACCACGCTCAGCGACCAGGGCAGCCGGGTGCTCGGCCTCGCCGTGCGGCCCATGCCCGGCGTCACCGCCGTCACTGACATCGACGAACGGGAGATGACCCTCGTCGGGCTGCTCGCCTTCCAGGACCCGCCCCGCGCCGACGCCGCCGCCGCGATCCGCCGGCTCGCCGGCATGGGCGTCACGGTCCGACTGGTCACCGGCGACAACCGGCACGCCGCCCGCCACGTCGCCGCCAGCGTCGGCCTCACCGGCGAACCGCTCGTCGGCGCCGACCTCGCCGCCTGCCCCGACGACCAGCTACCGGAGCGGATCGCCGACGTCACCGTGTTCGCCGAGGTGGACCCGTTGCAGAAGGAACGCATCCTGACCGCGCTGCGACACCGCGGCGACGTCGTCGGGTTCCTCGGCGACGGCATCAACGACGCCCCCGCGCTGCACGCCGCCGACGTCGGAATCTCCGTCGACACCGCGGTCGACGTCGCCAAACAGGCTGCGGCGATCGTGCTGCTCGACAAGGACCTCGACGTGATCGCCGACGGCGTACGCCTCGGCCGCCGCACGTTCACCAACACCTTGAAATACATCCGGGTCAACACCAGCGCGTCCTTCGGCAACGTCGTCAGCATGAGCATCGCCACGCTCCTGCTGCCCTTCCTGCCGCTGCTGCCCCGTCAGGTACTGCTGCTCAACTTCCTCTCCGACATCCCCTACACCACCCTGTCCACCGACCACGCCGACCCCGAGCAGCTCCAGCACCCTCGTACCGTCGACGTCCGCACCATCCGCAGGTTCATGCTGGTGTACGGGTCGATCAGCATCGCCGTGGACCTCCTCGCGCTGGCCGCCCTGCACCGGTGGTGGCACGTGCCCACCGACGTCTTCCGCGCCGCCTGGTTCGTCCAGTTCACCGCCACCGAGATCATCGCGCTGCTGGTGCTGCGCTCCAACCGCAGTTTTCTGCGCAGCCGCCCCTCCGCCGCGCTGGCCGGCACCGGACTGGTGCTCATCGCGGTCACCGTCGCGCTGCCGTTCAGCCCACTCGCCGTGCCCCTCGGGCTCGCCCCGCTGCCACCGGCGGTGCTGGCGATCCTCGCCATGCTCACGCTCGTCAATGTCGCCGCCAATGAGACCGCCAAACGCCTCGTTCCACCCGACCCGACCGGCCCACCCGCAACACGCCAGTCGAAGTCTCCGTCCGGTGCGCTCCGAGAAGCTACATTCACTGCAGGGCGCAGCCGATCCCGCTGACCGCGGGGCGTGATGACCGGCGGCGGCTGCCGCAGGTGGGGGACAGCAGTCGCGAACGCCTGTCGAGGCGGGTCACTGCCCGGACGAACGGTTCTGCGAATGATGCGGCGTGGCACCGCCAGGGATCAAATCGGTCGTCTGACCACATCACGGCCGGCACCGTACGGGCTGACCTTCTGTCGGATACTCGGGGCAGCGGGTTCGCTGGTGACCGTGCTGGGTGGACTGCTGGCGGGCGTACGGCCGCTGGGGGAGGTCGAGATCGACCTGCCGATCATCCTCGCGCTCCGGGCGTCGACGGCGATATCCGTGTCCGTGGTCTACGTCGGGCTCAGCATGCTGCTACTCGCCTGGTGGCGGGTGGGCGTGCTGCTGCGAGATGTCGGCCATCTGCCCGGGCTGGGGACGACAGCCGGGTGGTGGGCGCTTCCTTTCGCCCTCGCCACGCCGATCTTCAGCGGGGACGTCCACAGCTACCTCGCCCAGGGGGGCGATGACCAGCGCCGGGCTGGACGCCTACCGGACAGGGCCGGCGGCGTTGGGCGGGCCCCTCACCGTGAACGTGCCCGACATCTGGCAGCACACCCCCGCACCGTACGGACCGGTCTTTCTCAATCTCGCCGCCTGGGTGACCGATGTGACCGGCGACGGTGTCTGGGCCGGCATCCTCGGGATGCGTGTCCTGGCGCTGCTGGGGGTGGGCCTGCTGGTCTGGTCTGTGCCCCGGCTGGCCCAGGACTGCGGGGCGCGGCCGGCCACGGCGATGTGGCTGGGGGTGCTCAACCCGCTCGTGCTGCTCCACCTGGTCGGTGACGCCCACAACGAGGCGGTGATGCTGGGCCTGATGTGCCTGGGTCTGTTCCTGGTGCTGCGGCGCCGGCCCGGATACGGGGTCGTGCTGATCACGCTCGCCACGCTCGTCAAGGCGCCGGCGGCCCTGGCGATCGCCTTTGCCGTGCCCATCTGGGCCAGCCAGTTGGGTGGCCGCCGAGCATGGCTGCGAGCAGCGCTGCGGACGGCCTCGGTCTCCGCTGCCACCGCCCTGGCCGTCACAGCGCTGGCGGGGACCGGCTTCGGCTGGATACGGGCCCTGAGCACGCCCACGCACGCCCGTACCTGGATGTCGATCAGCACGGACCTGGGCTGGGCGGTCGGCACAGCGCTGCACCATGTCCGGGGCCTGGAGGTCGAGAAGACTCGGCACGTGGTGTGGCTGGTCGGTCTCGTCGTCGGTGCCGGCACCTGTCTGTTCCTGTGGCGGCGCAGCGAACAGATTGGGCCGGTCGCGGCCCTCGGGATCTGCCTCGGGGTGGTCGTCCTCGCTGGTCCGGTCGTGCATCCGTGGTATCTGCTGTGGGCGCTCGTGCCGCTTGCGGCGGCCGCACGTGGTGCAACGATCCGTCGGTGGGTCGCGGCCGGTTCGACGGCCCTCGTGCTGCTGGTCCTGCCCGGTGGCGTCCAACCTGGCCTGGCCGCGGTCACCGGGGCGCTGATCGGAACGGCGGCGGTCGTTGTCGCGGCGGCCTTCACCTACCTGCGACGGCCGGCTTGCCCTCCCAGGGGCCTCGTGGCCACCTCACCGTAGTGCCGGCCCCCGCCACCCGGGGGTCGCCGTCGCGCACGACGCCAGCGCTCCCACTCGGCGCGACCGGGCACGGCGCGAGATCGTCGCGGGTCCGCTCGAACCCTTCCGCAGGGGGGTCTTCGTCGTCCGACGATCCGCCGCCGCCGAGCGTTCGCCAGCCTCCGTGGTTGTCGACGGCCAGCAGGCGCGTCTCGTCCCAGTAGCAGCCAACGCCTCGGCGTAGGGACCGTGTGGCGGCGATGTCGCCGTCCACGTCCGACCTCGCGGGCCGATCACCTACGGGCCGGATCCGTCCCGCTTTCCGGGCGTGGTCGATCCGGCCCGGACCGTGTCATGCTGCACGGACCCGACGGAAGGACAACGATGACTGCTGGCGATGCCGTACAGGTCAGGCCGGCACGACGGTCGCTGCGACCGCTGGCGTCCGGGGCGACGCTGGTCGCGGTCCTCGCCTTGCTGTTCGGGCTGCCGTGGTGGACGTTGACGATGGCGGCGCGGTGGCCGGCGCCGGTGGTGGCCGCCGGCACGGCCGTGTTCGTCGTCGCGCTGGCCGCATTCCCTGCCCTGATGTATCTCGGGCACGGCCGCCGGCGGCTGGACTGGGCGGCCCGCGCCGGGGACACGCTCCTCGGCCTGGTCTGGATCCTGTTCGTCTGGGCGCTGATCGGCAACGTGGCCCGGCTTCCGCTGGCCGCCGCGGGTGTCGCCGATCCGGTGCGGTCCCGGGCTGTGGCGGTCGGCGCGGCGGTCGTGTCGGTCGTCCTGGCCGTCTGGGGGTACGCCGAGGCGATGCGGGTGCCCCGGGTCCGGCGGGTGGACGTCACCGTCGACCGGCTCGGCGCGGGTCTCGACGGGGTCCGGGTGGTGTTGCTGACGGACACCCACTACGGCCCGATCGACCGGGCCCGCTGGTCCGCCCGCACCATCGAGGTGGTCAACGGGTTGGCCGCCGACATCGTCTGCCACACCGGCGACATCGCCGACGGCACGGTCGACCAGCGTCGGACGCAGGCCGAGCCGTTGGGCGCCGTCCAGGCCCGGCTGGCCCGGGTCTATGTGACGGGCAACCACGAGTACTACGGCGAGGCGCAGGGCTGGGTCGAGCACATGCGGGACCTCGGCTGGGAGCCGCTGCACAACCGGCACCTCGTGGTGGAGCGGGGCGGCGCCCGGCTCGTCGTCGCCGGCGTGGACGACGTGACGGCAGCGTCCTCAGGCGTGGCCGGTCACCGGGCCGACCACGCGGCGGCGCTGGCCGGCGTCGATCCGAAACTGCCCGTGCTGCTGCTGGCGCACCAGCCGAAGCAAATCGGCGACGCGGTGGCGGCCGGCGTGGACCTGCAGCTGTCCGGGCACACCCACGGCGGTCAGATGTGGCCGTTCCACTACCTGGTCCGGCTCGACCAGCCGGTCGTGCAGGGCCTCAGCCGGCACGGCCGGACCCAGCTCTACACGAGCCGGGGCACCGGTTTCTGGGGCCCGCCGTTCCGCATCTTCGCGCCGAGCGAGATCACCCTGCTCACCCTCCGGGCGGGGTAGCCCCTCGTCGCCGCCCCTACCTGAACGTGGCCGGGTACGCCGGCACAGCGCTCCACAGGTGGGGATAGGGCCGAAGCGTGTCGGTGCGCGACGGGTGGGGGTGCCTCGAGGTCACCGACGACGGGCCCGGCGTCCCGATGCCGACCGGAAGCGCGTCTTCGACCGATTCGTCTGTCTCGGCGACAGCCGCACCCGCCCGGAAGGCGGCACCGGCCTGGGCCTCGCCATCACCCGCCAGGTCATCCTGGCGTACGGTGGACGGGGTGCGGGTGACGCCCGGTCCGGGGATGACCGTTCAAATCTTCCTGCTCCTGCCTTAAAAGGGTGACGCCGACCAGGGTTGAAGTCGGGCCCGGTCCGCTTCCGGCTCCTCTCAGGTGGCGATCGAGAAGCTGGACGCCAGGCGGCCCGTGGGGGCGGACCACCAGTTCCGGGGAGATCGATGAACTATCACCTGTTCCAGATCGTCAACGACACAGCCGGCCGCAGCGACCTCGTCGACGACGTCTTCGAATGGTCGGCGATGTGGCTGATCTACGTCCTCGCCGCCATCGCGGCCATACCTGTCCTGGCTCACCTGCGGCATAGGCGGGCCGACCTGGTGCGCGTCGTCGTCTCCCTCGGGCTGGCTTTCGCCGTCGGGCAGGCCGTCGCCGCGCTCAGCACCGAGGTGCGGCCCTTCCAGACCCACCCCGTGCACCAACTGATCCCGCACGCCGCCGGAGCGTCGCTGCCCAGCGACCACGCGACCGCGGCGTTCGCGGTGGCATTCGCCGTCGGGGCGTTTCTGTCCCGCCGATGGGGGGTAGCGCTGAGCGTGCTCGCCACCATCATCGGCTTCGCCCGCGTCTGGACCGGCGTGCACTACCCCGGCGACATCCTCGCCGGCGCGCTTATCGGCGCCGCAGCTGTCGCCACCATCGGCGTCGCCGGCCGCGCCTACGACCGCCGTACCAGCCGCCGCCTCGACAGCACCGCCTGAGGACCACCCCGCCCCTCGCTTCGGAGGAGAACGTGCACCGGGCCGACGCCTTCTTCGCCCGCTACGGCGCCCGCTCGATCGTGCTGGCCCGGTTCGTACCGGTCGTGCGCACCTTCACGCCCGTCGTCGCCGGGGTCAGCGGGATGCACTACCGCACCTTCGTCACCTACAACGTCCTCGGCGGCCTGCTGTGGGGAACCGGCGTCACCGTGCTCGGCTACTTCCTCGGGCAGATCAGGTTCGTCAAATCGAACATCGAGTTCATTCTGATCGCGATCGTGCTGGTCTCCGTCCTGCCGGTCGGCATCCAGTTCCTGCGCTCCCGCCGCCGCTCGGCAACCCCGGCCACCGAGGTGACGGTGTCCGGGAATGCCTCCCGTGCGGACTGAGCAACCGCTGAGGCGACACTGACCGGATGAGTTCGACGATGCTGGTGCTCGGGCCGAGACTCGCCGTCGCGCTGGTGTTGCTGACCGCTGCCGCGGCTGCCATCGCCAGCGTCGGACGGCTCGGGCACAGCCGGCAGATCGCCGTCGCCGCCGTCCGCGCCGCGCTGCAACTGGCCGCCGTGTCACTGGTGATCACCGCGATCGTTGGCTCGCTGTGGGCCACCGGTGCGTTCGTGCTGCTCATGTGCGCGGTCGCCGCCGGCACCTCGGGCCGGCGGATCACCGGTGGACCATACGGCTGGTGGGCGGGC
Organism: Micromonospora sp. NPDC002575; assembly: GCF_042889525.1. NCBI lineage: Bacteria > Bacillati > Actinomycetota > Actinomycetes > Micromonosporales > Micromonosporaceae > Micromonospora > Micromonospora sp. NPDC002575. The sequence continues at coordinate 22,013 of NZ_JBIARA010000020.1, read as the reverse complement.
GTCCCGATCGCCACCGCCAGCCTGACCGTCGTCGCCGCGTTGCTCCTGGCGGGCCTGGTGCCTCTGCGCGGCATCGCGATCATTCCGATCGCCGGCATCCTGATCGGTGGTGCCATGACCGCCACGAGCCTCGCCGGGCGGCGCTTCAACGACGATCTGCACGCCCGGCGCGGCGAGGTCGAAGCCGCTCTCGCGCTGGGCCTGTCTCCCCGCGACGCCGCGCTGCTCGTCTGCCGGCCCGCCGCCAGCCAGGCACTCATCCCCGCCCTCGACCAGACCCGCACCGTCGGCCTCGTCACCCTCCCCGGCGCCTTCGTCGGCGTCCTCCTCGGCGGCGCCAGCCCGCTGACCGCAGGCATCACCCAACTGTTCGTCCTCGTCGGCCTCCTCGCCGTCGAAGCCACCGCCACAGTCCTCACCATCGAGTTGATGGCCAGAGGACGGCTCCGTCCGCGAGACGGTCAGCTGACGCCGTCGAACTGATTCAAGGTCGCCAACAGGGTGTCCACCGCCGAGACACAGTCGCCCCGCACCGGACTCGACGCCCGCCAGCTGACTGGATCAGGCGCGTCCGAGTCCTCCAGAATGGCGCACACCGGGTCCCGCTCGACTGCGGCCGTCGCCTCCGCGACAAACGTGCCGTCGAGGATCGCGTAGGCCAGTCGGGCGGCCCGGCGCATGGCGGCGGTGAGGTCGTCGGCGCAGGCGGCGAGCAGGTCGACGGCCTCGCGCAGGTGGGCCAGGGCCATCAGCGCCTGCTGCTGCGGGGGCAGCCTGCGCCAGCGGCCCCCGGGCGTGCGGCGTCGGTCGCGGATCAGCTCGGTCAGGCGGGTCAGGCTGCGCGCGGACAGCGGGATGCCGGCACACGCCCCTGCCTACCTGCTCAGGCCCCCTTTGATCACGATGAACACGGCTCCCTGTCCGGCGGATGCCGGGTGCCGTCCGTGGTCACCCTGTTTCAGAGCTCGACCAGGGCCAGCGTCCACTGGCCGTGATCGTCTTCCCAGAGGGTGACGATCTCGCCGACCGGGACCGAGTTGTACGCGTGCCGCTCCTCTTCCTCGTAGAAGTCGCCATCCTCCTGGACCGCCGCGACGATGCGCAGGGCGTCCTCGCGGGTGCCGTCGGTGGCTGCCCGGATGCGGGAGACCCGCCACTTGACACCGCTGAGGTCGCGGCCGATGAGCGCACTGCCGGGTACGAGATTCTTGTCGTCGCCATCGATCTCGAAGAGAGTGCCGGGACCGTCGACCAGCAGCGTGTCGGTGTCGCCGATCATCAGGCTGTCGTCGATGACCTGTTGTTCGCCGTGGAGTACCGCCGGGTCGAGCAGGCCGGCTGCCGGTCGAGTCCGACCTCGCTGATGAAGCTTCCCCAGGCGTAGAGCGCATACATGCGCGGCATGCTAGAGGGCGGCAAGATCCTTTTGTGTTCGGGAGGACCGCCGTGCAGGTCGCACCGTGGCCGTGCAGGCGTCGGTGCGGACGAGCAAGAACTGGTGGGGGTTATCGGCGGCAGTGGTGTCAGCCGAGGTCGGACCCTCAACTGGTCCGGCTGCTGACCTGGCTGCGCCTGGAACGGCAGCCCACCGGTGCCCTGGGCCGGGCCGCCGACCACGAGCCGAAGTTGACGGAGATCGCCCGGGCGCAGGCCGCCGGCAGGGTGCGCGCGGGCGACCCCTTCGACCTGTTCACCCTGGTCCTCAGCATGGCGTTCGCCTGGTCGGCGGCGAGCGTCGTCTACGCCGCGACCGCCGACGAACCCGATGAGGACCACGACCGGCGGCGCACGCTCCTGGCCGCATGCGTGCGGGCGGCGATCTCACCGACCACCACGCCGCAGGTCTGACTGTCGACCGCGACCACACACCGGGGGGAGGTGTTCGTTGCTTCCGTCCCGGCACTCCGACGTGCCCGCCGTTGACGACGGATTGACGCCGGTCGCGTTGCAATGACTCATGAGATGCTTCCGCGCCTTGGCGCTCGCGGCCGTCGTCCTGGCGGCGAACCTGGTGGCACCGTCCCCCGCCCTGGCGGTCACCACCCACGTCTATCCCGCCACTCAGGACACCTACGCCAACGCCAGCTCCCCGAACACCAACTACAACAGTCAACGGCAGCTCGCGGTCGCTGGCAGCCCAGACCGGATCTCCTACCTGACCTTCGCGGTCACCGGTCTTGCCGAGCCGATCCTGCACGCCGTGCTCCGGATGCAGACCCTGGACACCAGCAATGCGGGCAGCACCGACGGCGGCCACGTGTTCCTGGTGGGCAGCTCGTGGTCGGAGACCACGCTGACCTACGCCACCCGCCCGGCGCCGATCGGCCCCTCACTCGCGCCGATCGGGCGAGTGAAACCCGACACCGTCCGCGACATCGACGTCACCGACGCGATCCGGGGCGCCGGGGTGGTCAGCTTCGGCATCTCCTCCACCCAGGCCGACGGCGCGTACTACCACAGCCGCGAGGACAACGAGGCCGGCCCCGCGCTGCTCGTCTACACGGGGGTGCCCGGCACCGGCGACACCGTGATACTCGCCGCCGGAGACATCGCCGACTGCCGCTCCGACCGCGACGAGCAGACCGCCGAGGTCCTCGACGGCGAGGTCGGCGTCGTCGCCGCGCTCGGTGACACCGCCTACGAGAAGGGCGCTCCCGAGGAGTACGCCGCCTGCTACGCCCCCACCTGGGGACGGCACAAGGCACGGACCCGCCCGGCCGTGGGCAACCACGAGTACCTCACCCCCAACGCCGCCGGCTACTTCGGCTACTTCGGCGCCGCCGCCGGACCGCCGGACAAGGGCTGGTACTCCTACGACCTGGCCGGGGGCCAGTGGCACGTGGTCGTCCTGAACGGCAACTGCGCCCAGGTCGGCGGCTGCCACGCCGGATCACCGCAGGAACAGTGGCTGCGCGCGGACCTGGCCGCCAGCCCGGCGCGGTGCACCGTCGCCTACTGGCACCAGCCGCTGTTCGCCTCCGGAGGCCGCGGCAACGCCGCCTACCGCCCCCTGTTCCAGGCCCTCTACGACGCCGGCGTGGAGGTCCTGCTCAACGGCCACAACCACCAGTACGAACGCTTCGCCCCACAAACCCCGACCGGAGCCGCCGACCCACACCAGGGCGTACGGCAGTTCATCATCGGCACCGGCGGCCGGTCACTCCAGGCAGACTTCCCGGCCGTCGCCCCCAACAGCGAGGTCCGCAACGGCACCGTCTACGGCGTCCTCCGCCTGACCCTGCTCCCCGGCGAGTACCGCTGGCGATTCGTGCCCGTCGCCGGCCAGACCTTCAACGAGGTCGGCGCCGACCAATGCCATTAGGGACGGCCAGCCTGTCGGGGCGGATCGCGATGGCCCGGGCGGCGCGGTCGACGCAGCCGATGGCGGATCGGCTCGGGGTGGATCATCAGGGGCGCGCAGCGTCGTCGCCGTCGCCCTGCCGGGCCGGCGGCGGTCGTCAGTTGTGGGTGTCGAGCAGGAACGTGGCCAGTGCCGCGGCGACCTCGGTCTCGCCTCGGTGGTGCGGCCCGAAGTGGTTCAGCTTCGGGAAGGTGAGCACCCGCGACGAGGGGAGCACCTCGGCGAGCCGGGCCGTGGAGGGGCCGACGTGCGCCAGGTCGCTTCGGCCGCCGGTCATCAGCAGCACGTCGGCGGAGACCTCGCGGTATTGGGGGTAGCTGTCGTCGAGCCGGCCGATTTCCGCATGCTCGTGCAGGGCCGCCTCGAGCAGCTCGACGACCTTCGCCCGCTTCTCGCCGCGGAAGGCCAGCCGCAGGATGGCGGCCATCAGCCAGCGGGGGTTGCGGCGCGCCGCGCTGGGGCCGGTGGCGATGGAGAACGTGGCGAAGGCGTCGATCGGGCGGCCCTGGGCCAGCAGCCGGCGGGCCGGTGGGATCCAGTCGGTGGGAACCAGGCCGTCGACGCTGACTCCGGGCTCGTAGACGGCCAGCTTGTCGAAGCCCCGGTCCCGGCGGGCCGCTTCGAGCGCCACCAGTCCACCGAAGCTGTGGCCGAAGACGTACCGGGCGCCGGTGGCCGCCCGGACCGCGGCGAGGTCGGCGCACTCGGCCTCGATGCCGTATCCGGGTCCGAGCGGGCCGCTGCCCCGGCGGCCCCGTCGCTGCATTGTGTGCACGGTGAAGGCGCCGGCGAGCACCCCGGCCAGCCCGGCGAAGTCGGCGGCGTCGCTGAGCGCGCCGGGCACGATCATCAGATCCGGGCCGGCCCCGGTGGTGTGGTAGGCGATGGTGGTGCCGTCGGCGGAGCGGACGGTCCGCACGGTGGAGGTGGTCGACATGGCGAAACTCCTCACGGTGATCCGAGTGGGTGTGGTGGCGCGTCCGCCGGTGTCTCAGCCGCCGCCGCCCAGGGCGGCGTTCAGCCGTCGGGTGTGCGCGAGGTAGGTGTCGAACGGCACGCCGCTGGACTCGACCAGCTCGGTGAGCCGTCCGACCAGCTCGGTGCCCGCCCGCTCGACCAGTTCCCGGCCGGCGTCGGTGAGGGCGATCCGGCGTCGGTTGCCGCCGGCCGGGTCCGGTGTCACGGTGAGCAGCCCGGTGCCGGCGAGGGCGGCGATCATCCGGCTGATCGAGGGCTCGGTCACCGCCAGGCTGTCGGCCAGCGCCCGCTGCGTGCACGCCTTTAGCTCGCCGACCGTGACCAGGACCATGAACCGCCGGTAGGACATGCCGTGGTCGGCTCGCAGGATGCGGTCACCGGCACGCTCCAGGCGGGACACCAGCGTGTGCAGCTCCAGCCCGAGGTTGTTCGGATGGTTCATGGGCGATATCTTAGGACGCTAAGTTAGAAAGGCAAGTCCCTGCCGACGGGAGGGCCGGAGATGGCACATGCCGCTGGTTTCGTACTGCGCCCCGCGCAACCCGACGACGTCGAGGCGATCACGCTGCTGTGGCACGCGGGCTGGTGGGACGGGCACGCCGGGCACGTCCCTGCCGAGCTGCACCGACACCGGCGGCTCGCCGACTTCCGCGACCGGGTGCCGCCCCGCCTGCCCGCCACCACGGTCGGCGCGCGCGACGCGCAGCTCGTCGGGTTCGTCACCGTCCGCGAGGACGAGGTGGAGCAGGTGTACGTCGCCGGGCCGGCCCGCGGGACCGGGGTGGCCGACGCGCTGCTCGCCGCCGCCGAACAGAGCGTCGCCGAACGATTCGACACCGCCTGGCTCGCGGTCGCGGTCGGCAACACCCGGGCCCGCCGGTTCTACGCCCGCAGCGGCTGGCACGACGTGGCGCCCCTGCACTACCCCGCCGAAGCCGGCGTCACCCCCGTCACCGTCGCCTGCCGGCGTTACGAGAAACGCGTCCGGTGAACCCGGGCTGTTCCGATCTGCCCGCTACAAGTTGTTGCCGCCGCTGGCGCACCAGCCCGAGCCGCCCATCGCCGGACGGTCCGGCCGTGCCTGCCAGCGTCGAACGATCACTGCTCATCTTCGATGTATCCGGTGGTGGGGTCGACGATGTCCAGGAAGCCACGGATGTTCTTGATGTGCTCGTCAAGCGACAGGTTCGCAGTCGGGCTCACGCCGAAGCCGTAGCCGGGGTTCGGGCCGCTGAGCCAGGTGTAGTCGGTGCCGCCGAACCCGTTCGAGCGAAGGACGAAGGTTTCCCCGTCGACGTCGAGCGTGCGGGACGTGGCGTCGGCCGAACCTGCGGTGTCGGGGCGCAGACCGGGCACGGCCCGGGGATTCGGCTCGCCGTCGCCGCCGTCAGGGTAGATCTCCTTCACCCCACCATCATCCTGGGTCCACCCGCCCGGCGGACCGCGTGCCAGTTGGTCCGCGTGGAGCGCCGGCGATCTGCGCGAGGGCGTGCAGAAGCTCAAGGACGCGACTCCGGCCGGGGTCCTCCTCGGCGGCGGCAGGCTCGCGACCGCACTCGACCGGCTGGACCTGATCGACGAGTACAGGATGCTCGTCCATCCCCGGATCGCCGGCCACGGCCCGACGCTGTACGAGGGCGGGCTGCCCGGCACGCGCCGGCTCGAGTTGCTCTCGGCGGAGCCGCTCCGCAATGGCGCGGTGGCCGTGCACCACCGCCGCGCGGGTTGAGCACCGGAGTCCACAGGCTCGCCACGATCGCTGTTCGCCCGGAGGTCGACAGCCGCAGAAGCGCGACGTCTCCGGCCGGCTGGCGCTCCCCGGCCAAGGCGTCGCCGCCGTGCCGCCGAATTTTGTAGGGCCATTGAACTAATCCGGTTGCGGGACGTAGAGTCGGGTCTCACCGAGCTACGGAGGCATCGCCATGGGTGGCGCGAGGACTCTCGTCGCCGGGGTCGACTCGTCGACCCAGTCGACCAAGGTCGTGGTCTGCGACGCGGAGACCGGCGAGGTGCTCCGCGCGGGCCGTGCCCCACACCCCGATGGCACCGAGATCGATCCACGATTCTGGTGGGCCGCCTACGAGAAGGCCAGCGCCGGTCTGCTGGACGGTGTGACCGCGATCGGTGTCGGCGGACAACAGCAGGGCATGGTCTGCCTCGACGAGGCCGGCGAGGTGCTGCGTCCCGCCATTCTCTGGAACGACACCCGCTCGGCGCGCGCCGCCGTCGACCTGACCGGCGAGTTCGGCGGCCCGAAGGCGTGGGCCGACGCGGTCGGGCTGGTGCCGGTGGCCAGCTTCACGGTCACCAAGCTGCGCTGGTTCTCCCGCGCCGAGCCCGAGCTCGCGGCCCGCACCCGCACGGTGCTGCTGCCGCACGACTGGCTCACCCACCGGCTGCGCGCGGACGGCGGGGAGCCGACGACCGACCGGGGTGAGGCGTCCGGCACCGGCTACTGGTCACCGGCCGCCGGCGCGTACCGGCAGGACCTGGTACGGCTCGCCTTCGGTCGGGACGTGGCGCTGCCCCGGGTCGCCGGGCCGGCCGAGGTGGTCGGGGAGACCGCCTCCGGCGCGCTGCTCTCGGCCGGCACCGGTGACACGATGGGCGGGGCGCTCGGCGTCGGCCTGCGACCGGGTGACGTGGTGGTCTCGCTGGGCACCTCGGGGTGCGTGTACGGCCTCAGTGACGTGCCGACCGCCGACGCGAGCGGGCTGGTGGCCGGGTACGCCGACGCGACCGGCCGGTTCCTGCCGCTGGTGTGCACCCTCAACGCGGCCCGGGTGCTGGTCGCGGTCGCCGACCTGCTGGGCCGGTCACTGGCCGAGTTGGACGAGCTGGCGCTCTCGGCGCAACCTGGCGCGGGCGGGTTGACCCTGCTGCCGTACCTGGATGGGGAACGCACCCCCGATCTGCCCGACGCGCGCGGTCTGCTCGCCGGCCTGACGCGGGCGAACGCGTCGGCGGCGAACCTGGCGCGGGCCGCGGTGGAGGGCATGCTCGGCGGCATCGCCGACGCCCTCCACGCGCTTCGTGCCCAGCGAGTCCCGGTCGACCGGGTGTTGCTGATCGGCGGCGCGGCCCGGTCCCGCGCGGTGCGGGCGGTCGCGCCGGCGTTGTTCGGCGCGCCGGTGAGCGTGCCGCGCCCCGCCGAGTACGTGGCGCTCGGCGCGGCGCGGCAGGCGGCCTGGGCGCTGTCCGGAGGCGTCGAGCCGCCGCCGTGGCCGGTCGAGGCCGAGGAGGTCACCGCCGCCGGCACCCCCGAGGTGTACGAGCGCTACGTCGACGTCCGCCAACGGGCGCTGCCGCTGCTGACGTGACACCGACGGCGCGCAGCTTCCACGCCAGCCACCCTGTCTGCCGGCAGCACGATGCAGCATCACCGCCTCACGGAGAGCGTGGGCGCGTTCCCGTCGCTAGACTCGCGCCGTGGCCGCCGGAACCCGTCCGCAGACGCTGACCATCGAGCTCGATCCCGAGCGAGCGCAGGCTCTGAGCGCTCTTTCGGAGATCTATCACGCGACACCGGAACGCATGGTCACGTCATGGGCCATTTACCACATCGACCGCCTGAGTGCAGGGCAGACACCGGACAGCGTGCCATCCGGATGGCAGCCCGACGCCGAAGCATGACATGGCGGGACAGCAGAACGTGGCTGAGGGCGTCCGCCTAGGTCATCGGATGCGTGGGTTTCGAGGGCGGGCGTTCCAGCGGTAGCGGGTCCGGGCGCGTCGGATCAGGCAGCGGGCCGTGATGGCGGTGCAGGGATCCGGCCGATGGCTTCGGGTCAGGTCCGTTTGCGACTCGCGATCTCCTCGGAGAGCCGCTGCACGTGGGCGGGGTCCGCGTCCCGGGCAAGGGCGACGTAGTGGTCCATGACGGCCGGCCGGTAGCGCACGGGCAGCGTCTGTCCTGGGGCGAGTCGGGTGAGCTCGGTGATCGTGAGGGTTTCGTCTGCGATACCGCGGAACGAGATGCCGTCGGCGGTCTCCACGTCGAGCATCAGGACCACGCGCGGGTTGCTGTTGACCTCCCGCCAGTCGACGAGAACGCCGAGCGCAAGCGCCCCCGTACGCAGTTCCGCATTGCGCTTCCGTGCATCACTGCTCAGGAGCGGGTTCGGGGCGACGCCCGGGAAGTCGGGCCCGACGCCGAGCGATTCCCGACTCAGGTCGGGCCTGAGCTGTGCCATCAGATCGTCGAGGTTCTTCTGCGAACCGATCATCCTGACCCACATCTTGACGAACATCCTGCCGAGCATCCTGACCCCATCCCTCGCAGCGGTGCCGGAACCTCGGCCTGGCGCTTCGCCCTCCGCGCGATTGTACGAGTGTCCGCCAGATCCGCGACCAGTTCCTCGCGCTCCTGCCCGTGCGCGCGGACCGGCACCCGCTGGCACGCCCCAAGGCCAGCAACGCGGCGAGCGCACCAGGGGGGCAGGGGCGGCGACCAAGTCGACGCCAAGTGAGCGCCATGTCTGGGGCCGGAGGCTCGGGGTGCCACATCGCGCCGAGCGCGCCGCCGAGCAGGGCGGCCGGAGGAAACAACATGACCGTGAACGGATCCGAGACCGGGCCGAACCTCGTCGGCTTCCGGATCAGCCACCGCACCATGCGGGCCGACACGCGGCGACTGGCCGACCTGGCGGGACGCATGGCCGCCGGCCAGATCACGTACGACCGCCGCCGGGCAAGGGCCCTGCGGACGTACGTGCGGCTGCTGTGCGCCGGCATCCACCATCACCACCGGGTGGAGGACGAGGTGCTCTGGCCGGTGCTGGCGCGCTCCGCCGAGGGCGAGATCGACCTGCGGGAGCTCAGCGACGACCACGCGTCGCTGGATCCGGTGCTGGACGAGGCGCGCGCGGCCGTGGACGACATGGTCGCCGTGTTCGCCTCGGGCGGTGCGGTGGGTGAGCGGGTGCGGGTCGTCGCGGGTCGTCTCGCCGAGATCCTGGCCCACCTGCGTGACCTCCTCGACGAGCACATCGAGGAGGAGGAGCGGCTGGTGCTCCCGGTGATCCGGCGCTATGTCAGCGTCGAGGACTGGGCCGGGGTCGAGCGGGCGGTGCGCAAGGGCGGCGCGCTGCGTTTCGAGCTGCCCCGCATCGAGCGCTACGCCCGGCCCGACGAGCTGGACGAGCTGAAGCGGGACGCCGGGCCGGTGCTGCGGCTGACGCTCGCCGCTCTGCGGCCGGGGTTCCGGCGTCGGGAGGCGAGGGTGTTCGGCGGGTGAGCGCTCAGGGCCGGCTCACGCCGTCGCCGGGACGTACGCCGATTCGTCGCACCACGGCACGGCGCCGACCGCGCGGGCCAGCCGCAGCCCGGCGTCGCGATGCGCGGCGGCCACCAGCCGGTCGTCGAGCGTGGCGGCGAGTTCGGCGAGGGTCTGGTCCACCGGTCCGAGCGAGATCGAACCGCATTCCAGACCGGCGAAGCGCCCGGCCCACGGTGTCAGCTCCTGGTAGCAGCGCCGGGCTGCCCGAGTGTCGCCGAGCCGGGCCGCGACCTGACCGCGCAACGTCATCCAGTACAGCCACAGGTAGTCCGGGCGGATCGGCGCGTCCGGCCGCCACACCGCCCGGGCCGCGTCGTGGTCGCCGGCGGAGAGCAGGGCGTGGGCCAGCACGTCGTGAGTGTCGTGCGGCACCCGCGCGTGCACCTGCCGGATCTCGTCGATCACCTCGTGCCCGCGCCCGGCGACGCTGAGGACGGTGAAGCGGCCCATGAGGCCCATCGCCGCCGCGTTCGGGCCGCCGACTCGGCTCATCCGGTCGCTGACCTCCGTGTAGCGCCGGAACGCCTCGTCGAGGTCGCCCTGGAACAGGGCGCGCAGGCCGGTGAACCAGCCCATGACGGCGAGGATCAGGCCGAGCTGCGCGGTGGTGGCCTCCTCGACGGCGCGGTCGACGTGGTGGTGGGCCCGGTCGAAGTCGGCGTCGGCGAGCGCCGCCTGGTAGAGGATGTGGTGGGCCTGGCAGCGGTACGCGGTCAGCCCCGCCGCTTCGGCCGTCGCGAGCAGTTCCCGGCCGACCGCGGGCAGTTCGGCGCGGTGCGCGGGAGCGACGGTGACGAAGTAGCGGGCGTTGAGCGCGCGACAGAGCACCTTCGGGTCGTCCTGACGGCGGGCCAGCGTGAGGGCCTCCCGGGTGACCTCGTCGGCGCGGTGCAGGTCGGCGCCCTCGATCTCGAACGCGAGGGTGCTCAACAGCTGCGACCGCAGTGTCGGACGGTCCTGGCCGACCCGGTTCAGCTCCTGCTCCAGCAGCCGCACCAACGGCTCGTCGACCAGGCGGTCGGGCCTGATGGTCCAGGTGACCGGGGCGTCGAAGCAGATCAGCGCGGCGTGCACGGCCGCCGGATCACCGAGGTCGGTGGCCAGCCGCAACGCCTGCGCGCGGGCGGTCCGGGCGGTGAGCACGTCCCCGGCGAGCGCGCTGGCGGAGGCCAGGTCACGGTGGAGGTCCAGACGTGTCCGGTCGGCGGTGGCCGGGGCCAGGTCGACGGCGCGCAGCGCGCCGGCCCAGAGCGCGGCGGCTTCTCGCGGCGCGCCGAGGCCGGCGGCGCGACGGGCGGCGTCGACGAGGTGACCGACGGCGTCGGCGGCGGTCGACCGGGTGAGGGCCGCGAGCGCGTGCCGCCCCAGCGCCGCCACGTCGTCGGTGCGCTGCTCACGCAGGACGGCGAGGATGCGGCTGTGGATCCGGGCGCGGCGCAGCAGGGGAACGCTGTGGTAGAGCGCGTCGCGCATCAGGGCGTGGGCGAAGCGCACCCGCCCCGGTGCAGGCTCGACGAGCAGGCCCGCGGTCACGCCGGCTTCCAGGCCGTCGAGGATCGGCTCCTCCGGGCCGCCCTCGATCGCGAGCAGCGTGTCGACGTCGGCCTCCGCGCCGAACACCGCGGCGTGGCGCAGCACGGTGCGGGCCCCGGCCGGCAGCCGCGCCAATCGGCGGGCCAGCACGTGGCCGAGCCCGGCGGGAACGCCGTCGAGCGCCGCCGTCGGCCCCTCGGCCGCGACCAGTTTGGCCAGCTCGATGGTGAACAGGGGATTGCCCGCCGAACGTGCACCGACCGTCCGAGGTAGTTCGGGATCGGCGCTGTCCACGCCGTGGCGGCGCAGCAGCTCGGCGACGGCCTCCGTGTCCAGGCCGCCGAGTTCGAGGTCGACCGCCGGCACCCCGGCCAGCGCCGCCCGCGCCCCCACCAGGTCGTCGGTGACCTCGTCCGGCCGGTACGTCGCCACGACGAGCACCGGTGCCCCGGCGAGGGCGGCGGCGAGATGCCGAAGGATGCGCAGGGTCTCCCCGTCGGCGCGGTGAACGTCCTCGACCACCAGGAGCAGCGGTGCCTGGCCAGCCAGCCGGGCCAGGTAGGCGGCCAGCGCACGGCGGAGGTGGAACTCGCCGTACTCGCCGTGGGTCCCGCCGGGAATGTCAATGTCGAGCAGCAGGCGCAGGCCGCGCGCCTCCGCGTCGTCGAGGGGGAGGAGCCGCCGGGCGGCGGTGACCACCTCACGCCAGGCCCAGGCCGGCGGCGCGCCTTCCACCTGCGGACAGTTCCCGACGACCGGCTGCCAGCCGTCGGCGGTGAGGGAGTCGGCGAGCTGCTGTGCCAGCGTCGACTTCCCCGCCCCCGCCTCCGCGCCGATCCAGCAGATGCCGAGACCTGACCCGGTGGCGCGGGCGGCGGCGGCCCGGAGCCGGGCCAGCTCCGCCTCGCGGCCCACCGGGCGCACGGGTCGTGCCGCGGCGGTGGGGGCGGGCCGGGACGTGGCTGCGGGATCGGGATCGGATGGCGCGGGAGCGGCGGCCTCCAGGTGGGGGCTCTGGCGCAGCAGATCCATCTCCAGGGTCCGCAGTTCGCGGCTGGGGTCGATGCCCAGTTCCTCGGCCAGCGTGGTACGGACGGCGCGTAGCACGTCGAGCGCGTCGGCCTGCCGCCCGAGCCGGTAGAGCGCGACCGCGAGCAGCATGGCGGCCCGTTCCCGCAGGGGATGCTCGCGCACGTGCGGGTCGAGGTCGGGCACCACCTCGTCCGGCCGGTTCAGGTCGAGCAGGAGTCCGGCGCGCTGCTCGACGGCGCTCAGCCGTAGCTGGGTCAGCCGCTCGCTCTCCCGGTCCGCCCATGCCTCCCCGACGAACTCGGCGTAGGGAGTGCCCTCGTTCCAGCAGGCGAGCGCCTCGTCCAGGCTGTCGATCGTTGCGGCGGGTCGCTGGTCGGCGTCCGGCGTGACCGCCCGCAGCGCCGCCTCGAACCGCCAGGCGTCCACGTCGGAGGTCGACAGTCTCAGGGCGTAGCCGGGGGCCGCGGTGACGAGGATCCGGGCGGGGGTACGCGACGGGCGGTCCGGTTCCAGCACCCGGCGCAGGTTCGACACGTACACCTGGAGCGCCGCCTGGGCGCGTGGGGGCGGGTCCGAAGACCAGAGATCCTCGACGAGGCGGTCGACCGACACCGCGTGGCCGCCCCCGGCGACGAGGCGGGCCAACACCGCGCGCTGCCGGGGCGCGCCGAGGTTGACCGCAGCGCCGCTGCGGGTGGCCCGCACCGGGCCGAACACGCCGATCGTCGTCACGCTGTGACTCTAGTTGCGCGGGCCGGCTCCGAGATCCGGCGTTCGACGGTCCCGGCCGGTCCGGTCGGGTTCGGGACCGTGGCCGGGCGTCCTGAGCCGCGGCGCGGACTCGGGACGTCGCGGCAGCTCAGGGCGCGAGGGCCGGCTGAGCTGCCGCAGACGTCGACGGCCTCGGCCGGCCCGCTCCGGCGTGCCCGGTCAGCGGGTGGAGATGCCTCCGCTGAGCGCGTTCGAACTCAGGCCGGCCTCGGTCGAGACCACCACCACGTGGACGAACGCCGAGGGCATGTTGGTGAAGTGCCAGGTGCGTCGTCCGGTGTCCGGCGTGCCGTAGATGATCGCCCGGGCGACGCCGACCTCGGTGGTCGGTATCGGTGCGCCCCACGTGGGCCGCGGGGTCGGCAGCGCGGGGCCGCCCGGCGGGGTGGTCGGCAGTCCGGGATCGGTCGGGGTGTCGTCCGGTGTGGTCTGCAGCCAGCTCAGGTCGATGCGATAGTTGTCCTCCCGGACCGAGTTGTCGGTGAACGTGACGTCAAGGGTGCGCTTGCCGGCGTTGTACGTCGTGGACAGCGTCAGGTCGCTGGGCGGCGTCGGCTTGACCGTGTACTGCGGGCAGGACAACGGGGCGACCTCGGGCACGGGCTGGCTGCCGTCGGGCACGTTGTTCGCGGTGACACAGAACCGGTGCACCCCGGCCACCGGCGAACTCGGCACCGTGAAGGAGAAGCCGACGAAGGCGCCCCGTCCGGCGTGCCACAGGTCAGCCGGGCGCGTCACCGCGGGCGGTACGTCAGTCCCCGCCGTCACCTGCACCGGGCCCCCGTTGGGGTCGCTGGCCCAGCCACTGACCCGGACCGCCCCGCCGATGTACTCCCACGACTCCAGCGCGCCCATCGGGTACTTGTCGCTGCCCACGGGCGGAGGCGGCGGTTCGGTGGGGCTGTCATCGCAGGCCGGCGGCGGGTTGGGCACGTCGCAGTTGGGCCGGGCGAGCGCGGTCCCGGCCGCGACCGCGGTCAGACCGGCGCTGACGGTGAGCGTCAGGCCGATGGCGAGGAGTTTCTTCATGGTCGTAGCGGAGCAACCACCACTTGGTCCGGACTTGGCGTGGCGAATCGGTGGCGGCGTTTAGCCGCCGCCAAGCGGCGAAAGCTCCGATCGACCGGTGAGCCGGCACGCGAGGGCGCGGCGGCACCACCACGGAAGGAGCAACATGGGCGCCATTCTCGTCACCGGCTCGGTGGACGGCATCGGCCAACGAACCGCGGCGCAACTCGTCGCCCGCGGGCACCAGGTCGTCCTGCACGCCCGCGACGAGGAGCGGGCGGCGGTCGCCAAGGCGGCGCTGCCGGCAGCGGCCGGGATCGCGGTCGGTGACCTGCGTTCGATCGAGGAGACCACGGCGCTCGCCCGGTCGCTGGCCGCGTTCGGCCGTCTCGACGCCGTCGTGCACAACGCGGGGATCGCCCGGCTGGACGCCCCGGAGCGGGAGTTGACCGGCGACGGGCTGGAGTCGACCTTCCAGGTCAACGTGCTCGCGCCGTACCTGCTGACGGCCCTGCTGCCCCGGCCCGGCCGGCTGGTGTTCGTGTCGTCGGCAATGGCCGCACAGGGGGTGGCCGACCTGACGGACCTGCGGTACGACGTCCGGCCCTGGAACGGCGTGGAGGCGTACGCCAGCTCGAAGCTGCTGGACCTGGCGCTCGCGGTCGCCGTGGCCCGACGGTGGCCCGGCACCCTGAGCAACGCGGTCGACCCGGGCTGGGTACGCACCAGGATGGGCGGCGACGCCGCGCCGACGAGCCCCGATCAGGCCGCTCGGACCCAGGTGCGCCTCGCCGTGGGCACCGGACCCGACGCCCTGGCCAGCGGCCGTTACGTCAGCGAACGCGACTGGCGCCCGACGCGCTCGCGTATCGACCCGCTGGGGGACGAGTTGCTCGACTGCTGCGCGCACCTCACCGGCATCGACCTGCCGGAGGAACCGCCGGCCGCGCGGCGGTGAGCCGGGCGGCCGGCGGCACGCGGGGCGGCCTCAGCCGGGGGCGCCGAGCCGGATGTCATCGACGAGCTCCCGCACGGCCTCTCGGTACTCCGGCTCCATGTGGTAGCGCCAGTGGCGTTCGACCGGGGGCGGCACGGTGTCCTGCGACTCCACGACGACGCTGCGGGGATCCCGCAGCCGGACGTCGACCGTCCCGGCGGCCGGAGGCAGGTGGGGCCGGAGACCTGGGTCGGCGAAGATCGGGCCGCCGATCGGGTCGGTGTCGCGCCACAGGTTGCGCCAGCGCCAGCCGATCCGGTCGCCGATGTCGCGCAGCGCCTGCTCACCGAGGTAGGCCGGGTAGAGGCGGGCGTAGATGCGGTGCAGCGGGCTGCCGTGGGTCAGCAACGCGACGTGGGGCAGGGCCTCCGGCGGCAGTTGCAGGACGGTGGCGGCGGCCAGGACGGAGCCGTGGCTGTGTCCGGAGATCACCACCGGGCCCTGCGCGGCGAGCGCGGCGATCCGCCGGGCCAGCTCCGGTACGGCGCGGGCGGCGTAGCACGGCGGCGCGAACGGGTGCACGGTACGTGGCCAGAACGTGCCCAGGTCCCACAGGACGCCGACGAGCCGGCGTGTCTCCGGCGACCGGTACGCCCGGTAGCCGAGGATGAGCAGCCCGATGACGAGCAGGCTGATGATCCATATGCCGGCGTCGGTCACGTACGCGGTGAGCGCGGCGAGCGTGTCCTGCCGGCGGCTGAGGCGGGCGACGAGCTGGGTGGGGCCGATCCCGATCAGGTCGAGCGCGACGGTGGCGAGCCCGACCGACGAGACCACGAAGAACGCCACGAATGTCGGTCCGAGCTCGTCGGTCACGAAGGACCGGGCGATCGTCGTCCGGACCGCGTCGAGTCGTGGCGTCGCCTCGGCGGGCGCGCCGGGATAGTCCTGCTCGACCACGCGTCGCGCGTACGCCCATCGCCGGCGCCGGGCCAGGGGCAGGGTGACGGCGATCGCCGCGCTGACGACGAGCAGAGCGGCGAGCCCGGCCAGCGCCGCCCACCAGTACGCGACGGGTGGTTCCAGCGGTCCCAGGGCAGGTGGGTTGTTCCGGATCGGGTCGGGGATGCGACCCCGGTCGAGCTGGTCCGCGGTCCGGAACACGAGCACGGCCGTGTAGGCGGAGGCGACGGTGACCGACATGGCCGCGACCAGCGGTGTGCCGAGCCCTCCGAGCAGGGCGCGGGAACCGGCGGGCCGGGCGTGCTTGCGCGCGAGCGTCACCCCGGCGATCAGGACCAGCATCAGCCCCTGCGCCGCGACCAAGCCGGCGACGCCGCCCTCGTAGCCGGGCAGCTGCCCGACCGGCACGGGAACCTCCCACCGGGACACGGCGTACCCCAGGCTCGACACCGTGGCCACCGCGACCAGGATCCAGACGACGCGGCGCAACGGCCCGGCCCACCTGGCGGGGACGGTCACGGTCAGCAGCACGGCGCAGACCGCCACGAGTCCGGCGGCGAGGCCGAGCAGCCCGACGGCGACGGCGCTCCAGCTGCCGCGCGACACCGCGACGACGAGGCTGACGCTGACGGTGCCGGCACCGACACCGACGTGGACCTGGCGCAGCCACGACGTCATGTGTTCGTCGTGCCAGATCCCGGCGGCGGCCAGACTCCCCGTCGACTCCAGGAACCGCCCGCCCGGCTGAGCCGCGCCGAAGCCCTCGAAAGCGCTGGCCGATCGCTTCCCGACGGCCCAGAACACCCGCAACGCCAGCAGCGGGACCAATGCCAGCACGGCCAGGCGGGGGCCGATCGGCAACACCGTGAGCCACGACAGGTACGGTCTCCCGTCCCGGCACTCGACGTACGGAACGCACTGCCAGCCGGCCAGGTTCATGGTGACCCCGACCAGCGCCAGCGTGAACGCCGCGGTCAGCGAGCCGGCCAGCAGGCGGCACAGGCCGCCGAGCACGCCGCCCCGGTCCGCCGGTGTGGAACGCATCCACACCGCCAGGTTGCTCAGCATGAACGGCAGCAGCACCAGCATCGACGCCGTGCGCACCGCCACCCCGGCGGTCAGGGTGCCCCACCGGTACGCCTCCACCACCACCCCGGCAGTCGCGCCGCCGGCCGAGCCGAGCCCCTCCCGGACCCGGTAGAACCCGGCGTGCCGGTCGCCGGCCACGCGCACCACGATCGGATGGTCGACGATGGTCTCGGCCGACGCGCCGGACACCCCATGCACACGCAGCTCGACGGCCTCGTCGCCGCGTGCCATCCCCACGACCACAGAGTCACAGAGTCCATCCCCGCGCGCGGCCGAAACGGGAACAGCGCGCGGCCAGCGACGGCTTCCACCCTGCCTGGCAGGCACCGAACCACCAGAGCGGGCGCGCGCCCCTGCCGCATGATCGTCGCGTGGACGACGGACGGTGACGAGCCCTTTCCATAGGCGAACACCTATTGACAAACATTGTTAACAATTGGACCCTGCTGGGAGAGCGCTCTCCCATCCCGTCTCCAGCGAGGTGTCGCCATGCGTCTCCGAAGAAGGCTGCTTGCCGCCGCGTCCGCACTGCTCGCCGGCATCGCGGGCGCCGTCGTCGCCACGCCCGCCCACGCGGTCGGACCGGCGCTGCTCCCCGTCACCGTCACCAACACCACCGGCCGCAGCGACCCGGTCTACCTCTATGTCATCGGCGTCCAGCTGTCCTCCGGCCGGCTCGGCTACGTCACCTCCGGCGGGGCCTTCGCGCCGTGGACCGGCGGGCAGATCCCGCCGTCGCCCGCGCCGGACGTCTCCATACCGGGCCCCGGCAACGGCGGCAGCACCACGATCCAGTTCCCCCGTGGCTTCTCCGGCCGGGTCTACTTCGCCCTCGGGCAGAAGCTGAAGTTCTTCCTCACCCCGGACGGGCTGGTGCAGCCCGCGCCCTGGGCGGCCGGTGACGCGAACCGCGACATCCTCTTCGACTGGAGCGAGTTCACCTACAATGACTCCGGGCTGTGGCTCAACAGTTCCCAGGTCGACATGTTCGCGATCCCGCACGCGGTCACCGTGACCGGCGCCAACGGCGTCACCAGGCGCACCGGCGACGTGGTGGCCAACGGCCGCAGCGCGGTCATCGACGGGATCCGGGCGCAGCCGGGCTGGGCCAACACCGTCCACACCCGTTCCGACGGGACCGTGCTGCGCGTCCTCGCTCCGGGCAAGGCGGCCGGGGCCGGCCTGCTGAGCACCACCTACCTGGACTCCTACATCGCCTCCGCGTGGAACGCGTACACCACGAAGACCCTGACCGTGGTGCCCTTCGCCGACCAGCCGGCCATCAGGTACTACGGCCGCACCTCGGGCAACACCATGACCTTCACCAACGGCAGCGGCCAGGTGGTCGCCTCCTTCAACCGGCCCTCCTCGGCCAGCGTCTGGGGCTGCGACGGCGACCTGCCCGCGCCGAACGACCAGGTGGTCGGCCCGATCTCGCGCACGCTCTGCGCCGCCCTCAACCGGGGCACGCTCGGCACCATCGACACCCAGCCCAGCACCAACGCCGCCGACTTCTACCGCAACAACCCCACCAACCAGTACGCCCGCCTGATCCACGCCAACATGACCGACGGCCGGGCGTACGCGTTCGCCTTCGACGACGTCGGCGGCTTCGAGTCGCTGGTGCACGACGGCGACCCACGTTCGGCCGGACTGATCCTCAGCCCGTTCACCGGCGGCACCGGCGGCGACCCGACCACCGGGGTGCCCGTGGTCAGCACCTGGAACAACAAGTGCATCGACGTGCCGAGCTCCAACTTCGTCGATCGCGCGCCGTTGCAGATGTGGAACTGCAACAACACCAACGCGCAGAAGTGGACGTTCAGCGGCACGGCGCTGAAAAGCCAGAACAACAAGTGCATGGACATCGACGCCGGGTCCACGGCGAACGGAGCGGTGGTGCAGCTCTACACCTGCAACGGCACCGGCGCCCAGCAGTTCACCCTGAACGCCGCCGGAGACCTGGTCAACCTTCAGGCCAACAAATGCGTCGACATCAAGGACGCGAACGGCAACGAAGGCGCGAGGCTCCAGCTCTGGGACTGCGTGGGAACGGCCAACCAGAAGTGGCGCAAGGGCTGACCGGCCAACGCGACGGGGGCGGGGGCGCGAGTCGCCCCCGCCCCCGGCAGGAGGCTTGACGACCCGCCGCGAGGCCCCCGCCGGCGACGGTGGACCGGACGCAGCTCAAATGCCCGTGAACCGTCCTACTGCGACCATACCGGCGAGTAGGGCACGACGGTCAGGATGCCCCAAACCATCGCCGAAACCGAACGTACCGGCCAACTCGTTGATCAGTTGCGTCTTGTGAGCGACTCCGAGGGCGGTGTACGGTGGCAGCCAACACAAAGGACCAAACAATTTAACATCCATGATGGACGGCGGCCAGGCGCGTTTCTGCGCAGCTCTGGAAATCGCCTTTGTCTCGGGATTGTTCCTCTCATCGCGATTGAATGCACTGTCGTTGTGCCCCCACGGAATGTGTCCTTCCACGGGTCGGGTCGCGGCTCCTGCGGCAACTACCGCCCCTGGTCCCACAAGTTGGGCCTCGGGGCGCTGTACGACATCCGGGCGCGGCGCGGCGGTCACCTGAAGGCCATCGGCGCGCCACATGCGAAGAGCCGCAAAAGCGGCAGTCGAAAGGAGGAGGGGCGCGGACCAGCAGATGCCGTGCTCTGGACTGGAAATGGCAGCAATGAACGAAACACACCTGACGCCACTGCCGTTGCTGCAACTCAGTGGCGGCTTCTCGAGCTTCAAAACCTTCGCCGCCGCAGTGGAGTTGAGTCTGTTCACCCGGCTCGCCGACGGTCGGACGCTGAGCGTGTCGGAGGCGGCTGCCGAGCTCGGACTGCCGCATCGCCCGGCGGATCTGCTGCTCACCGCCTGCGCCTCGCTGGGACTGCTGGAGAGACGGGGCGACGGGTACGGAAACACCGCACTCTCCGAGAAGTTCCTGGTCGAAGGGCGCCCCTACTATTTCGGTGGGTTGGTGCGATTCTACGACAAGCGCGAGTACCCGGCGTGGGACCGTGTTCTGGACGCGCTTCGGACGGACAAGCCGACCGCGTGGGACCCGGAGGTCCAGGACTCTGCGTTCGTGGCCGAGGACGAGCAGATGCTGCAGTTGTTCTGGGACGCGATGCACTGCATCTCGACATTCACCGCCCGTGCTCTCGGTGAGGTCTACGACTTCGGCCGGCACTCCCGCCTGCTGGATGTGGGGGGCGGCTCCGGAGCGTTCCCGATCGAGCTGTGCCGCCATTACCCGCACCTGTCGGCGACGGTGTACGACCTGCCCTACGTGTGCCCGATCGCCGATTCGAAGATCGCCGATGCCGGACTGGGTGGACGGATCACCACGGTCGCCGGGGACTTCCTGCGCGACGCCGCGCTGCCCGCGGGCTACGACGTGATCCTGTACAGCATGATCATGCACGACTGGGGTGAGGACACCGACCGGGAACTGCTGCGACGCGCCTACGAGGCGCTGGCGCCCGGCGGTGCGGTCATCATCAGCGAACTGATGCTCAATGCCGACCGCACCGGTCCCCCCGAGGCCGCCCTGATGGGCATGAACATGCTCATCGAGACCACGGCCGGCAAGAACTACTCCGAGACCGAGTACATGACCTGGCTGCGGGATGCCAAGTTCTCCGACGTCCGTACCCTGCCGTTCGTGGCGGCCGGCGCGAACGGAGTAGTCATCGGCGTCAAGAACTGACCGGACGGCGACGACAGTCGGGGTGGCGGCGGCAACGGGTCGCCTGGCGCAACGCCGCCGCCCCTGTGCCGCCTCGACGTCACCGACCGAAGCCCAGCACTGAGCCATCTTCATCGTGTGTGGCGCTGTGGGGCAAGGTCACCAGGCCCGCGATGCGGCACGGCGGTCCTCTCGAACACAAAAGGATCTTGCCGCCCTGTAGCATGCCGCGCATGTATGCGCTCTACGCCTGGGGAAACTTCATCAGGGAGGTCGGACTCGACCGGCAGCCGGCCTGGCTCGACCCGGCGGTGCTCCGCGGCGAACAACAGGTCATCGACGAAAGCCTGATGATCGGCGACACCGACACGCTGCTGGTCGACGGTCCCGGCACTCTCTTCGAGATCGATGGCGACGACAAGAATCTCGTGCCCGGCAGCGCGCTCATCGGCCGCGACCTCAGCGGTGTCAAGTGGCGGGTCTCCCGCATCCGGGCAGCCACCGACGGCACCCGCGAGGACGCCCTGCGCATCGTCGCGGCGGTCCAGGAGGATGGCGACTTCTACGAGGAAGAGGAGCGGCACGAGTACAACTCGGTCCCGGTCGGCGAGATCGTCACCCTCTGGGAAGACGATCACGGCCAGTGGACGCTGGCCCTGGTCGAGCTCTGAAACAGGGAGCAGGTAGGCAGAGGCGTGTCGGTGCTCCGGGCAGGACGAAGCTCCCGGTAGGACAGCAGTCGGCCAAAGCGCACCGCCCAGCACGGCAGCTTCGTTGCTGACCTAACCTGCCAGCATCCCGCTGTGCACGCGCAGCCTGACCCGCCTGACCGAGCTGATCCGCGACCGACGCCGCACGCTCGACGGCCGCTGGCGCAGGCTGCCCCCGCAGCAGCAGCCGCAGCCGCTGATGGCCCTGGCCCACCTGCGCAACGGCGACACCCTCACCCGCCTAGCGGCCGGCTTCGCCGTGTCGGATGAACATTCGGTTCTCCCGCGTCATGAGAATCGCCTCGGAGCCGCTGCGATCACCTTGTCCGCGGCTCGACGATCGGCTGCAGATTGTCCCGGGCAGTGGGGGACGGAGCGGTCGATGCGCTCCGACTGGACCGAGCTTTCCGGGGCATGTGCTTCTGAGCCCTTTCCCCACCAGCGCCCACACGGTTCGTCCGGCTCCGGCGTGACCTGGCAGTCCCGCAGCAGCCCGGGGCGTTCAGCAACCTCGAATCATCATCCGTTGGCGACGAGGAGCGTGATGTAGCCGGTGGAGTACACGGATGTCGCGGCGTTTGGTCCGAGGGTGACGCGTCCTGCTGGCACTTTCTTGGCGAAGACGACGAAGTGGCGTTGGTCTTTGTCGT
>NZ_JBIARA010000019.1:0-126098 GCF_042889525.1 Micromonospora sp. NPDC002575 | reverse complement strand
AGAGCCGTACTCAACGCCACCCACCGGACCAACCGGGATGCTCATGCAACCCCAGGACCACCGGGCTGATCAAGCACCGGAGTCCTTTACATGAGCCGGGGTTCTGCGGGGCGGCCGGCGACCTGTCCTCAACCGCCGGCCGCCCCGCCACCCGGTCCCAGCGCAGCACCTCATCCAGCGCAGCACCTCTCAGCCCAGCCACCTCTCTCAGCGCAGCACCTCTCTCAGCCCAGCCACCTCTCTCAGCGCAGCACCTCGACCACGTTGCGCCGCACGACGTTCTTGCCCGGCTCCCGCACCAACTCCATCGCGGCAGCGTTCAACAGCACACAACTCCCCGACGGCCCGACCACCGACACAGTCACCACACGACCGTTGTCCAAGTTGGTCACCCGCAACCGCGTACCCACCGCAAACCGGTCACTCGTCGCCGCCGGCCCACCACCCTCCGCCGAGAACGTCACCGAACCCGGGCACACGCTCTGCCGCGCCGGTGCCGTCTCGGCGAAGCCGAGCCCCGTCCCGACCGCCACCACCGCCGAGGCGACCACGGCCACCCCCGCTGCCAGGACATGCGTCCGCCGTACCCTCACGTGCCTCTCCCGTCGTCCGATGATCGGCCTACGCCGAGCGGTACGAACTGGGAGCGCTGCCGGGTTCAGCCATCCGCCAGGAAGGTTCCCGATTCGCTCCGCCCCCACCCCCACCCTCGCCACCCCCACCCCACCTCCGCGATCTTGCACTTTCGGCCCCCAGGATGCCCGAATAGCGGCGTTCGTCGGGGCCCAGATTGCAAGATCGACGAAGCACTGCGATCGGCGGTCAGGGGAGGAGGGCGCGGATCGTCGTGACTATGTGGGCGGGCCGGCGGTAGAGGTCACGGTCGGTGAAGTAGCGCATGGTCCAGCCCTCGGCATCCAGCCAGTTGGCGCGGTCCCGGTCATACCGAAGCCGATCGCGATCCAGGTGGGACAGGCCGTCGTACTCGATGCCGATCCGCCGTCGGCGATACCCCAAGTCCAGCCGGTAGCGCCCGACGCCCTCACCGTCGAGCACCCACACCTGCGGCTCCGGTGCCGGAAGGCCGCCGTCGATCAGCACCAGACGCAACTGGCTCTCCTGTCGGCACTCGGAGCGCCCGTCGGCGAGCGGTGCCAGAGACCGGGCCTGGCGCACACCCGGTAGTCCTCTGTGCGCCAACGCCTCCTCGATGAGGTCATCCCCGCACACCGCGCCCGCCCTCACTGCGGCATCGAGCACCGGCAGCGCGTCCAGTCGCCGCACCGTGCGCGCGAGGTCCACGGCGCACCGCGCAGCCGGCGCGCAGGGCAGCCCTCTCACCAGGACCGGCTTCACCGGCAACGCCGAGTGATGAACCACCAGACCTGGAAGCCGGGGCTTGGCGACCTCGGGAGGCAACTGCACATGCACGGCATGCTCGGGAAGGACGCCGAAGCCGTGCAGGCGAGCCGCAGTGTGCCGGGACAGCATCGCCTCGGGCGGCAGGCACAGCAGCAGCGCTCGCAGCGCGTCGAGATCCTCGACGGGGCGATTCGCGTAGACGCCGCGCCGCGCCCGCACGACCTGCCCGTTCGCGAGGCGAGTGCGAAGCCGCTTCCGGGTTGTCGACCTGAGCACCGAAGCAGTACGCCAAAGCTGGGTTCCCATGCCGGCAGGCTGCCCGAACACCCGCCTTCCGCGCTCCGCCGATCGCACGCCCTGTGGACAAGGCCGCCCCCTGTGGAAAACCCCCACCCACGTCCCCACTGTGCTACTCCAGCCCCGCGCCCCACCCCACTCCTCGGCGATCTTGCAGTTGCGGCCCCGAAATCGTCCACTATGCGGCTTTCGCGGGGGCCCAAAGTGCAAGATCGTCGAGGGAGAGGGGTGGGTTAGTCGTCGCAGCCGTAGCCGTCGTTGTCGCGGTCCAGGTCGTAGATGTCGTCGCCGATGACTTTCACCGGGCCCGTGACGTACGCGGGGCCGTTGCCGCCACCACCGGCACAGTCGACGTCGCTGGCGATCGGCACGCAGCCGCTGTAGTTGGGATCGCACCGGCGCTCCTGCTTCGTGCCCACCGCGACGACCTGGGTGACCGGCTGCTTCGTGACGACCGATCGGAGCAGCTTCCGGCCGGCGGGCACCCCGTCGGTCAGGGTGACCTGGTACGTCAACGTGCGCACCCCGTTGACTCCCCTGGTTCGGACGACCCGCTTGCCCTTGGCCAGGGACGGGTCCTTCACGGTCCGCTCCGCGTACCGGATCGTCTGCGTCTCCTTCTCGGTGCGTGTCTCCACGGTCGGGGGCGTGGCCGTCGGCGACGACGGAGCCGCGGAGACGGTGGGCGCCGGCGCGGTAGTCGGCGCGGCCGCATCGGACACGGCCGGCTCGGGTGCGGCGGCTGGCGGGCTGGCCTTGGCTGCCACGGCGGTACGCCCCTGACCTGGGTCGTCGGCGAGGGTGCCTACGACGGCGGCTCCCGCGCAACAGAGCAGCACGGTCGACAACAGCACGCCGCCCAGGACGACGCCGACCCGCTGCCCGGGCTGGAGGCGACGGAACCATCCCGGGCGGGCAACGGACGGCGCAACGGGGGCGGCGGGGTTTCGGTGGTACGGCGGCTGATGGGTCACGACACCGAGTGTCACCAGAGAGGGGCGGCTCGGTAACCGCCGTACCGATCCTCAACGACGTCGATCGGCAAACCGGCCGATACGTACAGTCCGGGGCGGAAACCGGGCAGGCGGCATCCTGCCCCATCCGGGCGGGAAGGGTCGTACGGGTCGGCGCGGAGCCGCCGTACGGGGTCGACACGGCCCGGCCTTCCGGCCGTACGGGCCGTTAATAGGGGGCCCTTCCTATACCGGAAGCGTTAACAAGGGGCCCTTCCTTTACCGGTCCTCCAGGCCCCAGGGAGAGCCGTAGCCCGTTAGCAGGTCTAGGAACGGGCGCGGGGGCAGCGCCTCGGGGCCGATCACGCCGGCGCCGGCCCACTCCCCGGTGGCGAGCAGTTCCAGGGCGACGACCGGGTTGACGGCGGTCTGCCAGACGACGGCCTGGTGGCCGTACTCGGCCATGGACCACTCGTTGTCGACGACGTGGTAGAGGTAGACCTCGCGGGGCCGGCCGTCCTTGCCCACGCCGGTGACCCAGGTGCCGGCGCAGGTCTTGCCGCGCATCCGGTCGCCGAGGGTGGCCGGGTCGGGCAGGGCGGCGGCGACCACGTCGCGCGGGGACATCCGCACGCCGCGCACGGTGACCGGCTCCGTGGAGTCGAGGCCGAGCTTGTGCAGGGTACGCAGGACCTCGATGAACTCCTCGCCGAGTCCGTACTTGAAGGTGACCCGCCGGGCGTCGACCCAGCGCGGGATGAGCAGCACCTCCTCGTGCTCGACGTTGACGCACTCGACGGGGCCGATGCCCTCGGGGAAGTGGAACACCTCGGGCTCGCTGAACGGTTCGGTGGTGAACCAGCCCCGGTCGCGTTCCCAGATCACCGGCGGGTTGAGGCACTCCTCGATGGTGGTCCAGATGGAGAACGACGGGGCGAAGTCGTAGCCCTCGACGGTGAGGTTCGCGCCGTCGCGTACCCCGATCTCGTCGATCTCGGCGAACAGCTCGTCGGCGGCGTAGCGGGCGAAGACGTCGGACAGGCCCGGTTCGACGCCGATGCCGCACAGGGCGAGGCGGCCGGCGGACGCCCAGCGGTCGGCGACGGCGAACTGCTCGTCGCCGAGCTTGACGCCGGTCTCGGCGTAGGGGCGCTTGGGGTGCGGGTGGGACAGGGACATGGCCATGTCGAGATAGTCGGCGTCGGCCGCGTACGCGCCGTCGAAGATCGGCATGACGAAGCGCGGGTCGACGGCGTTGAGCACGTGGGTGATCCGGTGTTCGCGGCACAGCGCGGCGACCGCGTCGGCGTCGGAGGCGTCGACGGTCGCGGCGACGAACCGGTCGCCGTGGCCGGCGACGGCCCGCGCGGCGCGTCCGGCGTCGGCGTCGGCGACGACCATGGTGTCGAAGAATGTTCGGCGGGCGGCGATGGCGGCGGCGGCGGAGCCGACCCCGCCGGCGCCGACGAGCAGGATACGCATCAGGAATCGAACCCCAAACCAAGACGATCGAGCGTACGGAGCCACACGTTGCGCCGGCCGTCGCGCGCGTCGGCGCGGGCCAGCGACCAGCGGGTGAGGTGGATGCCGGCGGCCCGGACGGGCTCCGGCGGGAACGGCAGCGGCTTGCCCCGGACGAGGGCGAGCCGGGTGAGCGGGGTGTCCGCGCCGGCCAGCAGGTCGAGCATGACCCGCGCGCCGAACCGGGTGGCCCCGACGCCGAGGCCGGTGTAGCCGGCGGCGTAGGCGAGCCGGCCGTCGTAGGCGGTGCCGAAGAACGGGCAGAACCGGGTGCAGGTGTCGATGACGCCGCCCCAGCGGTGGCTGAACCGGACGTCGGCGAGCTGCGGGAACGTGGTGAAGAAGTGCTCGGCGAGGGCGGTGAAGGTGGCGGGGCGCTGCTCCAGCTCGGGGGCGACCCGGTTGCCGTGGTGGTAGACGGCGTCGTAGCCGCCGAACAGGATCCGCCCGTCGCGGGTGATCCGGTAGTAGTGGAACTGGTTGCCGGTGTCGGCGAGGCCCTGCCGGTTGCGCCAGCCGATCGCGTCGCGCTGGGCGGGCGTCAGCGGCTCGGTCATCAGCGCGTAGTCGTAGACGGGGACGACCCGGGCGCGCAGCCGGCGCAGCAGCGGCGGGAACGCGTTGGTGGTGAGCACGACCCGGCGGGCGCGCACGACGCCGGGGGCCTGCTCGACGCCGCCGGCCGTGCTGGCGGCCACGGCGGCGGCGTCGCCGCGCAGCCCGGTGACCCGGGTGTGCTCGTGGACGCGGACGCCCAGGTCGAGGCAGGCGCGGCGCAGGCCCCAGGCGAGCTTCGCCGGGTCGAGCATGGCCACCCGGTCCCGGTCCCACATCCCGCCGAGGTACGTCGGCGAGTCCACCTCGGCGCGCACCTCGTCGCGGTCGAGCAGCCGCACGTCGTGGCCGAAGCCGCGGGCCAGCTCCGCGTCCTCGGCGAGCCCGGCGAGCTGGTACGGCCGCACCGCCACGGCCAGCTCGCCGGTGCGCTCGAAGTCGCAGTCGATGCCGTACGCGTCGACGGTGGCGGCGATCGCGGCGAGGTTCTCCCGGCCGAGGCGTTCCAGCTCGGCGACCTCGCTCGGGAACCGGGCGACGCCGTTGGCAAGGCCGTGGGTGAGCGAGGCGGAGCAGAACCCGCCGTTGCGCCCCGACGCGGCCCAGCCGCAGGTGCCGGCGTCGACGAGCAGCACGTCGGAGTCGGGGTCGGCCTGCTTGGCGAGCAGGGCGGCCCAGAGCCCCCCATACCCGCCGCCGATCACCAGCAGGTCGGCGGTGTGCGCGCCGGCCAGCGGGGGCAGCGGGTCGGGGCGTTCGGGCCGGTCGAGCCAGTACGGTACGGGCGCCGCGTCGGCGAGCGCCCGGCCGGTATGCGGGAGGATCATGACGGGCTCTTCGCCCGCCGGCCGGTCGCCGGTGCGACCGGGAGGGTGTGCCGGCGGGACCGCCGCCCGCGCAGCGAGCTGAGCCCGACGAGCAGCAGCGCGACGACGAACATGGCCGTGCCGATGACGTTGACCTGCGGCGGGATGCCCCGCTGGGCGGCGCCCCAGACGTACATGGGGAACGTGACGGTGGTGCCGGCGTTGAAGTTGGTGATGATGAAGTCGTCGAAGCTGAGCGAGAACGCCAGCAGCGCGGCGGCGACGATGCCGGGGAGCACCAGCGGCAGGGTGACCAGGCGGAACGCCTGGAAGGGGCTGGCGTACAGGTCGGCGGCGGCCTCCTCCAGCCGGCGGTCCATGCCGGCGAGCCGGGCCTTGACGGTGACCACCACGAACGACACGCAGAACATGACGTGGGCGATGACGACGGTCCAGAAGCCCTGCGGCACCCCGGCGGAAACGAACAGGGCCAGCAGCGAGGTGCCCATGACCAGCTCGGGGGTGGCCATCGGCAGGAAGATCAGCACGTTGATCCCGGAGCGGCCGGTGAACCGGTGCCGCACCAGCGCGAACGCCATCAGCGTGCCGAGCACGGTGGCGACGACGGTGGCGATGAAGCCGATCTGCACGCTGCGCACCACCGCGCCGCACATGTCGGAGGTGGCGCAGGGCTGCCGCCAGTTGTCGAGGGTGAACTCGTTGAAGTCGTACGACAGGCGGCTCGACGGGCGGTTGAACGACAGGGCGGCGACCACGGCGATGGGCAGCGACAGGTAGCCGAGGACGAGTAGGGCGACGCCCATCACCCAGTGGTCGGCGAGCCAGCGGGAGACTCTCACAGCACCTCCTCCGTGCCGGCGCGGCGCAGGTAGACGAAGACCACCGCGAGGATCGCCGCC
The DNA here is from genome assembly GCF_042889525.1 of Micromonospora sp. NPDC002575. Classification (NCBI taxonomy): domain Bacteria; kingdom Bacillati; phylum Actinomycetota; class Actinomycetes; order Micromonosporales; family Micromonosporaceae; genus Micromonospora; species Micromonospora sp. NPDC002575. The sequence continues at coordinate 119,684 of NZ_JBIARA010000019.1, read as the reverse complement.
ATCAGCAGGAACGACAGGGCCGCGCCCTGCGGGTAGTCCAGCCTGACCAGGAACGCCGAGTCGATGACGTTGCCGATCATGTATTCGTTGGGGGTGCCGAGCAGCTCGGCGTTGATGTAGTCGCCGGTGGCCGGGATGAAGAACAACAGGGTGCCGGCGATCAGGCCGGGCATCGACAGCGGCAGGGTCACCCGGCGGAACGTTTGCACCGGGCTCGCGTACAGGTCGCCGGCCGCCTCCAGCAGCCGGTAGTCGAGCCGCTCCAGGCTCGCGTACAGCGGCAGCACCAGAAACGGCAGGAAGTTGTACGTCAGCCCGAGCACCACCGCGACGGGGGTGGCGAGCAGCCGGCCGTCGGGGCCGAGCAGGTGCACGTCGCGCAGCAGCCCGACGAGCCAGCCGTTGTCGGACAGGATCGTCTTCCACGCCAGGGTGCGCACCAGGAAGCTGGTGAACATGGGGGCGACGACGCAGACCAGCAGCAGGTTCTTCCACCGGCCGGCCTTCTGGGCGATCGCGTACGCCAGTGGGTAGCCCATCAGCAGGCCCAGCACGAGCGCGATCCCGGCGTAGAGGAACGACCGGCCGAGCTGCGGCCAGTACGCCTGCACCGCGTCGGGGTAGTTGCCGAACGCCCAGGTCAGCGCGTACCCGGTGGAGAGCGAGCCGGCGGGGTCGTAGAGGCTGGCGGCGGCGAGCTGGAACAGCGGCACGGCGAAGAACAGCAGCAGCCAGGCCGCGCCGGGCAGGAGCAGCAGGTACGGCAGCAGCCGGTGCCGCCCGCCCCGGGGCGGCGGCGGGGGCGTCGCGGGTCGCCCCGTCGACGTGGGCACGTGGGCCAGCGCGGTCACGAGGACGCACCCACCGGCTCGTCGAGCAGGCCGGCGGTGGCGTCGTCCGCCCCGGGCGGGCGGGGCAGCAGGAAGGCGTGCCGGGGATCCCAGTGCGCCACCACGGACGCGCCGACGGGCACCCGGCCGCCGAGCCCGCTGTTGGCCGCGAACGCGGTCAGTTCGCTGCCCCACCCGGTGCGCACGAGATACTGGGTGCTGACCCCCACGTACGAGGCGTCGGTGACCACCCCGGTCACGTACTGGTGGCCGGCGGGGACCCGGTCGGCGGCGTCGACGAGGTGCAGCTTCTCGGGGCGTACCCCCAGGTAGACCGGGCCGGACGCGATGCGGGCGCGGCCGGCGGGCACCGAGTAGCGCGCGCCGTGGGCGGTGACCGGCACGTCGGACCCGGCGGGCCCGGCGGCCTCGGCGGCGAGCAGGTTGGACTGGCCGAGGAAGTTCGCCACGAACGCGGTGGCCGGGTACTCGTAGATGTCGGCGGGGGCGCCGAGCTGCTCGATCTTCCCCGCGTTCATCACCGCGACGGTGTCGGCCATGGTCATGGCCTCCTCCTGGTCGTGGGTGACGTGCACGAAGGTGATGCCGACCTCGGTCTGGATGCGCTTGAGCTCGATCTGCATCTGCCGGCGCAGCTTCAGGTCGAGCGCGCCGAGCGGCTCGTCGAGCAGCAGCACCTGCGGCCGGTTGATCAGCGCCCGGGCGAGCGCGACGCGCTGCTGCTGCCCGCCGGAGAGCTGGGCGGGCCGGCGGTGGCCGAAGTCGGCGAGCTGCACCAGGGCGAGCATCCGGTTGACCTCGGCGTCGACCGAGCGGATGCCGCGCCGGCGCAGCCCGAACGCCACGTTGTCGAAGATGTCGAGGTGCGGGAAGAGCGCGTAGCTCTGGAACACGGTGTTGACCGGCCGCTTGTACGGGCGCAGCCGGGCGATGTCCCGGTCGCCGAGGAGCACCTGTCCGCTTGTCGGCTGTTCCAGGCCGGCGATCATGCGCAGGGTGGTGGTCTTGCCGCACCCGGACGCCCCGAGCAGGGCGAAGAAGGAGCCCTGTTCGACGGTGAGGCCGAGGTCGTCGACCGCGGTGAAGATGCCGAACCGCTTGGTCAGGTTGACCAGCCGCAGGTCGCCGGCCGGCGCGTCGTGTCCCGTCGTCTTCGCGCTCATCCCCGTCACGCCCCGATGACCTGCTGGAACTTGCCCTCGTACTCCTTCTCCTGCTTCTCGTCCAGGGCCATGAACACCTTGGACTTCGACAGCAGCGCCTCGTCGGGGAAGATCAGCGGGTTGGCGGCCAACTCCGGGTCGATCTTCTCCATCTCGGCCTTCGCGCCCTGCACGGGGCAGATGTAGTTGACGTACGCGGCGAGCTTCGCGGCGACGGCCGGCTCGTAGTAGTAGTTGATCAGCTCTTCGGCGTTCGCCTTGTGGGTGGCCTTGTTGGGCACCATCATGTTGTCGCTGAAGAGCATCACGCCGGAGTCGGGCGCGACGAACTTGATCTTTTCGTTCTCCCCGGAGAGCTGGATGACGTCGCCGGACCAGCCGATGCACGCCGCGATGTCGCCCTTGGCGAGGTCGGGAGCGTAGTCGTTGCCGGTGAACCTGCGGATCTGCCCGGAGTCGACGGCCTTCTTGAGCTTGTTGAGCGCGTCGTCGAACTGGGCGGTGGTGAAGTTCGCCGGGTCGTGCCCGCTTGCCTGCATCAGCAGGCCCATCGTGTCGCGCATCTCGGACAGCGCGGTGACCTTGCCCTTGAGGTCGGGCCGGGTCAGCAGCTCGTCGACGGTGCGGATCTCCTTGGTGACCGCCCCGTTGTACGCGAGGCCGGCCAGGCCGGACTGCCACGGGATGGCGATGCGGCTGTCCGGGTCGAAGGAGCGGTTGAGCAGCGACGGCAGCAGGTTCGCCGTCACGTTGGGGATCTTCGCCGGGTCGAGCTTCTGGATCCAGCCGAGCCGGATCATCCGGGCGGCCATCCAGTCGGTGAGCACGATGATGTCCCGCCCGGTGCCCTGACAGGCCGCGAGCTGGTTCTGCACCTTGCCGAAGAACTCGTTGTTGTCGTTGATGTCCTCGGTGTAGGTGACCTGGATGCCGGTCTTCGCGACGAAGGCATCCAGGCTGGGGCGCTTGGATTCGTCCTTCTCGTCGACGTCCATGTACTGCGGCCAGTTCGAGAACGCCAGCTTCTTCTCCGTGCCGGAGAGGTCTTCGCTGACGCAGCCGGCCTCGGTCTGCACGGCGCCCTTGGTGCCGCAGCCGGCGAGCGCGCCGGCCGTGGCGAGCATCGCGGCCGAGCCGAGGGTGCCGGTGAGCAGACCACGCCGAGTGAGCGGCCGGAGGGGAGTTCGCATGTGACGACTCCTAGGGGGTCATCGTCGGCGGGCGGGACGGGGGGAGGCCCGACGGCGGGAGGGTCTTCAGGCGATGGACGACTGATCCTGACATGAGCTGACCTGCCTCACAAGGGATTCCGTTGCGGGCATAGCAATGCACCACGAATTACGCCAGACTGCGCCAGGGCATTACGATCCCGGAGGAGAACCGGACATGGGGAGCTGACGATGGTCATCCGACAGCAGGAGAGCGGCGGCGGGGGTCGGCGCGTCGCCGTGCGTGAAGGTGCCAGTCACGCTCTGCTGGACGACGTCGCCAAGCAGATCATCGAGCAGCTCCAGGAGGACGGCCGCCGGCCGTACGCGACGATCGGCAAGGCGGTCGGCCTCTCCGAGGCGGCGGTGCGCCAGCGGGTGCAGCGGCTGCTCGACGCCGGGGTGATGCAGATCGTCGCGGTCACCGACCCGCTCCAGCTCGGCTTCCCCCGGCAGGCCATGATCGGCCTGCGCACCGACGGCGACCTGGAGTCGGTGGCCGACCGGCTCGCCGAGTTCGAGGAGGTCGACTACGTGGTGATCACCGCCGGGTCGTTCGACCTGCTCGCCGAGGTGGTCTGCCGCAACGACGCCCACCTGCTGGAGATCCTGCAACGGCTGCGCGCCGTCGACGGGGTGCTCGCCACCGAGGCGTTCGTCTATCTCAAGCTGCGCAAGCAGACCTACAGCTGGGGCACCGCCTGAGCCTGCCCGACGAAGGCCCGCCAGGCGGCCGGGTCGAAGCTGAGGGTGCCGCCGTCGCGGTCCTTGCTGTCGCGCACCAGCACCCGGCCGGGCAGGTTGTCGGCCACCTCGACGCAGTTTCCGCCGTTGTTGCTGCTGCGGGTCGCGGTGCGCCACCGGGCACCGGCCAGCGCGTCGGTCAGCTCCACGTCGTCGCCACCTCTCTGATCAGCGCGGTCGACCCGCGGCTCGGCAGCGCCTCACCGGCGACGCTCTCCCACCTGCGCCTCAGGCTAGCAACGTCGACCGGGTCGTTGATGACCTGACCGCGAAGCTGGTTGTCGATATATGCCAACTCTGCCCCGTCGGGCAGGCCGGCGAGGACGAACGGCCCGGCCAGCCCGGTGTGCCACGGGCTCTCGGCCGGGATCACCCGCACCTGCACGTGCTCCCGCTCGGCCGCCGCCGCGAGGTGGGCGACCTGCCCGGCCATCACCGCCCGGTCGCCGACCAACCGACGCAGCACCACCTCGTCGATCACGGCCACGAGCTGCGGCGGGGCCTCGGCGTCGAGGACCGCCTGCCGGTCGAGCCGGCCGGCGACGATCCGCTCCACCTCGGCCGGCGGCAGCAGCCCGCCGGTGCTCAGGATCGCCCGCGCGTACGCCTCGGTCTGGAGCAGCCCCGGCACCAGCAGCGGCTCGTAGGAGTGGATCGAGATGGCGGCGCGCTCCAGCTCGGCCCACCTGTGGAACCAGGGCAGGTTCCGGCGGCGGCCCGGGTGCGGCCACAGCTCGGCGACCTCCCGGCCGAGCACCTTGGCCACCGCGTACCGGGTGCGCGCGTGCGGGATGCGCCCCTGCGACACCCACCGGCCGGCCGTCTTCGGATCGACCCGGACCTTGCCCGCCAGCGAATCGGCGGTCTCCCCCACGGCGGCCATCGCCACCCGCAGCGTCTCGTTGCCCATCGCGCCTCCTGTCGTGGTCACGTGTAGTGGGCACCATAGCGACGCAGGGTGCTGGCGGTGGGCCCGAAACGGCAGGTGGCGGCGGGACCTGTCGCGCACGTCCCGCGCGCATTCGAGATGGGTGCCGAACGCCCGGCGAACGCCCTGGCAATGTCCACCCACCCACCCACCCACCCAGCCAGCCAGTTGCCGCCTGCCAGCCGCCGCCTGGCTGCCCGCCGACCCACCCGGCCTCGCGAGCCGTCCGCCCGGCCCCGACCGACCACCCGGCCCCGACCGACAGCCCGGCCCCACAGGCCGCCCTCCCAGCGGCGAGGAGGTCCCTCCGCCCCTAAGGAGCTGATGTCGTGAATGACTCACCCGCGCCCACAGTCCGGAGATGGGGCGCGGACGGGACGAGGCGGGACGAGGTGCGGGTGCGGACGGGCGCGGGTGCGGGCGGGTGCGGCTGGGTGCGGGTGGATCTTGGAAGATTCGGGCCCCCAGAGGGGCCATCAGCTTCCAAGATCTGCGCTTCGGGGCCGCCGGATCGTGGCGGGCAAGGCGCCAGAAGCGGCGTGGGGGCGGCCGGGAGGCGATCGGGGGACGGCTGGGGACGATCAGAAAGGTAACGGGTGGCCGGGGGCGGCGGGGCGACCGGGAAGCAGCGGGGCAGCGGCAGGGCGGCAGGGGTGGCGTAGGGCGGGTGATGTCGTTAGTGACTCAGCTCCATAGGGTCCACCGCGCCCGCACCCGGCCGGTCCCGCGCAACGGCACCGCCCGGGACAGCCGTGGGACTTCACGAGAACCGCAAGGACCGCAGGACCCGCAACGCCCACCGGACCCGCAAGGCCCGCGAGACCCGCAACACCGACGGGACCCGCGAGGCCCGCAGAACCCGCAACGCCCGCAGAACCCGCAACGCCCGCGAGGCCCCGCGGGACGCGAGAGATCAATCACGATGCGGATTCCGTTGCCGGTAACGCCGCAGCGCGCCGAATCCGTTGCCCAAGGAGTCAAGTGCCACCGATACCACTTGCCTTGCCGCGTGCGGCTGTGGGATAACCGTGGGCAGAGCGGCCGGTGTCACCCCTGACCGGCCCGAGACCCGATGGGGCTGACATGGCCAACGCCACCGACCACCTCTGGATGCACTTCACCCGGATGGCCAGCTATTCCGCAGGCGAGGTGCCGACGATCGTGCGCGGCGAGGGCGCGTACGTGTGGGACTCGCAGGGCCGTCGCTACCTGGACGGGCTCGCCGGCCTCTTCGTCGTCAACGCCGGCCACGGGCGCACCGAGCTGGCCGAGGCCGCCGCGAAGCAGGCCGGCGAGCTGGCCTACTTCCCGCTGTGGTCGTACGCGCACCCGAAGGCCGTGGAGCTGGCCGAGAAGATCGCCTCGCTGACGCCGGCCGACCTGAACCGGGTCTTCTTCACCACCGGCGGCTCCGAGGCCGTCGAGGCGGCGTGGAAGCTGGCCCGGGCCTACTTCAAGCGGACCGGCAAGCCCAACAAGTACAAGGTCGTGAGCCGCTACATCGCGTACCACGGCACGTCGATGGGCGCGCTGTCGATCACCGGGCTGCCCGGCATCAAGACCGACTTCGAGCCGCTGGTGCCCGGCGCGGTGAAGGTGCCGAACACGAACTTCTACCGGGCACCGGAGCACGGCGACTCGCCCGAGGCGTTCGGCCGGTGGGCGGCCGAGGAGATCCGGCGGGCCATCGAGCGGGAGGGGCCGGACACGGTCGCGGCGGTCTTCCTGGAGCCGGTGCAGAACTCCGGCGGCTGCTTCCCGCCGCCGCCCGGCTACTTCGAGCGGGTCCGCGAGATCTGCGACGCGTACGACGTGCTGCTCGTCTCCGACGAGGTGATCTGCTCGTGGGGGCGGCTCGGCGAATACTTCGGCGCGGTCCGCTACGGCTACCGGCCGGACATCATCACCACCGCGAAGGGCATCACCTCCGGGTACGCCCCGCTCGGCGCGATGATCGCCAGCGACCGGCTGATGGAGCCGTTCCTCACCGAGACCGGGATGTTCGCCCACGGGGTGACCTTCGGCGGCCACCCGGTCTCCTGCGCGGTGGCGCTGGCCAACCTGGAGGTGTTCGCCCGGGAGGACCTGATCGGGCACGTCCGGGCCAACGAGGACGCCTTCCGCGCCACCCTGGAGAAGCTGCACGACCTGCCGATCGTCGGCGACGTGCGGGGCGACGGCTACTTCTACGGCATCGAGCTGGTGAAGGACAAGGCGACCCGGGCGACGTTCGACGAGGCGGAGTCGGAGCGGCTGCTGCGCGGGTTCCTCTCCACCGCGCTGTTCTCCGCCGGGCTCTACTGCCGGGCCGACGACCGGGGCGACCCCGTCGTGCAGCTCGCCCCGCCGCTGATCGCCGAGCAGCAGCAGTTCGACGAGATGGAGCAGATCCTGCGGGCGGTGCTCACCGAGGCGTGGGCGCGGCTGTAACCGCCGAGCCGTCGCGAAGCCGGGCCGTCGCATGCGCTACCAGGAGCTGTCGTACTGGCTGTCCACTGTGGACGAACCGTTGACGCCCCGCCCGCCGCTGGGCGGGGACGCCGACGCGGACGTCGTGATCGTCGGGGCCGGCTACACCGGGCTGTGGACGGCCTACTACCTCGCGCTCGCCGACCCCACGTTGCGGATCACGGTGCTGGAGGCCGAGATCGCCGGGTACGGCGCGTCGGGGCGCAACGGGGGCTGGTGCTCGGCGCTGTTCCCCACCTCGCTGCCGGCGCTGGCCCGTCGGCACGGCCGCGACGCGGCGCTGCGGATGCAGCGGGCCATGCAGGCCACCGTCCGCGAGGTGGGCCGGGTGGTCGCCGCCGAGGGCATCGACTGCGACTGGCACCTCGGCGGGACGGTGACGCTGGCCCGCAGCGCGGCCCAGCTCGGCCGGGCCCGCGCGGAGGTGGCGCAGGCCCACGCGCACGGCCTGACCGCCGACGACCTGGTGCTGCTCGACGCGGCCGAGGCCGCCGCCCGCTGCGCCGCCGACGGGGTACGCGGCGGGACGTACACCCCGCACTGCGCCGTGGTGCACCCGGCCCGGCTGGCGCGCGGGCTGGCCCGGGCGGTCGAGCGCCGGGGGGTGACCGTCCACGAGCGGACCCCGGTGACCGCGATCCGGGCCGGGGCGGCCGTGACCCCCGCCGGGACGGTGCGCGCGCCGGTGGTGGTGCGGGCGACCGAGGGGTACACGCCGGGGCTGCCCGGGCAGCGGCGGGCCGTCGCCCCGGTCTACTCGCTGATGGTGGCGACGGAGCCGCTGCCGGAGGAGACCTGGGCGCGGATCGGGCTGGCCGGGCGGGAGACGTTCTCCGACCACCGCCACGTGATCATCTACGGGCAGCGCACGGCCGACGGGCGGCTGGCGTTCGGCGGGCGGGGCGCGCCGTACCACTTCGGGTCCCGGGTGCGGCCCGAGTTCGACCGGGAGCCCCGGGTGTTCGCCGCGCTGCGCCGGACGCTGGGCGAGCTGTTCCCGGCGCTCGGGCCGCAGACGCCGGTGACGCACACCTGGGGCGGCCCGCTGGGCGTGGCCCGCGACTGGTCGGCCTCGGTGGGGCTGGACCGGGCGACCGGGCTCGCCTGGGCCGGCGGGTACGTCGGCGACGGGGTGGCGACGACGAACCTCGCCGGGCGTACCCTCGCCGATTTGATCCGGGGCGCGGACAGCGACCTGACCGACCTGCCGTGGGTGGGTCACCGCTCGCCGCGCTGGGAGCCGGAGCCGCTGCGCTGGCTGGCCGTCAACGCCGGCCTGCGGGTCATGCTCTCCGCCGACCGGGCGGAGCTGCGCACGGGCCGCCCGGCCCGGCGGGCCGCCGTGTTCCAGCGCTTCCTGGGCCACTGAGCCGAGCCGGGCGCACGCCGCCGCCCGCGCTGCGGGCGTGCGCGGCGCGACCGGCGGTCAGTGGTTCGGCGGGATCACCCGCAGGTGGCCACGGCGGCCCGTCTGCGGGTTGTGGTGGTGCTGCGGCGCGCCGCCCTGGTCGTCGCCCGGCGGGCGGGGCGGCGCGGGCCGGGCGGCCTCGCGGACGGCCTCGGCGAGGGCGACCAGGTCGTCGGCGCTGGGCGGCGGGGGCTCGAACTCGCCCTCGTGGCGGACCACGTTCCAGCCCCGGGGGGCGGTCAGGCTGCGCGCGTGGGGCTCGCAGAGGTCGTACGTGTGCGGCTCGGCGAAGGCCGCGAGGGGCCCGACCACGGCCGTCGACTCGTTGTAGACATAGGTCAATGTGGCGACCGCTTGCCGGGGGCAGCCGTTTCTTGAGCAGCGCCGTGGTGACCTCACGGCGGGAGGGTATCTCCATTACCGGGTCCGGCGCACCGGTTCGCGTTGCGACACGCCCGTCATCGAGATCACAATTCGCAACATCCGACGCGTCGGGCGGTGACGGGCGGGGTCGGCGCGCCGCGACGGCGGCACAGCCACGGGCGGGGCGACTCGGCGGGCTACCCTGTGCGTCATGACCAGTCCGGAACACCGCCGCCCCGGCCGGCGCGCCCACCGGGACCGGCACGGGCGGGGCCTGCGCGGGCGGCTGGTGCCGGCGACGGTGCCGCTGGCCCGGACGAAGGCCGAGGTCTTCGACGACCTGGTGCTCGACACGGTCGAGACTTTGGAGCGGCGGTTCGCCAAGGAGCTGGCCGGCGTCGAGTTCGCGGTGGAGGACGTGCCGCCGGACTTGAACGTCTACGACTCCGACGTGCTGGAGGACGGCGAGGTGCCGCTGGCCCGGCTGCTGCCGGGGCGTCCCGGCCGGCAGGAGGTCCCGCCCCGGATCGTGCTCTACCGTCGGCCGCTGGAGTTCCGGGCCATGGACCGGGAGGACCTGGCCGACCTGGTGCACGACGTGATCATCGAGCAGGTGGCGAACCTGCTGGGCGTCGACCCGGACGAGCTGGCCTAGCCCGACCCGGCTTTCCGGGCGCACCCGCCCCGCCGTGCCTCGCCCCCGCCGCGCCCGCTCCCGCCGCGCCCCGGCCGGCAGCGCCGCTGCGCCCCGGCGCGCGCCCCCCGACGCGCGCTCGGGACGCCCGGGCCGGGCGGCCCCCACCGCCCCGGCCCGGCGACGCTCAGGCGGCCCGCCGCTTGAGCTTGCGCCGCTCCCGTTCCGAGAGCCCACCCCAGATCCCGAACCGCTCGTCGTGGCCGAGAGCGTATTCCAGGCATTCGGTCTTGACCTCGCACCGCGAGCAGATCCGCTTCGCCTCGCGGGTCGAGCCGCCCTTCTCGGGGAAGAACGCCTCCGGGTCGGTCTGGGAGCAGAGTGCCTGCTCCTGCCACTCCGGCGCGTTCCCGAGCAGGTCGGCCACCTCAAGCTGGCCGTCCATCTAAAGATGCCTCCTTGTCGCGCACCGGCGTCGTCGCCGCTGCAACCCCCCACGCGAAAGGCGTGCGTGTCCGTCCGGTCCCCATTTGTTGCGTTCCGCGCGAACAACCCCATTCAAATTACACGCGTGTAATGCGTGCGCCGTCAAGCCGAACTTGATAATGGAGTCGCCCTCCCGACACGCCGTGGACGGCCCTTGCGGCCGTCCGGCCTCGCAACCTGCCCTATCGATTCAGACCCCGGACGAGTAACGCCCTCCCCGGCGAGTTGCCCGAGTTTTCTTGCCGCGGCGGCCCGCCGGCCGGCTCCGGCGAAGCCGTCGGCGCGGCCCGAGGGGCGGGGCTACGACGCGATGCTGATCTTGGTGGGGCACAGGTTAACGCGACTTGGCCGAGACTGCCCATCGGGCCCGCAACGCCGACAGCGCCCCGTCCACATGATGGACGAGGCGCAGCGGTCGAAACTGAGCGGTGGATCAGATCGCCACCGAAGGTGCACTGGTGGGCCAAGTGAACTCCGCGACCGTTCCCCCGGTCACGGCAACCGTCCCGGCGGGTGCGTCCTCATCCCACCAGACGGTATAGAGCCCTGCGGCAAGATCGGGGTAGACGGCACTGTGGAAGGTGCCGTCCTGCACGATGCGCTCACGCACTGCGACGTGGGTACGCGGCGCGTCCGGCCCGTCGACCCGACTGATCTCGATCTCCCGGCCGTGCAGCTCCCGGCCGGTGTGGATGATCAGGGCACCCGTGTCGCCACCCAGATCGAGGACGACGGCGCCGGTCTCCGTCGGCCCGTACGCGTGGTGATGGTGGTGGGAGTGCATCGGTTCGCTCCGTCCGGGTCAGGACGACGCCGGCGGGTTGTTGAACCCGTCGTACGGCGTGCCGAGGAAGGGGAAGTTGCGCAGGAACGGGGCCGTCACGTCGGCGGCGCTCAGCCCCGGGGTGACCGCGCCGGCCGCCGCGTCCGGGGTGAACCCCTTGTCGACCAGCGGCACGGTGACCCCGGCGATGGCCCGCAGCGCGATGCTGACCACGTCGTCGGCGACCCGCCGCCCGTTCGGGAAGCCCGCCAGGTCCCCGCCGAGCACGCCGAACCGGTCGGGCTTGGCGCTCGGCCGGATGGCCGTGTTCAGCCGCAGCATGTCGGCCTGCATGTCGCCGGTGTTGTTGGAGAAGCCCTGGATCAGCCCGGCCGGGATGCCGGTGAGCAGGATCGCCAGCAGGTCCGCGCGGGGCTTCTTCGTCTTGTTCAGCGCGTCCAGCTTGGGGAACACGCCCGGGTAGAGCACCGGGAGCAGGGCGGCCAGCTCCGGCTGCTCGACGAAACTCGCGAACCGCTTGTCCTCCGTGGGCGGCAGCGTGTTCCACTCGTCCTTCCTGGACATCGGCACGATGACCTCGTTGAACAACGGGTTGCCCAGCCGTGACACCTGCACGAACGGGCCGGTCGCGGTGTCCCTCGCCGAGCCGTTGCCGAGGATCCGCGCCTGCTGGCGCGACGCCGACGTCCACACGCCGATGACCGAGGCGCGGTCGTGCGTGCCGTACCGGTTCGCCCGGCGGCGCACCCGGCTCAGCGGGACCTGCACGGCGAGGGTGTGCACGTTCATCCGGTCGGTGGCGTTGACCGGCTCCCCCTCGGCCCTGAACAGCTTCTTGCCGGCCACGTGCAACTGCTGGAACGGCCGCAGGGTGCCCAGGTCGAAGATCGCCCCCAGGTCGACGAAGAACCCGTCGGCGCGCTGGCCGGCGAAGACCTTCTCCCCCGTCGACAGGCTGAACGTGGCCTGCCGGGCCAGCGCCGCGTAGTTCGGGGTGGACAGCGGGCCCACGTTGCACGGCGGGCAGGCCAGCTTGTTGGCCAGCCGGTGCTCCTTGCCGTCGGCGATGCGGGTCAGCGAGTAGAACTGCTTGCGGTTCCAGTTCTTGCTGTCCAGCGACTCGATCGGGCCGGTGTTGTAGAGAAAGCTGTTCGGGTTCGTGATCTCGGTGGTGAATTCGAACCGGTAGGTGACGTCCGGCTTGCCGTCGCCGTCGTTGTCGATATGGATCTCGTACCGCACGTCGTCGCCGAACTCGAAGAAGTTCGGGCCGCCGGAGGGGAGCTGCAACGGCACGTAGTTGGCGATCAGCGTGACCGAGTCGGGACGGTCGGGGCTGACGAACGCGTACAGGTCGGAGCTGTCGGCGACCGGATCCTTCGCGATCTCCGGGGCCTCACGGTGGGAAGACATGGCGGACCAACCTCACTGGGCAGCAAGCGATCAGGGGAAGAGTGGAGAGGGCCGGCGCCGGGAGCCCGCGCCGGGAAAGCGGGGCCGGGCCGGCGTCAGCGCTTGCCGGCGGCGCGCCGCAGCCGGTCCGCCAGGCCGCGGTCGCGTACCTCGATCCGGGACGTGCCGACGAAGACGTCCATCGCGTCGCCGCCCCGCAGGTGCACGACGATGGGCTCGTCCTTCTTCCCGCCGGACGACGGGGAGTTCTGCGCCGCGGACAACCCGGGCACGGTGAGCGCGGCGGCCCCGAGGGTGGCGCTCGCCGCGGCGGTCAACGTCTGCCGGCGGGTCAGTCGCGGCCAACGCCGCTTCCGCTGATCACTGGACATGGGCAACCTTTCCGGCGCGCGGCGCGTCCGCGCCCGCGGTGACGAAAGGCGGGGCCGGCCGACCGCCGGGCCCGCAGGGGGCCGCCGGCCGCGGCTCTGGCCTCAGCCGCCGCCGGCAGGCAGTGGTACGGCCCGCACGCCGGAAAGGTTCGACGCTACGGCCGGAGGTGACCGTACGCGGTCGTCCGCTTGCGCGCCGGCCGGCCGGCCCGCGCCGCGATGGCCCGCAGCTGCTCCTCGGTGCGCGCCGAGCCGTTGCCCGAGCCGGCCATCCGGGAGATCGTCTCCTCCATCAGCGTGCCGCCCAGGTCGTTGCAGCCGCCGTTGAGCATCGCCGCCGTCCCGGCGTCGCCGAGCTTCACCCAGGAACACTGGATGTTGTCGATCCGGCCGTGCAGCAGCAGCCGGGCCATCGCGTGCACCGCCCGGTTCTCCCGCCACGTCGGGCCGGGCCGGGCGATGCCGGCGAGGTAGATCGGGGCGTTGGTGTGCACGAACGGCAGCGCCACGAACTCGGTGAAGCCGCCGGTGCGGTCCTGCACCCCGGCCAGCACCCGGAAGTGGGCCAGCCACTGCCCGGGGTGGTCGACGTGGCCGTACATCATGGTGGAGCTGGACCGGATGCCGAGCTCGTGGGCCGTCGAGACCACCTCGACCCAGGCGGCGGCCGGCAGCTTGCCCTTGGTGAGCACCCAGCGCACCTCGTCGTCGAGGATCTCGGCGGCGGTGCCCGGGATGGTGTCGAGCCCGGCCTCGCGCAGCCCGGTCAGCCATTCCCGCACCGGCACGCCGGCCTTCGCCGCCGCCGTGACGATCTCCATCGGCGAGAACGCGTGCACGTGCATCCCCGGCACCCGCGCCTTGATCGCCCGGATCAGGTCCGCGTACCCGGTGACCGGCAGCTTCGGGTCGATGCCGCCCTGGAGGCAGACCTCCGTCGCGCCGGCGGCCCACGCCTCCTCGGCCCGGTCGGCCACTTGGTCGACGGAGAGCCGGTACGCGTCGGCGTCGCGCTCCCGCTGCGCGAAGGCGCAGAACCGGCAGCCGACGTAGCAGACGTTGCTGAAGTTGATGTTGCGGTTGACGACGTAGGTGACGTCGTCGCCGACGGTGTCGCGCCGCACGTCGTCGGCGATGCGGCACAGCTCGTCCAGCGCCGGGCCGTCGGCGCCGAACAGGGCGAGCGCCTTCGCCTCGTGGGCCGGGGTCAGCAGCGCCGCCGGGTCGTCGGCGGCCAGCCGCAGCCCGGCCCGCAGCTCGGCGTCCCCGGCGCTGCCCCCGGTCGACGCCGTCGCCCCCGCCGCCGCTGCCGCCGCTGCCGTCGCCCCCGCTCCCGCCCGGCTCGCGTCGGCCTGCGCGGCCACCTCCGACCAGTCGCCGTAGACGTTGTCGAAGTCGCCGCGCCGGTCGCCGGTGCGGCCGGTGGTGTCGATGGTGGCGTGCAGGTCGGTCCGCCCGCCGCCGAACACCTCCTCCGGCTCCTGCCAGGGGCGGCCCTGCGGGCGGGCCGACTCGACGGCGAGCCCGGTGGCCGGGTCGGCCAGCGCGGACACGTGCGGCAGCAGGCGCGGGTCAAGCCACGGGTCGCCGGCCCGGACGTACTCGGGGTAGATCGTCAGCCGCTCGCGCAGCGTGAAGCCGGCCTCCGCCGTGCGGCGGGCCAGCTCGTCGAGCTGCGGCCAGGGGCGCTCCGGGTTGACGTGGTCGGGGGTCACCGGCGAGACGCCGCCCCAGTCGTCGATGCCGGCGCGCAGCAGCAGGGCGTACTCGCCGGCGATCAGGTTCGGCGGGGCCTGGATCCGGGCGCCGGGGCCGAGCAGCACCCGGGCCACCGCCACCGTGGCGGCGAGGTCGTGCAGCTCGGCGTCGGGCATGCCGCGCATCGCCGTGTCCGGCTTGGCGCGGAAGTTCTGCACGATCACCTCCTGGAGGTGGCCGTACGCGCGCTGGGCGCGGCGGATCGCGAAGATCGCGTCGACCCGCTCGGCCGGGGTCTCGCCGATGCCGATCAGGATGCCCGTGGTGAACGGCACCCCGACCCGGCCGGCGTCGTCGAGCACCCGCAGCCGCACCGCCGGCTCCTTGTCGGGCGAGCCGAAGTGTGGGCCGCCCGGCTCCGACCACAGCCGCGTCGCGGTGGTCTCCAGCATCATGCCCATGCTCGGGGCGACGGGCTTGAGCCGCTGGAGCTCCGACCAGGAGAGCACCCCGGGGTTGAGGTGGGGCAGCAGGCCGGTCTCCTCCAGCACCGCCACGGCGCAGGCGCGCAGGTAGTCGAGGGTCGAGTCGTAGCCGCGGGCGTCCAGCCACTCCCGGGCGGCCGGCCAGCGCTCCTCCGGCCGGTCGCCGAGGGTGAACAGCGCCTCCTTGCAGCCCTGCGCCGCGCCCTGCCGGGCGATGGCGAGCACCTCGTCCCGGTCGAGGAAGGCCGCCGGCAGCCGGTGCGGGACGGTGGCGAAGGTGCAGTAGTGGCAGCGGTCCCGGCAGAGCCGGGTCAGCGGGACGAAGACCTTCTTGGAGTACGTGACGACGCCGGGACGGCCGGCGTCGCGCAGGCCGGCGTCGCGGATGTCGCCGGCGACCCGGAGCAGCTCGTCGAGGGCGGCGCCCCGGGCGGCGAGCAGCGCGGCGGCCTCGTCGACGGCCAGCGCGAGCCCGGAGGCGGCCCGGCGCAGCGCGCGCTCGATGCTGGCCGCGGTGGGGCGGGGCTCGGTGCGATCAACCATCCGCCCAGCCTATGCGCCCTGCCGCCGGGCCTGATCCGCTGGCCAGGCCGCCTTCGACTCGACGGCCTCCCCGCACACGGCCGGTGACGGCCGCGCGGCGACCCACGACGACGGCCCGAGCTGACTGTCCGTCACGCCTCGCCGACCCCGACAGACATCCCCCGCTCCCTTTGCTCTGCACCCAGGGACGCAGCACCGAGCGCAGGCTGGGAATATGCAAGATCATGCATGACGAGGGGCGCGGCGGCCCATCACGGCGCGTAGCGCGTTGCGTATCCGGGTGCAGAGCAAAGGATCGGGCGGAGAGTTACGCTCCCACCTCGGGCAGCAACTCACGGTCACCCGCCGGTGACGAGGGTGCCGCGATGCGCGTCGGGCGGGCTCCCCGGCCCGTCGCGGCTGCCGGGGAGCCCGCCCGATGGGCGCAGGTTCAGTCCTCGCGCGGAAAGCGCTGGGTGCGATCGGCGTCGGCGTCGGCGCTCCGCTCGACGCCGGGCGAGCCGGGTGCGCCCGGCTCGCCGGGCTGGCGCGGGATCGCCTGGGTCGGCTCGGCCGACGGCGGCTGCCCGAACGGCGGCGCGGACGGCGTCGTGGGCTGCGGCGGGGGGAACGGCGCAGCCGGCTGCGCGCCCGCCTGGGGCGGCGTGAACGGCGGGCCGGACTGCGGCGGGGCCGGGTACGGAGGCGCGGAAGCCGGGGGCGCGGAGGCGGGAGGCGCGGAGGCGGGAGGCGCGGAGGCGGGAGGCGCGGAGGCAGGGGCGAACGGCGAGGTCGGCTGGCCGGGCTGGCCGGCGAACGGGCCGGGCTGGCCCGGCTGGCCGGGGGCCGGGAATCCACCCGGCTGGCCGGCGGAGGGGTAACCGGGCTGCTGCCCGGCGGAGGGGTAGCCGGGCTGCTGCCCGGCGGACGGCCAACCACCCTGCTGCTGCCCCGGGCCCCAGCCCTGCGGACCGCCCTGGCCCGGCTGACCGGGCTGCTGCGGCCAGCCCGGCTGCGGCTGGCCGTACATGCCGGGGGCCGGCTTCGGCTTCGGGGTGAAGTAGAGGGCGCGCCAGACGCGGAAGACCACGAACGCGCCGGACGCGAAGATCGCCAGCCAGGCGGCCCGGGTCAGCAGGCCGAGGAAGGCGTCGAGCACCTCCGCCTTGGCGAGCCGGTCGACCGTCCAGACCAGCAGGGTGAGCGCGGCGAGGAGGGCGCCGAAGGCGTACTCGGCCAGCGCCACCTGGACGATCAGCTTCGCCCGCTGCGCCACGGGGGCGACGTGCGTGGCGAGCAGCACGGCCAGCACCGGCAGCACGGCCGCCTCCAGGCCGGCGAACGAGAAGAAGCCGCTGCCCGCCCGGGTGTAGAAGCTGCTGTACTCGGTCGGTGCGAGCAGCCGGATCAGGCCGACGAACAACAGCACGGCGTTCGCGCCGAGCAGCGCGAGCGCGATCAGCTCGCGTAACGGGTCGGTGAGCCGACGGGCCGGGGTGGCGGGGTGGGACGCGGGCGCCGCGTCACCGGACGCGGGCTCGGCGGGGCTGGTCACGAACTCCCCCTCGGGGCGGTAACGGACAGTTGCCGACGTGAGCCTAGTCTCCCCGGGCACCGGCGACCCGGCGCGGGGCGTGCGGGAGGATGGGCAGCATGCGCATCGTCGTACTTGCCGGCGGCATCGGGGGGGCCCGATTCCTGCTCGGCGTCCGGGCGTACGCCCGCGAGGTGGGCGCCGAGGTGACCGCCGTGGTCAACGTCGGCGACGACCTCTACCTGCACGGGCTCAAGGTCTGCCCCGACCTGGACAGCGTCATGTACACCCTCGGCGGCGGGGCCGACGCCGAGCGGGGCTGGGGCCGGGCCGACGAGACCTGGACGGTGAAGTCGGAGCTGGCCGCGTACGGCGCGGAGCCGACCTGGTTCGGGCTCGGCGACCGGGACGTCGCCACCCACCTGGTGCGCACCACCATGCTCACCGGCGGATACCCGCTGTCGGCGGTCACCGAGGCGCTGGCGGCGCGCTGGCAGCCCGGCGTACGCGTGCTGCCGGCGACCGACGACCGGCTGGAGACGCACGTGGTGGTGAGCGACCCCGACGGCGGCGGCCAGCGGGCGATCCACTTCCAGGAGTGGTGGATCCGGCACCGCGCCGGCATACCCACCCACCGGTTCGTCTTCGTCGGCGCGGAGGCGGCGAAGCCCGCGCCCGGCGTGCTCGACGCGATCGCCGCCGCCGACGTGGTGCTGGTCGCGCCGAGCAACCCGGTGGTGAGCGTCGCACCGGTGCTGGCCGTGCCGGGGCTGCTCGAGGCGCTGGCCGCCGGCCCGGCCCCGGTGGTCGGGGTGTCCCCGATCATCGGCGGGGCGGCGGTGCGTGGGATGGCCGAACGGTGCCTGGCCGTGCTCGGCGTCGAGTGCAGCGCCGCCGCAGTGGGCGGCCTGTACGGCGACCGGGGCGCCGGCGGGCTGCTGGACGGCTGGCTGGTGGCCCCCGAGGACGCCGACGCGGTGGTGCCGGGCGTGTCGGTCCGGGCGGTCCCGCTGCTGATGACCGACGAGGCGGCGACGGCGGCGATGGTGCGGGCGGCGGTGGAGTTGACATGAGGCTGGAGATCCTGCCGGTGCTGGGCATCGGCGACGTGACCGAGGGCGACGACCTGGCGGCGCTGATCGCCACGGCCGCGCCGTGGCTGCGCGACAGCGACGTGCTCGTGGTGACCAGCAAGATCGTCTCCAAGGCGGAGGGGCGGCTGGTGGACGTGCCGGCCGACGGGCCGGAGCGGCTGGCCGCCCGCGACGAGGCGCTGGCCGCCGAGACGGCCCGGGTGGTGGCCACCCGGGGGGCGACCCGGATCGTGCAGACCCACCACGGCTTCGTGCTGGCGTCGGCCGGCATCGACGCCTCGAACGTCGACAAGACCCGGCTGGTGCTGCTCCCGCGGGACCCGGACGCCTCGGCGCGGGCCCTGCGGGCGGCGCTGCGCGAGCGCTACGACCTGGACGTCGCGGTGATCGTCACCGACACGATGGGCCGGCCCTGGCGCAACGGCCTCACCGACGTGGCGCTCGGGGTGGCCGGGATGCCGGCGATCCGCGACCACCGGGGCGAGGTCGACCCGTACGGCAACGAGCTCCAGCTCACCCAGATGGCGGTGGTGGACGAGCTGGCCGGTGCCGGTGAGCTGATCAAGGGCAAGTGCGACCAGGTCCCAGTGGCCGTGGTGCGCGGGTACCTCACCGCGACCGCACCCGACGACGGCGTCGGCGCGCGGGCGCTGGTCCGGGACGCGGAGCTGGACCTGTTCTCGCTCGGCACGGCGGAGGCGCGCGCGGCCGGCCTGGCCGCCGCCGCGACCCTGCCCGACGGCCCCGGCGAGGCCCCCGCCGACCCGGCGGCGGTGGCGCGGGCCATCGCCGCGGTGGCCGGCGTGGTCGCCCCCGGCACGGTCTTCACCCCCGTCACCGACGACGAGGTACGCGCCGCGCTGGTCGCCACCGTGCCCGGCTGGCCGCAGCGGGCCACGGCCCTGGTGCTCGGGGAGCCGCCGACGCCGGTCGACCCGGCCGGCCTGGTGCGCCTCGGCGCGGACCTGCAACGCCTGCGCACCGCCCTGGCCGCCGAGGGCATCCCGTCGACCCTGCTGCCGCCCCCGCCGGGGAGCACGGCCGCCGCCTGCCTGGCGCTCTGAGGCTGCCCCGCCCGGCGCGCTGCGGGTCGCCGCTGCCGTGGCCCGCTCGCCGCTGCGGGTCGCCCGGCCGGGGCTCAGGCGTCGAGGATGGCGCGGCCCAGCGGGGTGAGGGTGTGCAGGACGGTGTTGCGGTCGCGGTGGCTCACCAGCAGGCCGGCGTTGCGCAGCACGGTCGCGTGCTGGCTCGCCGCCGCCGGGGAGATGTGCAGCCGGCGGGCCACCTCGCCGGTGGTGCAGCCGGCGTCGGTGGCCTCCAGCACCGCCGCCCGGGTGCGGCCGAGCAGCGCGGCCAGCGCCTCCCGCCCGGTGCCGGCCCGGGTCGACGCGCCGCCGGCGGCCTCCGCCGGGACGAGCCCGCCCAGCCGGTCCACCGGATAGACGAGCACCGGCGGCAGGTCCGGATCGGCCAGCGCCACGGGGGTGCCGGCGCAGAAGAACGACGGCACCAGCAGCAGGCCCCGGCCGTCCAGGTGCAGCTCCCGGCTCTCCGGGTAGCCGTGGATCTCCAGCACCCCCGACTCCCAGCGGGCGAGCGGGCGGAAGCTGTCGAGCAGCCCCTCGACGCCCCCGTCGAGCAGGGCGCGGGCGCGCCGCATCCGGTCCGAGTCGATCGCGGCCTGGATGTGCGCCCAGTACGGGCTCAGCGCCAGCTCGCGGTACCGCTCCATCGAGTCCGTCAGGTGGCGCAGCACCTCGGGCTCGCCCCGGGCCAGCGCCGCCGCGGAGGAGGGCAGCGGGTGCTCCCCGGCCATCCGGGTCATGTCGCGGTGCAGCAGCCGCACGGGGGTGCTGCGGATGGCCTCCAGCCCCTCCGCCAGCCCCTGGAGGCCCTCCTGCGGGGTGAGGAAGTCGGGGAAGTAGCCCCGCCCGGGGTTCAGCGCGAACAGCAGCCGCATCGGCTCCACGCCGACCTGCCGGCGCAGCTCCCGGGAGACGCCCCGCCGCCAGCCGGAGGTCAGCGGGTCCCGGCTGCGGACCTGGAGCACGTGCACGCTGAGGATCAGTTCCCAGAGCGGGTCCGCGCCCGGGGCCACCCGGATCCGGAGGACGTCGTCGGGCGAGAAATAGATCTTCAGCATTGGTCGCTCCCGTGCGGCGGGCAGAGGGGGAGGCACTGCCGACCGTTCGCACTGTACCCGGGCGGCAGTTATCTCCACTTTTAAGCGTGGGCTGAAAAACCTCGACGTCCCCGGTCGGCCTTCGGCATGCTCTGGGTTGTCCCGCACGGGCCGTCCGTCATCGACGCCGGCCCGGGCCACCGGGGCCGGGGAGGATCCGGCGGACGGGCGGCACCACGAGGGTCTGCGGCCCTTGCTCCGCAGAGGTGTCCCCGTCCGCCCACCCGGCCGGGCCGAGGCTCGCCCGCCTGGTTCCGCGCGCCCGGTCAGCCGATCCAGAGCGCGACCCGGTGGTCCTCGTCCGTGACGTACCAGCAGCGGCCGTCGGCCTCGGCCAGCCCCTCCACGTGGTGGAACGGCGTCAGGTCCGCCACCAGCTCGCCCGGCACGAGGTGCCCGCCCGCCCTCTCCAGCCGGAACCGGACGTGCCGTGAGGTGACGTCGCCGCCCTGCGGGTGGTCGTCGAGCAGCACCGAACCCTTGCCCAGCGCGTCGATCGAGCCGACGATCGCCGCGTAGCCGCCGTCGGGCAGCGGCACGAGCGCGCGGAAGCCGGTGAGCGCGCCGGGCGGGGTGACGCCGGTCAGGGCGTACGCGCCGAGGGCCCGCGGCCAGTCCCCGCCGTCGAACATCTCCGGCACCCCGGCCACCTCGACCAGGATCGGCTCCCCGTCGACGGTCACCGGGAAGCGCAGGCCGAGCAGCACCGTCCCGTGCGGGGTGAACGCCGCCGCCTCGACGTTGAGCGGCAGGTCGCCCTCGGCGAGCCGGCCCACCCAGCCCTTCGCCCGGGCGGCGCCCCGGGCCACCGTCGCGCCGATGAACCGCTCCCGCACCCGCTGCCCGGGCGGCAGGGTGGCCAGCTCGGCGGCGGCCAGCGCGTCGTTGACCGCCCGGTGCAGCCGGAACCGGTTGCGCACCACCCGCACGGGCAGCCGGCCGCCGACGGCGTCGTCCTCGCGGAACCGGGCCACGAACGCGCGGCGGGGCCGCAGCGGGCCCGCCTTCGACCCGAAGTGGGAGCCGAAGACGTAGACCCAGCCGTCGTGGTGGGCCAGCGCCTCGCCGTCCTCGGTGCGGCCGTTCTCGGTGCCGGCGTCGGCGTCGACGTGGTGGGCGGACCACTCGCCGCCGTCGTGTTCGAGCAGCAGGGCGAGGCACTGCTCGACCGGGCCCTCGTCGAGGACGGTCCAGAAGCCGCGCCGGGCACGGTGGGCGGCGAGCACGGCCGGCGAGCGCACCGGCAGCAGGTCGCTGGCCTCGTTGCCGGCGACGACGAACTCGACAAGTCGCAAGGTCACCCGCCCAGGGTGACACCCGCCGCCCACCGTGGTCAGACCAGGTTCTCCTCGCCCCGTTCCTTCAGCTCGTCGACCAGGGCCTTCACGTCCTGGGCGCGGTCGCGGGGGCAGACCAGCACGGCGTCCGGGGTGTCGACCACGATCAGGTCGTGCACGCCGAGGGCGGCCACCAGCCGGCCGGAGTGCGGCACCACGACCAGCCCGCTGGCGTCGCGCAGCAGCACGCCCGGCTTGGCGTCGGTGCCGAGGACCACGTTGCCGGCCGCGTCGGCGGGCAGCACCTCACCGAGGGTGTGGAAGTCGCCGACGTCGTTCCAGCCGAAGTCGCCGGGGACGGTGGCCACCCGCCCGGCGGTCGCCGCGCCCTCCATCACCGCGTAGTCGACGGAGATCTTCGGCAGGGTCGGCCAGACCGTGCCGAGGATGTCGTCCTGCTCGGGGGTGCCCCAGGCGGCGGCGATCGCGGTGATCCCGGCGTGCAGGGCCGGCTGCTGGCGGGCCAGCTCCGCCAGGAACACGTCGACCCGCCAGACGAACATGCTGGCGTTCCAGAGGTGGTGCCCCGAGCGCAGGTACGCCTCGGCGACCTCGGCGGCCGGCTTCTCCTTGAACTCCAGCACCGGCCGCTGTGGACCGTCGGCGGCCGGGTCGCCGGTGTGCAGGTAGCCGTACCCGGTCTCGGCGCGCGTCGGGGTGATGCCCACCGTCATCAGCAGCCCCCGTTCCGCGCCGGCCACCGCCTCGGCGACCGTGGCCCGCCAGACGTCGGCGTCGCGGATCAGGTGGTCGGCGGCGAACGAGCCCATCACCGCGCCCGGCTCGCGCTGGGCGATCACCGCCGCGGCGAGGGCGATGGCGGCGCAGGAGTCGCGGGGCGAGGGCTCCACGAGGATGTTCTCCTCGGGCAGGCCGGCCAGTTGCCGCGCCACCGCCGCGACGTGCGCGGCTCCGGTGACCACCAGGGTGCGCTCCGGGGTGGTCAGCGGCGTCAGCCGGTCCACCGTCGCCTGGAGCAGGGACGCGGGGGTGCCGGTGAGCGGGTGGAGGAACTTGGGATGGCCCGCACGGGACAACGGCCACAACCTTGTGCCGCTGCCGCCCGCCGGGATGACGGCGTAGAGCATCAGCACATCATGCCCGAACCAGCACGGTACGGGCGCATCGTCACGCCGCGCGCCGTCAGGCGCGGGCCCGGGTCCACGCCGCGATGTGCACCTCGGCGCTGGATTCCCAGGTGAACTCCTTCGCCCGGTCGAAGCCGGCCTTGGCCAGCGACAGCCGGCGCTGCTCGTCGTCGAGCAGGGCGGCCAGGTCGGCGGCGATCTGCTCCGGGGCCTCGCTCGTGTACGCCACCGCGTCGCCGCCGACCTCCGGCAGCGACAGCCGCGGCGTGGTCAGCACCGGGGCGGCGCAGGCCATCGCCTCCAGGATCGGCAGGCCGAACCCCTCACCGTACGACGGGTAGGCGGCGACCAGCGCGCCGCCGAGGAAGCCGGGCAGGTCGGCGTAGCGCAGGTAGCCCGGGCGCAGCAGGCGCAGGTGCGACGGCACCTCGGCCACGGCCCGGTCGATGTCGTCGTCGTGCCCCTGGCCGCCGGCGATCACCAGGGCGGGCGGGTCCTGCCGGTCGGCGACCGCGCGCGCCCAGCCCCGGATCAGGTTCGGGACGTTCTTGCGCGGCTCCTTCGCGCCGAGGAAGGCGACGTAGCTGCTGTCGCCGAGCCCCAGCCGGGCCCGGACCCGGGCCTTCTCCTCCTCGCCGGGCGCGTGGAAGGCGGCGTGGTCGACCCCGTGGTAGGCCACGTCGATGCGGGTCGGGTCGGCGTCGAGCAGCCGGATCAGCTCGTCCCGGGTGGCCTTGCTGGGCACGATCACCCGGGCGGCCCGGCGCAGCGACGTCTTGATCGCGCTGCGGAAGAACGTGCGGCGGGACTTGTCGTAGTGCTCCGGCTCGGTGAAGAAGGTCGCGTCGTGCACGGTCACCGTGACCGGACAACCCGCCCGCAACGGGCAGGTGTAGAAGGGCGAGTGCAGCACCTGCGCGCCGACCTGCTGGGCCAGCAGCGGCAGGCCGGTCTGCTCCCAGGCAAGCCGGGCCGGGCGGTGGGCCACGGCGGCGGGGGCGGCGACGATCTCCGCGCCGGGCAGCATCCGGGAGTAGCGCTCCAGGTCGGTGCGCAGGCCGACCACGGCCAGGTCGACCCCTTGGCCGCACACCTTCCCGAGGGCGCCGAGCAGGCCGTCGACGTATCGACCGACGCCGCCACGGTCGGCGGGGACACTCGTGGCGTCGATGAGTACGCGGGGCGGACGACCGGCGGTCACGGGGCGACTCCTTGCGGTGGCGAAATCTGTGGGGAACAACACTCCGGGCAAGCCTACGCCGGAGCCCGGCCCGGTCGCTGACTGCGACCCGACCGTTCGCCGACTTGTCACTGTCGTGGGATACGGGCCGCGGCGGCGTATCGTTCGCGCCGATGGCCGACAACATTGCCCGGGTGTTCGCCGCAGCGATCGCACCCGACCCCGCGCAACCCCTGCTGACCTGGTATGACGACGCCACCGGCGAACGCACCGAGCTGTCCGGCGCGACGCTGGCGAACTGGGTGGCCAAGACCGCCAACCTGCTGACCGACGAGGTGGCCGCCGGCCCGGGCGAGTCGGCCGGGGCGCTGCTGCCGCCGCACTGGCAGACCGCCGCCGTGCTGCTGGGCTGCTGGTCGGCGGGGCTGGTGGTGGCCGACGCGCCGGGCCCGGTGGAGGTGATCTTCGCCGCCGCCGAGCGGGTCGGCGAGGCCGACGCCTGGCCGGCCGGCGAGCGGTACGCGCTGGCGCTCGCCCCGTTCGCCCTGCCGCTGCGCGAGGTGCCCGCCGGCTTCGCCGACTACGTGGTCGCCGTGCGGGCGCACGGCGACCACTTCACCCCGTACGCCGCCGGTGGGCCGGCCGACGCGGAGCTGCTGGGCCGCGCGGCGGCCCGGGCGGCGGAGCTGGGACTGGCCCGGGGCGACCGGGTCCTGCTGGACGTGACCGCCCACCCGGACCCGGTCGACTGGCTGCTCGCCCCGCTGGTGGCCGGCGCGTCCACGGTGCTGTGCGCCAACGCCGACCCGGCCCGGCTGCCCGCCCGCGCCGACACGGAGCGGGTCACCCGCACCCTGGCCTGACGCGCGTTCGGGCGGGCCGGCCGTCAGGAGCGGGCCGGGGCCTCCGGGGCGGGCCGGCGCTGGGCGAACGCGGCGAAGGCCGTCAGGGACTCCGGGTTGGCCAGGGCGCCCCTGGCCGCCGCGTCGTCCACCGGCGTGCCGGTGAGGATCTTCTTCACCGGCACCTCCAGCTTCTTCGCGCTCAGCGTGCGCGGGACGGCCCGGACCTGGTGGATCTGGTCGGGCACGTGCCGGGGCGACAGGGCGGTACGCAGCTCGCGGCAGATCTTCTTCCGCAGCGCGTCGTCGAGTTCGAGCCCGTCGGCGAGCACCACGAACAGCAGCAGCTCCCCCGCGCCGCCCTCGTCGTCCTCCAGGTGCACCACCACCGAGTCGACGACCTCGTCGAGGCCCTCGACGACGGAGTAGAACTCGGCGGTGCCGAGCCGCACGCCGCCCCGGTTGAGGGTGGCGTCGGAGCGGCCGGTGATCACGCACCCGCCCCGCTCGTTGATGGTGATCCAGTCGCCGTGCCGCCACACGCCCGGGTAGAGCTCGAAGTACGCCTCCCGGTAGCGGGACCCGTCGGTGTCGTTCCAGAACCCGACCGGCATGCTCGGCATCGGCGCGGTGATCACCAGCTCGCCCAGCTCGCCGAGGACCGGGGTGCCGTCGGCCGAGCGCGCCTCCACCCGCGCGCCGAGCGCCCGGCAGGTGATCTCCCCGGCGTGCACCGGCAGCAGCGGCACCCCGCCGACGAAGCCCGTGCACACGTCCGTGCCGCCGGAGAGCGACTGGAGCTGGAGGTCGCGGCCGACCGTCTCGTAGACCCAGGTGAAGCCCTCGGCGGGCAGCGGCGCGCCGGTCGAGCCGACGCCGCGCAGCGCGGACAGGTCGGCGACCTCGCGCGGCACCAGGCCGGCCTTGCGGCAGGCCAGCAGGAACGGCGCGGAGGTGCCGAAGTAGGTGGTGCCGGTCTCGGCGGCCAGCCGCCACAGCCCGCCCAGGTCGGGGTGGCCCGGGTTGCCGTCGAACAGCACGATCGCCGCGCCGACGGCCGGCCCGGAGACCAGGAAGTTCCACATCATCCAGCCGGTGGTGGTGAACCAGAAGAACCGGTCGCCGGGGCCCAGGTCGTGGTGCAGGGCGAGCATCTTCAGGTGTTCCAGCAGGATGCCGCCGTGGCCGTGCACGATCGGCTTGGGCAGCCCGGTGGTGCCGGAGGAGTAGAGCACGTACAGCGGGTGGTCGAACGGCACCCCGGCGAAGGCCAGCGGCTCGTCGGTCGGCGCGGCCAGCTCCGCCCAGGAGATCGCGCCGTCGGGGGCCGGGCCGGCCGGGTCGAGGTACGCGATCGCGACGGTGTGCTCCAGCGACGGCAGGGCGGCCCGGATGGCGGCCACCTCGCCGCGCCGGTCGACGGGCTTGTCGCCGTACCGGTAGCCGTCGACGGCGACGAGGAGCTTCGGCTCGATCTGCCGCCACCGGTCGGTGACGCTGCGGGTGCCGAACTCCGGCGCGCAGGACGAGAAGATCGCGCCGAGGCTGGCGGCGGCCAGCAGCAGCACGTACGTCTCGGGGATGTTCGGCGCGTACGCGGCCACGCGGTCGCCGGGGCCGACGCCGAGGCGGCGCAGCCCGGCCGCCACCCGGCGGACCTGCTCGCGCAGCCCGGCGGCGGTCAGGGTCTGCGGCGCGCGGGTCTGCCCGTGCGCGATCACCACCGGGTCGTCGTCGCCGAGCCCCGGCATGCGCAGCACGTTCTCGGCGTAGTTGAGCGTGGCCCCGGGGAACCAGCGGGCGCCCGGCATCGCCGGGTCGGCCAGGGTGGCCGTCGGCTCGGTGTGCGCGACGACGCCGAAGTGGTCCCAGACGGACCGCCAGAACCCGTCGAGGTCGGTGACCGACCACTCCCACAGCGCGGCGTAGTCGGCGAACTCCAGCCCCCGGTGCTCCGCCAGCCAACGCAGGTAGGCACCGATCCGGGACCGCTCGCGCACGTCCGCCGGCGGTGTCCACAGCACGTCACCCACAGCTCCCCCCTCCTCCAGACCCCGGACCGCCCCGTCACGTGGGCCGTGATGCCATCTTGCCCTATGTCGCAGCGCCATTGTCCGCCCCGGTGCCCACCGCCGGGGCGTGCCCGCCCCACACCCCCGACGCCCGCGCTGTGTGGGGTGTAAGGAAGGGCTCCTTGTTAACGCATACGGTAGAGAAGGGCACCCTTCTCACACTGGCCGCCAGGCCGCGCCCAAGGGGCGGGTCAGCTCTCGCGGTGGGCCTGGATGGCGCGGCGGCGGGCCAGCCGGTGGGCGCGGCGGATCTCCGCCTCCCGGTAGCGGCGCTCGTCCTCCGGGGTCTCCGGCAGCACCGGCCGGACCGGTCGGGGCAGGCCGCCCACGTCCACCCCCACGAAGACCAGGTACGCCGTGGCGACCGGAACCGGCTCGTCCTCGGCCGAGTCCCAGCGCTCGGCGACCACCCGGACGCCCACCTCCATCGAGGTCTGCCCGGTCCAGTTCACCTGGGCGTGCGCGTGCACCAGGTCGCCCACCCGGACCGCCTCGGAGAACACGATCTCGTCGATCGCCGCCGTCACCGCCGTGCCGCCGCTGTGCCGGGCCGCCGCCGCGCCCGCCACGTCGTCGACGAACTTCATCAACACCCCTCCGTGCACGGTCCCGTACAGATTGACATCGACCGCGGTCATGATTCGACTGAGCGTGACGCGGGAGTACGACGTGGGTTTTCCCTGCGGGGACGCAGAGGGATGCGGCGCGGCGGAGGGGTGATCTGTCATGCCGGAAACGGTACGGTGCGCCAATGCGACATCTCTGGAGCTTCCTCGCCGGGCTGGTGGTGGCACCCGTCACCTGGGCGCTGCTCGCGCTCGGGCAGGACGGGTCGACCCGCACGATCACCCGGTGGGTGGAGATCGGCACGTTCAACACGGCCAACCTGATCGAGCCGGGCGTCTACCTGGCCGTCGCCGGCGTCCTGCTCGGCCTGCTCGGCACGCTGCGTTTCTCGCCGCTCGGCCCGCTGGTCGCCGGGCTGCTGCTGATCGCCCCGTACGTCGGGATGTTCGTCGCGCCGTTCGAGGTGCGCGACCGCGTCCCGGAGGGCTGGAAGGCGCTGGGCGACCCGCTGCCGCTGTTCCTGCCCGTGCAGAACGGCACGCTCTTCCTGGTCGGCGTGCTGCTGCTGATGGCCACGTTCAGCGGGCAGCGGTGGCGGCGCTGGCCCCGGCCGGCGGCCGAGCCCGTGCCGGCGCAGCGGCCGGAGGACGCCGCCGCCAACACCTTCACGCTCACCGACTGGCCGTCGGGCGGCACCGCGGCGGAGCGGGACACCGCACCGCTCACCCTGGGCTACCCGGACCAGCCGCCGCCGGAGCCCCTGCCCCGCCGCACGGCCGGGGAGTCCCCCTGGTCGGCCCCGCCGCGCCGCGCCGAGGACACCACGACCGAGCTGCGCTGACGAGACCGCCGCCGGGCACGGGGCGCGGACGGGCCTGCCCGCCACCGCACCCCGTGCCCGGCGCACCGGACCGAACCGGAGGCCGGAACCCCGGGCCGCCGGCGGCCGGCCCCCGAACGGGGAGCGCCGCCGACGGGTCAGCCGCGCAGCAGCTGGCGGGCCATCACGATGCGCTGGACCTGGTTGGTGCCCTCGTAGATCTGGGTGATCTTGGCATCCCGCATCATCCGCTCGACCGGGTAGTCGCGGGTGTAGCCGTACCCACCGAGCAGTTGCACGGCGTCGGTGGTGATCTCCATGGCGGCGTCGGAGGCGAAGCACTTGGCCGCCGCGCCGAAGTAGGTCAGGTCGGCGTCGCCCCGCTCGGACCTGCCGGCGGCGGCGTACGTCAACTGGCGGGCCGCCTCCAGCTTCATGCCCATGTCCGCGAGCATGAACTGGACGCCCTGGAACTCGGCGACCGCCTTGCCGAACTGCTTGCGTTCCTGCACGTACCCCTTGGCGTAGTCGAGCGCGCCCTGTGCGATGCCGACGGCCTGCGCGGCGATGGTGACCCGGGTGTGGTCGAGGGTCTTCATGGCGGTGGCGAAGCCGGTGCCCTCCGCGCCGATCATGCGCTCGGCGGGGATGCGGACGTTGTCGAGGTAGACCTCGCGGGTCGGCGAGCCCTTGATGCCGAGCTTCTTCTCGGGGGCGCCGAAGCTGACGCCCTGGTCGGACTTCTCCACCACGAACGCCGAGATGCCCTTCGAGCGGGCTGTGGGATCCGTCACGGCGAAGACGGTGTAGAACTCCGACACCCCGGCGTTGGTGATCCACCGCTTCACGCCGTTGAGCACCCAGTGGTCGCCGTCGCGGACCGCCCTGGTGGTCATCGACGCGGCGTCGCTGCCGGCCTCCGGCTCGGACAGGCAGTAGGAGAACATCGCCTCCCCGGCGGCCACCGGGGTCAGGTAGGCGCGCTTCAGCTCCTCGGAGCCGGCCAGGAGCAGCGGCATGGTGCCCAGCTTGTTGACCGCCGGGATCAGCGAGGACGAGGCGCAGGCCCGGGCGACCTCCTCGATCACGATGGCCGTGGCCAGGGCGTCCGCCCCGGCCCCGCCGTACTCGACGGGGATGTGCGGGGCGTGGAAGTCGGCGGAGCGCAGCGCGTCGTAGGACGCCTTCGGAAACTCGCCCGTCTCGTCCGCCTCGGCCGCGTGCGGGGCCACCTTCGCCGCACAGACCTCACGCACCGCCTCGCGGACCGCCTCGTGCTCCTCGGGCAACCGGTAGACGTCGAACGACTGCTCTGCGGCCATGTCGGCCCCTCCCCTTCACGGCTATCATGCCCAGTCTGTAGCGTCTCGGAACCGCCGACCGCGCAGACTGAAGGATAGCGACCAGCGCTCGGTTGATCCTTACCGCCGCGTAGGCTCGGACCTGACCGAGGCGTCGACGCAACACGGCGCGCGGAGGTCGACGCGGCACGGCGAGCAGCAAAGGACACAATCCCCCTTCGGTGCCGGTCAGGCGCCGCAGCCGAAAGCGACGCGAGGAAGCGCCGCCAGCCCGAGCGGAGAAGACAGGCGTGACGATCCCGTACCCGAACACCCAACCGATGTCGGCCATCGCCGCGGTGACGCCGCCGTCGGGCGCGGCCCGGCCCCGGGTCACCTTCCTCGGCACCGGGTACCTCGGTGCGACGTACGCCATCTGTTATGCCGAGCTGGGCTACGAGGTGCTCGGCTTCGACGTCGACGCCGACAAGATCGCCAAGCTGAACGCGGGCGAGGTGCCGATCCACGAGCCCGGCCTCGACGAGCTGCTGCGGCGCAACCTCGCCGCCGGCCGGCTGCGGTTCAGCACCGACATCGCCGAGACCGCCGACTTCGGCGACGTGCACTTCATCTGCGTGGGGACCCCGCAGCGGGCCGACGGGATGGGCGCCGACCTGTCGTACGTCGAGGCGTCCGTCACCGGCCTCGCCCAGCACCTGACCCGCAAGGCGCTGATCGTCGGCAAGTCCACCGTGCCGGTGGGCACCGCCGAGTGGGTGGAGCAGCTGGTCGGCAAGCACACCCCGGCCGACCTCGGCGTCGAGGTGGCGTGGAGCCCCGAGTTCCTCCAGGAGGGCTTCGCCGTCGACGACGTGCTGCGCCCCAACCGGATCGTGGTCGGCGTCAAGAGCGACTGGGCCAACGGCATGCTCTACGCCGCCCACAAGGGCGTCTTCGACCTGGCCGCCACCGAGGACCGCGAGGTCCCGCTGGTGGTCACCGACTTCGCCACCGCCGAGCTGGTCAAGGTCGCCGCGAACGCCTTCCTGGCCACCAAGATCTCGTTCATCAACGCGATGGCCGAGGTGTGCGAGGTCGCCGGCGGCGACGTCACCCAGCTCGCCAAGGCCATCGGGTACGACCCCCGCATCGGCAACCGGTTCCTCCAGGCCGGCCTCGGGTTCGGCGGGGCGTGCCTGCCCAAGGACATCCGCGCCTTCCAGGCCCGCGCCCAGGAGCTGGGGGCCGGCGAGGCGCTGCGCTTCCTGCACGAGGTCGACCTGATCAACCTGCGCCGCCGGACCCGGGTGATCGCGCTGGCCGCCGAGCTGCTCGGCCGCCGCGCCGGCCCCGCCGGCCCGGACCTGTCCGGCACCCGCATCGCCGTGCTCGGGGCCACGTTCAAACCCAACACCGACGACGTACGCGACGCCCCGGCGCTCGCCGTCGCCGGGCTGCTCGGCAAGGCCGGGGCGGACGTGCACGTGTTCGACCCGCAGGGCGCGGAGAACGCCCGCCGGGTGGCCCCCGAGCTGACGTACGAGTCCACGATGGCCGACGCGGTGACCGGGGCGGACCTGGTCTGCGTGCTCACCGAGTGGGCCGACTTCCGCAACGCCGACCCGGTGGCCCTCGGCGAGCTGGTCGCCGGCCGCCGCGTGGTCGACGGCCGCAACTGCCTCGACGCGACACTGTGGAGCCAGGCCGGCTGGGAGTACCGGGGCATGGGCCGCCCCTGACCTCGATCCGACGGCGGTGACGGCCGGCCCCGGACCTCGCCCCGGGCCGGCCGCCGCGCGTCGGGGCCACACCGGTCGGCCGTTCCCCTCACCCGGCCGGCCGCTCCGGCCGCCCCGGCGGCGTCCCCGGTCGACCCCGGCGGCGTCCCCGGTCGCCCATTCGTCACCGCCGAACCGCCGACAGGTGTCGAAATCCGCGCCGGCTCAGGGCATGCTGCGACAGTGGTAGTCCACAGTGCGGGCCGGCCGGGTGGAGGGGTGTCGTGCAGACCTTTCAGTGCTCCTCGTGCAGTCGGGAGATCAAGCCGGCCGCCCAGTGCCCGCACTGCGGCGCGCACCAGCCCCAGTGGGCCGGGCACCTCGCGGAGGTCGAGCGCTCGATCGCGGAGATGAAGGCCCGCGAGGCCGCCATCGCCGCCGAGCAGCGGCAGATCGCCGCGAAGATGCAGGCCGCGCTCTTCCAGCGGGACATCCTGACGCACGCCGGCGAGGAACGCCTCAAGCAGGCCGCCCGCCCCCGGCGGGTGCTGCGCCGCCGCCCCGGCCGACGTCCGCCGACCGCGTCGACGGGAGCGCCGCCCCGGGTGCCCCGCCAGGGCGTCACCCCGCCCCCGCCGCAGGATCCGCCGCCCCCGCCGCCGTCGGCGGCCCGCTGGCTGGACGCCGACGACCCCGAGCACCCGCCGGAGGCGTCGTCGCGCGAGGTGCAGAACATCCCCCTCGGGCTGGGCGCGCTGCTGCTCGCCGTGGCCGCGGTGGTCTTCGCCCTGGTGGCCACCAGCTCGATGGACGCCCTGTCCCGGCTGGGCGTCCTGCTCGTCGCCACGGTGCTGCTGCTGCTCGCCCCGCCGGTGCTGGCCCGGCGCGGGCTCACCTCGACCGCCGAGACCATCTCCGCCGTCGGCCTGCTGCTGGTGCCCCTCGCCGGCTACGCGCTGTGGACGGTGGACCTCATCGGCGGCGGTGGCGCGTCCGGCGCGGTCTTCGCCGGGGTGATCTTCCTGGTCACCGCCGCCGTCGGGTTCGGCTACGCCCTCTTCACGGGGCTGCGCGCGCCCCGCTTCGCCACCGTGCTGGCCGCGCAGCCGGTGCTGCCGCTGCTGGCGTACGACCGGGTGTCCGGGCCGGCCGGCTGGGCCCTGGTGCTGACCGTCGTCGCCGTGGTCGACCTCTGGCTGGCCCGCTCGCCGGTGACGGTGGAGCGGCCCGTGCGGCAGGACCTGCCGGGCGGCCGGATCGGCCCGCCCGCCCCGCCGCCCCGGCGGCCCGCCGAGGACGGCCGGCCGACCGGGGCCGAGCCGTCCACCGAGGACGCCGCGGAGGGCCGGCCCACCCGGGGCGTTCGGCCCGGCGGGGAGGGCCGGCCGGAGGGCGACCCGGAGGAGTCCGGCGAGGTGCTCGACGCCCTCTCGGGCGTGCCGGCCGCCGAGCCGCCGACCCGCCCGGTGCCGGCCCTGCGCGAGCTGACCTGGCTGCTGCACGGCGTGGCGGTGGTGCTGGCCCTGGCGTACGCGGTGACCGCGCTGCTGCGCGCCGCCACGGTGCCGACGGCGGCCGGGGCGGGCGCGGTGCTGCTGCTCGCCGCCCTGGTGGGGCTGGGCGGCGCGCTGGTGCTGCGCCGGCCGCCGCTGCCGGACGTGGCCGCCGGCGTGGTCACCCTCGCGGTGATCGGCGCGCTGGGCCGGGTCGCCTCGGTGGCGTTCCCCGGCCGGGCCCTGCTGCTCGTCGCCGCCGTCATCACCCTCACCGGCCTGGCGGTGCGGGCCCTGCCGGAGGCCGGCCGGCGCGGCCCGCAGCTCGCCTCGGCGGCGGCGCTCACGGTCAGCGGCCTGGTGGTGGCCGTCGGCGCGCTGCGCGCCGGCCTGGCCCCGGCCCTGGCGGCCACCCCGGCCTGGTCGGCCGACCTCGACCGATACTCCGCCGAGCTGGCCGCCGCCGTCGGCCCGGCGGCCTGGCAGCTCGCCGCCAGTGCCTTCCTGCTCACGGTCGCCGCCGTGCTGGCGCTGCCCGCGCAGATCCGCCGCGAGTTCGCGGTGGCCGGGGCGGCGCTGACCGCGCTGGCCGTCCCCGCGTCGTTCGGCCTGGGCTGGGCGGCAGCCCCGTGGCCGATGGTGCTCGCCGCGGTCGGCATCGGCGCGGTCGGGCTCACCGCCACGACGGCCCGGTCCGCGACGGTGCACGCGGTCGCCGCCGCCGTCGTCGGCCTGCTCGGCGCGGGCGCCGGGCTGGCCCGGCCGGCGTTGACCGCCGCCGTGCTGCTCGCCCTCTTCGTGGGCGGCGCGCTGGTGGCGGTGGTCCCCCGGATCCGGATGGTCCCCGCCGCCGCGGACGCCGTCGCCAACTGGGCCGCCGGCGGTGCGGCGTTCGCGCTGCCGGGGGCGGTGGCGGCCTTCGTCGCCGCGACCGTGCCGACCGACCCGACGCCGACCCCGGCGAGCCTGCGCGTGGCGACCGTGCCGGTGCTGGCGGCGAGCTTCCTCGCGGTCTGCGTCACCCTCGGCTACGCGGCCCTCGTGCAGGTGTCCGAGCGGCGCATCCCCACGCCGCTGGCGCTGGGCACCGGGCTCGGGGCGCTGATCATCACGGCCGCCGCGTTCACCGCGCCGGGGGCCACCGCCGCCGACGCCTGGGTGGGCGCGCTGCTGTTCGTGGCCGGCCTGCTGGTCTTCCTCGCCCCCTCGATCGACGCGGGGCGGCGCGCGGACCTGACGCTCGACGGCTCCGACCTGGCCACGGCGGCGGTCACCGCGGCGCTGGTCGCGACGCTGGTCCGGGTCGCGGCGGTGCTCACCCCGGGCGGGCAGCTCGTGGTGGCCGCCGCGCTGGTGGCGGTGGTCGCGGTGGTGGCACGGGCGATGCCCGAGCAGTGGCGGCGCGGGCCCATCCTCGGCCTCGCCGTCGGCGGCACCCTGATCGGGCTGATCGCGGGCTGGAGCGCGCTGCGCGGCGGCTGGGGCGTCCTGGCCGTACCCGGCCCGATCTGGGCGGGCGACCTGTCCGGGTGGCCGGCCGCGCCGACCGGCGGCTCCGCCTGGCAGGCGCCGGTCGCCCTGGCCCTGCTCGGCGTCGCCGCCGGGGTGCTGCTGCCGCATCCCTGGAAGCACGACGTCTCCGGCGTCGCCGCCGTCCTCGCCACCATCGGCCTCCCGGCCGCCTTCGACCTGCCCTGGTGGTCGCCGGTGCTGGTGGGCCTGGCGGTCGCCACGGCCTTCGGCACGGCCGCCGCCGCGTCGCTCGACCCGCGCGCCGGGCTGTCCCGGGCGGCCGTGGCCGGCGCGGTCGCCCTGCACGCGGCCGGCGCCGGGCTGGTCCGGCCGTGGACGACCGCGCTGGCGCTGGGCGGCATCGTGCTCATCGGCGTGGTCGTGGCGGCCCTGTCCCGGGTGTTCGCCGCCCCGCTGGTGGACGACGTCGCCACCGAGGGGATGCCGCCGCACCTGGTGCAGGTCGGCGGGATCGCGGCCGGGGCGGCGCTGCTCGCGCTCCCCGGCGCGGTGGCCGCGCTGGCCGCCGAGTCCGGCCGGTCGCCGGAGGTGGTGCTGACGGCCGCGCTGGCCGCGTCGAGCCTCGGCCTGGCCGCGATCGCCGCGGTCCGCCGGCAGGTCCCGCAATATCTTCCGTACGCCAGCGCGGCCATCGTCGGCGGCGCGACCGTCAGCGCCGTCGGCGCGATCGTGGCCGGCCTGCCCTCCGGCGTGTACGCGGCGGCAGCCGCGCTGCTCGGGGTGCTCGCCGAGCTGGTCCGCGCGTCGACCGTGCCGCCCGCCGGCTCGGCGCAACCGGTCCGGCGCTGGACGGTGCTGCTCGACGGCGCGCTGCGCCGGGCCCCCGACGACGAACCGACGGCGGTGCGCTGGCGGGTCAGCCCGGCGGCCGGCGCGCTGGCCGCCGCGGCCCTGCCCGTCGCGCTGGCCGTGTTCTCGCTCGCGCCCGCGCTGGAGGTGGCGCTGGTCGAGCCGTACCGGGCGCTGGGGCGGGTGTGGCAGGGGCCGCCGCCCGAGCTGCTCACCCCGCCCGCCGACGCGGTCGACCCGACGCACGTGCTGACCGCGCTGCTGCTCACGCTGACCGCGGCGCTGGCCGCCGTCGGGCTCAGCGGCGGGCGGCGGTCCCGGGCGGTGCCGGTGGTGCTGCCCGGGGCGGCGGTGACCCTGCTGATCACGCCGACCGCCCTGGGCCACGGCTGGCCGGTGAGCGTGCTGGCCGCCCTGTCGGTGTTCACGATCTCGATGCTGGGGCTGGCGCTCAGCCCGCCCCCGCCGATCGCGGAGCGGGCCCGGTCGCTGCGTACCGCCCGGGTGTTGGTCTTCGTGATCGGCCTGGCCGGTGGCGGGGCCGGGCTGCTGGGCAGCCTGGCCACCCGGGAGCTGACCCTGTTCACGCTGGGCGGCGCGGTCGGCGTCGGCGTCGTCGCCGCCCTGTACGGCACCACGCAGCGGGCCCGCATCCTCGGCTGGTTGTTCGCCTCGCTGACGGCGCAGTTGTTCGTGCTGGTCGTCGGCCTGGTGGCGGGCCTGGCCGCGGTCTGGTCCGCGTTCGGGGTGCTGGCCGTCGGCGCGGCCCTGCAGGTGTTCGCCGCGACCCTGCCCCGGCTGCGCCGGCCGGAGGCCCGGCGCGAGGCGGCCACGGTGGAGTGGAGCGGGTTCGCCGCCGCGCTGATCGCCCTGGCGCTGGCCTTCGACTCGCCCCGGCACATCGCCGCGCTGCTGGCCGCCTGGGGTGCCGTGCTCGGGGTGGCGGCGACCCGGCCCGGCCGCCGGCCGGTCGAGCGGCGGATCCTGTTCTGGGCGGTGGTCTTCTGCGAGATCGTCGCCTGGTGGATCCTGATGCGGGTCGCCGACGTGGCGCTGCCGGAGGCCTACACCCTGCCGTTCGCGGCGCTGGCCCTGCTGGTGGGGGTGCTGGAGCTGCGGCAGCGGCCGGACCTGTCGAGCTGGGTGGCGTACGGGCCGGCGCTGGTCGCCGCATTCGTGCCGACCCTGGCGATCGTGCTGGCCACCGACTCCAGCATGCTGCGGCAGGTGCTGCTGCTGCTCGGCGCGGTGGCGGTGCTGATCTTCGGCACCACCAGCCAGCAGCAGGCCCCGGTGGTCGTCGGCGCGACGGTCACCGCGATCGCGGCGGTCCACGCGCTGTTCAGCCTGGGCCCCTGGCTGGTGCTGATCCCGGTGGGGCTGGTGCTGCTGGTGCTCGGGGCGAGCAACGAGCGCCGCCGCCGCGCCCAGGACCGCCTCCAGACGGCCCTGCGCGGCATGAGATGAAGCGGAGGGGCCCTGCGGCGTGGGTGCCCTGTTGCGCAGAGCGGGCCGGGTTCGTCCGTCGGTGACGGCAGAGTGGGCCGGGTGCGTTCGCCGGTGACGGCAGAGCGGGCCGGGTCCGCACGCCGGTTAGGGGCCAGCGGGCCGGGCGATCACCTCAAGGTGGCGTGGAGGGCGGCTTCCTTGTCGGCGACGAGCTGTTCCAGGCTCGCCTGGTAGGCCACCATGCGCGCCCGCAGGTCCTCGTCGGCGGCGGCGAGGATGCGGACGGCGAGCAGCCCGGCGTTGCGGGCGTTGCCGATCGACACGGTGGCCACCGGCACGCCGGCCGGCATCTGCACGATGGACAGCAGCGAGTCCATGCCGTCGAGGTGCTTGAGCGGCACCGGCACGCCGATCACCGGCAGCGGGGTGACCGAGGCGACCATGCCGGGCAGGTGGGCCGCCCCGCCCGCCCCGGCGATGATCACCTTGAGGCCCCGGTCGGCGGCGGTGCGACCGTACTCGATCATTTTGCCGGGGGTGCGGTGGGCGGAGACGACGCCCACCTCGTAGCCGACCCCGAACTCCGCCAGGGCCTCCCCGGCGGCCTTCATGGTCGGCCAGTCCGAGTCGCTGCCCATGATCAGACCGACGGTGGTCATGCCGGCGTCCCTTCCGTCAGCCAGTGGGCGGCCCGGGCGGCCCGCGCCCGTACGTCCGCCAGGTCGTCGCCGAGCACCGTGACGTGCCCGATCTTGCGGCCGGGGCGCACCTGCTTGCCGTACAGGTGGACCTTCGCGCCCGGCTCGGCGGCGAAGAGGTGGTGCAGCCGCTCGTCGATGGAGATGCCGCCCGGCTGCCCGCCGAGCACGTTCGCCATCACCACGACGGGGGCGGCGAGCGAGGTGTCGCCCATCGGGTAGTCGAGCACGGCCCGCAGGTGCTGCTCGAACTGCGACGTGCGGGCCCCCTCGATCGTCCAGTGCCCCGAGTTGTGCGGGCGCATGGCCAGCTCGTTGACCACCAGCCCGGCGGGGGTCTCGAACAGCTCCACGGCGAGCAGGCCGACCACGCCGAGCGCGGTGGCCAGGTCGATGGCGAGCTGCTGGGCGGCGACGGCCAGCTCCTCGGGCAGGCCCGGCGCGGGGGCGAGCACCTCGACGCAGATGCCGCCCACCTGCACGGTCTCCACCACCGGGTACGCGGCGACCTGCCCGAACGGCGAGCGGGCCACCTGCACGGCCAGCTCCCGGCGCAGCGCGACCCGCTCCTCGACGATCAGCCGGGTGCCGCCGGCGAGCAGGGTGGCGGCCAGCTCGGCGGCCTGCGCGGCGTCGTCGACCATCCAGACGCCCCGGCCGTCGTAGCCGCCCCGGGCCGCCTTCAGCACCACCGGCCAGCCCTGCGCGTCGCCGAAGGCGACCAGGTCGGCGGGGTCGGCGACGGGTCGCCACGCCGGGTTGGGCGCGCCCAGCTCGCCGAGCCGCTCCCGCATGACCTGCTTGTCCTGGGCGTGCAGCAGGGCGTCGGCGGGCGGGAAGAGCTTCACCCCCTCGGCGGCGAGGGCGCGGATGTGCTCCGTCGGCACGTGCTCGTGGTCGAAGGTGACCACGTCGCAGCCCTTCGCGAAGGTGCGCAGGGCGGCGAGGTCGGTGTGGTCGCCGTACTGGACGTCGGCGGCGACGAGGGCCGCCCCGTCGTCCGGGGCCTGCGCGAGCACGCGCAGCGACTGACCGAGGGCGATCGCGGCCTGGTGGGTCATCCGGGCCAGCTGACCGCCCCCCACCATGCCGACAACTGGCAGACCGGTTCGGGTATCCATCTCGCGGGCCAGCCTAGCGGCGACCCCGCCGCCGGCGAGGATCGGGGCGAAGGGTGAGCGGGGTACCCCGCTATACCGAATGCGTTAACAGGGGGCCCTTCCTTACAACTGGGCGAGGAGGTCGTCGACGGTCGTGACCGGGCGTTGGCAGACAAACCCCCGGCAGACGTACGCGGTGGGCCGCCCGTCGCGCATCGGCCGGCCGGCGAGCAGCGGCACGCCCGGCTGGTCGGGGCGACCCGCCACCAGCACCGCCCCGGGCGGGGCGTGCCGGTACGCGGCGGCGACGAGCGGGTCGCCGGCCGGGTCGTCGGTCACCACGGCGATCTCGAACGGGCCGGACAGCAGCGCCTCGCCGGCCGCCGCCGCGTACCCGGTGAACCGGGCGTGCCGGGCGACGATCGGCGCGACGGTGGCGAGGGCGGCCTCGGCGGCCTCCCGGTAGCGGGTCTCGCCGCTGAGGGCCGAATACGTGACCAGGGCGGCGGCGATCGCGGACCGGCCGGACGGGGTGGCGTTGTCGGTCGGGTCGGCCGGCCGGGTGACGAGCTGCTCGGCGTCGTCGGCGGTGTCGTAGAACCCGCCGCCGGGGGCGGCGAACCGGGCCAGGGCGGTGTCCAGCAGGCCGCCGGCCAGCTCCAGCCAGCGCCCCTCGCCGGTGAGCTGGTGCATGGCGCAGAACGCCTCGGCCACGCAGCCGTAGTCCTCCAGCACCCCGGCCGGCTCGCCGACCACGCCGTCGCGGGAGACCCGCCGCAGCCGGCCGTCGACGAGGTGCACGCGGGCCAGGTGTTCGGCGGTCTCCCGCAGCGCCCCGTCGGCGACGATCGTGACGCCCTCCAGCAGGTTGGCGTCGGCCTCGTCGCCGCTGCCGGTGCCCGTGCCGGTGCCGGTGCCGGTGCCGGTGCCGAGGACCTCGACGAGGCGGACGAACTCGGCGAGCGCGGTGACCGCCAGCCCGTTCCAGGCGGCCACCACCTTGTCGTCGCGGGCCGGCTGGGGGCGGGTGTCGCGGGCCGCGAGGAGCCGCCCGACCACGTCCCGCCAGCGGCCCCGGATCGCCGGGTCGGCGTCGTCGACGTCCCGGGCCAGCCGCAACACGCTCGTGCCGTGCTCGAACGAACCCGCCTCGGTGACCGCGAAGAGGTCGGCGGCCCAGCGGCCGTCCTCGTCCCCCAGCACCTCGACGAGCTGCGCCGGGGTCCACGCGTACGTGAGCCCCTCGACGCCCTCGGTGTCGGCGTCGAGCGCGGAGGCGAAGCCCTCGCCGGGCCGGTGCAGCTCGTCGGCGAGGAAGCGGGCGGTGTCGCGGGCGACGCGCCGGGCCAGCGAGTCGCCGGTGAGCCGCCACAGCTGGGTGTAGACGCGCAGCAGCAGCGCGTTGTCGTAGAGCATCTTCTCGAAGTGCGGCACCGTCCAGTGCCCGTCCACCGAGTAGCGGGCGAAGCCGCCGGCGAGCTGGTCGTGGATGCCGCCCCGGGCCATCGCCTCGGCGGTGTGCCGGGCGATCTCCAGGCTCTCGGCGGAGCCGGTGCGCTGGTGGTGGCGCAGCAGGAAGAGCAGGTTCAGGTGCGGCGGGAACTTCGGGGCCCCGCCGAAGCCACCGTTTTCCCGGTCGTACTCCCGGGCGAGCTGGGCGGCGGCGGCGTCGAGCAGCTCGGCGGTGAGCGGGGCGGTCGGGCCGCCGACGGCCTGCGCGCCGCCGATCGCCTCGACCACGGCGGCGCCCTGTTGCAGCACGGCCTCGCGCTGCTCCCGCCAGGCGGTGCCGACGGACTCCAGGAGCCGGACGAAGTTGGGCTTCGGGAAGTAGGTGCCGCAGAAGAACGGGGTGCCGTCCGGGGTGGCGAAGACCGTCATCGGCCAGCCGCCCTGCCCGGTCATCGCCTGGGTGGCGGTCATGTAGACGGCGTCGACGTCGGGCCGCTCCTCGCGGTCCACCTTGATCGCCACGAAGCCGTCGTTGAGCAGCTTGCCGACGGCCTCGTCCTCGAACGACTCGTGCGCCATCACGTGGCACCAGTGGCAGGCCGCATAGCCGACGGAGACGAGCACCGGCACGTCACGCCGCTTCGCCTCGGCGAACGCCTCGTCGCACCACGGCCACCAGTCCACCGGATTGTCGGCGTGCTGGAGCAGGTACGGGCTGGTGGCGCTCGCGAGTCGGTTCACCCGTCGACCATATCCACCGGGCGGCGGTCCCGCGCCGGCCGCCCGCAGGTCTTCCCCCATTCACGTTCATGCATTTATATCGGTGCATGCCCGGCGACGGTCGCCGGCCCCGCCGAGGAGGCACGCATGCGCCGATCCCGTTCCCTGCCCGCGCTCACGTCGATCGCGGCGCTCGCGGCGCTCGTCGCCGCCGGCCCCGCCGAGGCCGCCGTCGACCCCGGTGCCCGGCTCTCGGCGACCACCGCCGTCGGCACCCACAACGCGTACGACAAGGGGACGTACGACTACCTGGCGCAGGCCCTCGACGACCGGCCCGGGATGATCGAGCTGGACGTGTGGCCCGACATCGTGGCCAACCAGTGGCGGGTCAGCCACTCCAACCCGCTCGGCAACAACAACAACTGCGTCGCCGCCACCAGCGCCGCCCAGCTCTACACCGGCACCCGCAACAAGAACCTCGAACACTGCCTCGACGACATCCGGCTCTGGCTCGCCGCCCACCCCGACGCCGGCCCGCTGCACCTCAAGCTGGAGCTGAAGACCGGCTTCAGCGCCCGCACCGGGCAGGGGCCGGCGCAGCTCGACGCGCTGCTCGCCGCCCGGCTCGGCCCGGCCGTGTTCCGCCCCGCCGACCTCCTGGGCGGGCACGCCACCCTCGACGCCGCCGCCCGCGCCGACAACTGGCCCACCCGGCAGCAGCTCGCCGGCCGGGTCGTCGTGCACCTCATCCCCGGCACCGTCGAGGAGGGCAACCCCACCGACAAGCTGTGGACCGACATCGAGTACGCCCAGCACCTCGCCGCGCTCGCCGCCGCCGGCACCCTCGGCTCGGCGCAGGCGTTCCCAGCCGTGCACCGCGCCCAGGCCGGCGACC
Organism: Micromonospora sp. NPDC002575; assembly: GCF_042889525.1. NCBI lineage: Bacteria > Bacillati > Actinomycetota > Actinomycetes > Micromonosporales > Micromonosporaceae > Micromonospora > Micromonospora sp. NPDC002575. Next base: position 78,314 of record NZ_JBIARA010000019.1, on the reverse strand, counting down.
CCCGCACCCGGTACGCCGACACCGCCCTGCGCCCCTGGTTCGTCGTCTTCGACGGCGACGCGTCGGCGTACGTCACCGGCGGCATCGACACCGCCTGGTACGACACCAACCACTACCTGCTGGTGATGACCGACGCGCAGAACGTCCCCCCGGCGGTGGGAAACACCGATCCGGCCGCTGCGGCGGCCCGGGTGGCGCAACTGGCGCGGGCGCACGCGAGCATCGCCTCGGCCGACTGGGCGGCCCTGCCCAGCGTGGTCGACGACGTCCTCCCCCGCGGCTGACCGACCCGCGCGTCGGCGGCAAAGAGGCTGCCGAGCATGAGTCGGCGCCTCAGCTGGCCCGCTCGTCTTGTTCGGTGAGTGGCGCTTCTTGATGCGATGCGCTGGTTGTGTTGAGGCGCGAAGGCGATAGAGATCTTGGGAGATTTCGGCCCCTCCGGGGGCCGTTCTTTTCCAAGATTGCAAAGGCGTCGAGCGCGGGGCCGCTTGGCGTACGGGTCAGGAGGCGCCATCGGCGCGCAGGGGAACGACGTTCGCCTGGGACGTGTCCACCAGCGACCCGAGCACCGCGCCGATCTTGTCCGCCGGCATCGGCTTGAAGAAGTGGTAGCCCTGGGCGGCCGTGCAGCCCAGCTCGGCCAGGGCGAGCCGCTGCTCGGCGGTCTCCACGCCCTCGGCGACCACCCGCAGGCCCAGCTCGTGGGCGAGCCCGACGGTCGCCCGGACGATGGCCGCCGCCTCCGGCGAGTCCGCCATCCGGATCACGAACGACCGGTCGACCTTCAGCTCGTCCACGGCGATGCGGGTCACGAACGCCAGCGACGAGAAGCCGGTGCCGAAGTCGTCCACGGCGAGCTGCACGCCCATCGACCGCAGGGTGGCCAGCACCTCGTCGATGACCTCCAGCTCGCTCATCACCACCGTCTCGGTGATCTCCAGCACCAGCCGGTGCGGCGGCACCTGGTGGCGGCGCAGCGCCTCGCCGATCTCGGCGGGCAGCCGGGGGTCGAGCAGGCTGCGGGCCGACAGGTTCACCGAGATCGGCACGTCGAGGCCGGCGCGGGCCCACTCGGCGGCCACGGTGAGCGCCTTGTCCAGCACGTACCGGGTGAACGTGCCGAGCTGCTCGCTGTTCTCCACCGGGCGGATGAAGTCGCCGGGGCCGAGCCAGCCCCGGCGCGGGTGCCGCCAGCGGATCAGCGCCTCCACGCCGGTCGGCGCGCCGGTGGCGAGGTCCACCGCCGGCTGGAGCGCCAGCACAAGCTGGTCGTCGGCGGCGAGGGCCTCCCGCAGCTCCGCGAGCAGCGCGAGCTGGTCGGTGCTCGCGGCGTCCTTCGAGCTGTCGTACGCGGCGACGCTGCCGCCGCCCTCCTTCGCCTGGTACATCGCGATGTCGGCCCGGCGCAGCAGCTCCGTCAGGTCGGCGGTGCCGGCGTCGGCCACCACCACCCCCACGGACACCTCGACGGACATCCGCACCCCGGCCACCTCGGTCGGGGCGGCGAGCCGCTCGGCGATCTCCCGGGCCTGGCGCAGCGCGTACGCCATGGGTGCGGTCCGGGCGCCGACCACCGGGACCGACGTCAACAGCAGGGCGAACTCGTCGCCGCCGAGGCGGCCGAGCAGGTCCCCGGAGCGGGTCAGCGTGCCGAGCCGGTTGGCGGTCAACCGCAGCAGCTGGTCGCCGGCGGCGTGCCCGAGGGTGTCGTTGACCTCCTTGAACTGGTCGATGTCGAGCAGCAGCAGGGCCACGGGGTGGTCGTGCGCGCGCTGCCGCAGCGCCTGGTCGCCCTTGCCGAGCATGGCGGCCCGGTTGAGCAGGCCGGTCAGCGGATCGTGCACCGCCTCGTACGACGAACGGGCGGTGACCAGGCGCAGCTCGCGGTGGGTGGCGGCGTCGTGCAGGGCGGCGGCGAGGGCTTCGGAGTATGCGGCGGCGGCGTCCTGCTCGCGGGCGTTGGGCGGCGCCGAGCGGGGGAGGCGGACGCGCAGCTCGCCGACCCGGGTGCTGCCGACGGTCAGCGGGCGGACCAGCTCGTGCGGGCCGGCGGCGGTGCCGGTGGGCGGGTCGATCTCGCGGTCGGTCACCCGGCCGCCGCTGTCGCCCCGGTAGCGTCGCCACCGGCCGTCGCCCCGCGCCACGTCCACGTCGACCAGCTCGGCGCCGAAGAGGGTCAGCGCGCCGGTGACCGCCGCCGTGGCGACGCCCCGCTCGTCGAGCTGGTTGAGCGCGGCGGTGGCCTCGGCGAAGGCCCGCCAGGTGCGCCGCTCCTGGTCGGCCCGCAGCCGGTACCGGTAGGTCTGCTGGAGCAGCCAGAGCACGGGCGGGAACGCGAACAGCCACCGGGCGTCGAGTTCCAGCAGCGCCACGGCGGCCAGGCCGACGGCCACGTTCCCGACGAACATGAGCAGCTTGCCGCGCAGCGCGGCGAGCAGCGGCGGGCCCATCGGCACGCCGTGCCGCAGGGCGACGGCGACCCCACCGAGCCAGGCGGTGGCGAGCAGGTACGTCACCGCGCCGGCCGCCAGCGCCAGCGCCAGCTCCGGGGTGGGGGCGGCGAGCAGGGGCACGCCGAGGGCGCTGGTGACCGCGACGGCGAGGGCGGTGGCGGCGCTCAGCGAGGCGGCGATGCGGACGGTCTCCAGCGGCGGCTGGCGGTCGGCGGTCAGGGAGAGCAGCGCCCAGGCCAGCCCGGCGCCGACGAGGGTGGCGGCCGGAAGCCAGCCGGCGGGGACGAGGTAGAGGCCGACGACGAGCGCCGCCTCGCCCCAGGTGGTGCTGACCATCCCGGAGGCGGTGCGGAACCGCAGCCGGGCGAGCTGGGCGACCACGACGACGGCGACGCCGATGCCGAACCGGGCGGGCGTCGGGAGCGGGTCGTCGGGCGGCAGGTGGGTGGGGAGGGTGAGGCCGATCGCGGCGACCACGAGGGCGGTGAGCGCCACGGCGACGGTCAGCACGAGGACACGGTGCGGCGTGCCCCGCTCGGCCGACCCGTCGGAATCGTCGGCGGCGACGCGCTCCGGCAGGGCGGATTCGGCACCGGACCGCGGTGGCAGGCCAGGATCGGCGCTGACCGGCTGCGGCAGGCCGAGCGGATCGTCGGCCCTGGCGGAGGTCACCGACCTCCCCCGTCCGCCGTTCGCGGCACCGCGCCGCGCGCAGCCGGTCGCACCGCGCATCGGGCAGCCGGTCGCGGCGCACAACAGGCAGCCGGTCGCACCGCGCCGCGGGCAGCCGGTCGCCGCACCGCGTGACGGACGGCCCGTCGCACCGCACAGCGGGCAGCCGTCGCTGACCCGGTCATCGGTGCCCCCTCCCGCGCGCGGCCCGGGGACTTTTGGTCCCCCGGCGGAAGGCTAAGCCAAAGCCGGGGAGCGCAACAGGGGGCGACGGCCGGCTTCGGCGTGAATCACGCCCCGATCACCCGTTTCCGTGCTGCTGGGGGCCGTTGGGGGCGGTCGAGCGTGAGTCGTGCCCCAAGGTCCCGTCTGTCGGATCGACGACTGTAGCGTCGGCCCGCCCCGCCTCGACGCCCGCCGGCCCGCCCCCGACTGCGGCGTCCGCCCGGCCCGCGTCGGCGGACCCGCCGGGCGCGGGGAAGTGGTCGGGCAGGCGGCGCAGCCGGGAGTTCATGTTGCGGATGAGCAGCACGGTGGCGGTGCCCAGCAGCACGATGAGGAAGAGGCCCATCGGGCCGGCCAGGCCGCCCGTACGCGTGTCACCGAAGTTGTTCTGCGCGAGCACCTGGGCGGCGGTCAGCATGGTGTTCCTCCGGATCGTGGCAGGCCCCCAGCGTAGCCCGGCCCCGGATCGGTGGGCACGGCCGGCTCAGCAGGCATGGGCTGGCTCAGCAGGCGTGGGCTGGCTCAGCAGGCGTGGGCCGTCTCGCGGACCCCGGCGAAGAGGTCGGACTCGGGCAGCGGGCTGTCCACCACCGAGCGGGCGAGCTGGAAGTCCTCCGTGGGCCAGGCCCGCCGCTGGAGCTCCATCGGCACGTGGAACCAGAAGCCGTCCGGGTCGATCTGGGTGGCGTGGGCGCGCAGCGCGTCGTCGCGGACCGGGAAGTAGTCGGCGCACTCGACGCGGGTGGTGATCCGGGGGCCCTTGTCGGGCCGGTCCTCCCAGCGCTTGAGCCACTCCTCGTAGGGCGACGCGAGGCCGGCGGCGACCATGCCCTCGTGCAGCGCGAGGATCTTGCCCTTGGAGAAGCCCACGTCGTAGTAGAGCTTGAGCGGCTGCCAGGGCTCGCCGAGGTCGGGGTGGCGCTCCGGATCGCCGGCGGCGTCGAACGCGGCAACGGTGATCTTGTGGGTCATGATGTGGTCGGGGTGCGGGTAGCCGCCCTCCTCGTCGTACGTGGTGATCACGTGCGGACGGAACTGCCGGATCAGCCGCACCAGCGGGCCCGCGGCCACCTCGACGTCCTGGAGGGCGAAGCAGCCCTCGGGCAGGGGCGGCAGCGGGTCGCCCTCGGGCAGCCCCGAGTCGACGAAGCCCAGCCATGCCTGCTCGACGCCGAGGATGGCGCGGGCGGCGTCCATCTCGGCGCGGCGGATCTCGGCGATGTTGGCCCACACGTCCGGCCTGTCCATCTTCGGGTTGAGCACGCTGCCGCGCTCGCCACCGGTGCACGTCACGACCAGCACGTCGACCCCCTCGGCGACGTACTTCGCCATGGTCGCGGCACCCTTGCTCGACTCGTCGTCGGGGTGCGCGTGGACGGCCATGAGACGCAGCTGCTCTGCCACTTGCGGCGCTCCTCGTCTGTGCCCACCGGCGCTGCCTGCCGGCGTCGCCCGCCGGCCTGTCATCCTTACCTCAGCAAAGGTGACTGAGGACTCGTCCACGAGCCGGCGCCGGGCTGGAAAGATTGGACTCTGCCATTCTTGCCGATGGGGCCGACAACAACGCCAGGAGACCGCCGCCGGTGACCGAGACGCACGCCACAATCACGCCAGGTGCGCCCGCGTTCCCCCCGGGCCGCTACGGCCGGCGCAGGGAGCCGGGCCGCCGCCGGCCGGCGCTGGTCGCGCTGCTCGCGACAGCCCTGGTCGCGGCACTCGGGCTGGCGGCGTTCAGCATGTACGGCAAATACGGCGACCCGACCTACGACGCCCAGGTGGTCACGTACACGGACATCACCGACTCCCAGGTGGTGGTCGACTTCCGGGTGACGGTCCCGGCGGGCGGCTCGGCGACCTGCGTGCTGCGGGCCCGCTCGCACGACGGGGCCGAGGTGGCCCGCGAGGAGGTCACCGTGACCGCCCGGCCGGGCGAGTCCCGGGCCGCCGCCCGGCATCGGCTGGCCACCACGGCCCGCCCTTTCATCGGTGAGGTGGTGCGCTGCCGACAGGCCGACTGAGCTGCTGAAACGCCACTGCGCCACACGCACCGCGGGCCTCGCCGCCGGCACCCGCGGTGATCGTCCGCACCCGGACGGGCACCGCACTGGTAACTTGGTAGTTCACCCGTCAGCCAGTCCGCACAACCGAGGAGATCGCCTGTGTCCAACAACGGAAACGAGGCGCCCGCCACCTGGCTGTCCCAGGACGCGCACGACCGCCTCCAGGCTGAGCTCGACGAGCTGATCGCCAACCGGCCCGTGATCGCGGCCGAGATCAACGCGCGGCGCGAGGAGGGCGACCTCCGGGAGAACGGCGGCTACCACGCCGCCCGCGAGGAGCAGGGCAAGCAGGAGGGGCGCATCCTCTACTTGAAGGAGCTGCTCCGCACCGCCAAGGTCGGCGAGGCGCCGAGCGCCGACACGGTCTCGCCCGGGATGGTCGTCACGATCTACTTCGACGACGACACCGACGACACCGAGACCTTCCTGCTCGGCTCGCGGGAGATCTCCTCCACCACCGAGCTGACCGTCTACAGCCCCGAGTCGGCGCTGGGCAAGTCGATCCTGGGCAGCCGGCCCGGCCAGACGGTGACCTACACCGCGCCGAGCGGCGCGGACATCAAGGTGACGGTGGTCAAGTTCGAGCCGTTCACCGGCTGACCGGCCGCCGAGCCGGACAACTGTTAACAAGGGCCCCTTGTGCAACGGAATGCGTTAACAAGGGGCCCTTCCTTGTGCCGTCAGTGATCGGCGGCGAAGACCACCTGGTAGCCGCTGGCCCGCAGCGCGCTGATCAGCGTGTCGGAGTGCTCGACGCCGCGGGTCTCCACCGACAGCGCCACCTCGACCTCGCCGAGCCGCAGGTGCGGGTTGGCCCGCTGGTGCTCCACGTCGACCACGTTCGCCCGGTGCTCGGCGATCTCGTGCAGCAGCGAGGCGAGCTGCCCGGGGCGGTCCGAGCAGCGCACGGTCACCCGCAGGTAGCGCCCGGCCGCCGCGAGCCCGTGCTCGATGACGCGCAGCATCAGCAGCGGGTCGATGTTGCCGCCGGAGAGCACCGCCACCACCGGCGTGTCGACCCGCACTGTGCCCGCCAGCAGCGCCGCCACCCCGACCGCGCCCGCCGGCTCGACGACCTGCTTGCCCCGTTCCAGCAGCATCAACAGCGCCCGGGAGATGTCCTCCTCGGAGACCGTGACGATCTCGTCGACGAGCTTGCGGACGTGGTTGAAGGTGATCTCCCCCGGGCGGCCCACCGCGATGCCGTCGGCGATGGTGCTGACCGCCGGCAGGCGTACCGGCTCGCCGGCCGCCAGCGAGGGCGGGTAGGCCGCCGCGCCCGCCGCCTGCACCCCGACCAGCCGCACGTCGGGCCGCAGCGCCTTCGCCGCCACCGCCATGCCGGAGATCAGGCCGCCGCCGCCGACCCCGGTGACGATCGTCCGCACGTCGGGACACTGCTCCAGGATCTCCAGCGCCACGGTGCCCTGCCCGGCGATCACGTCCGGGTGGTCGAACGGGTGGATGAGGACCGCCCCGGTCCGCTCGGCGAAGGTCTGCGCCGCCAGCAGCGACTCGTCGACGGTGTTGCCCATCAGCTCGACCTGCGCGCCGTACCCCTTGGTGGCGGCGACCTTCGGCAGCGGCGCGTTCACCGGCATGAAGACCGTCGCGTGCGTGCCGACCAGCCCGGCCGCCAGGGCCACCCCCTGGGCGTGGTTGCCGGCGCTCGCGGCCACCACCCCCCGCTCGCGCTCCGCCGCCGACAGCCGGGAGATCCGCACGTACGCACCGCGCACCTTGTACGAGCCGGCGCGCTGCACGTTCTCGCACTTGAGCCACACCGGCCCGCCAAGCGCGGCGCTCAGCGGGCGGGAGGGCTCCAGCGGGGTGGTGCGGGTGACGCCGGCGAGCAGCTCGCGCGCGGCGCGTACCTCGGCGAGGCCGACCAGTTCCGTCATGCCCCGATCGTGCCACCACGGCCACCGCCCGGCGGCGGCGACACCGGCCGCTACCTGCGGCTACGAGGCGATCACGGCGGGCCGGAGGTCACGTGACGGCCGGCGACTCCGTGCCGACGTGGGGGTAGCCGGGGGCGTGCCGGGCCCACGGGGCCTGCATCTCGAACTGGCCGGCGACGCCGAGCAGCAGCAGCTCCGAGCCGGGCGGCCCGACGAGTTGCACCGCCACCGGCAGCCCGTCGGGGCGGCGGCCCACCGGCACCACGATCGCGGGCAGGCCGGCGATGTTCCACGGGGCGGCGTACGGGGCGTACCGGATGCTGGCCTTCATGTTGGCCGCCCAGGACCGGCCGGACCAGGCGACGGCCTCCGGCGGCGGCCCCGCCAGCGCCGGGGTGAGCAGCAGGTCGACCGAGTGGTCGGCGAAGAAGCCGATGGACCGCTCGCGCCAGGCGACCCGGTCGGACTCGCGGACGTACCCCCGGCGTTGCGCCCACTCCCCCAGCGCGACGTGCCGGCGGCTGCGCCGCTGGAGGGCGCGCGGGTCGAGCCCGGCGGCCCGCACGTCGGCGGCGGCAGCGGCGAACCAGGTGGCGATGCCGGCCAGGCCGAGGCGGGTCGGGTAGACCGGGTCGGCGGGCACGGTGTCGTGGCCGGCGGCGGCGAGCAGCCGGCCGGCGGCGGCGACCGCGTCGCGGTTCGGCGCGTCCGGGGCGACGCCGCGCACCGGGGACCGCAGCGAGACGCCCACCCGCAGCCGCTGCGGCGGGACCAGTTTCTCCTGCGGGCGGCCGGCGAGCACCTGGAAGCCGACCGCCGCGTCGGCGACCGTGGACGTCAGCATGCCGTGCTCGGTGAGGCCGAACCAGTCGTCGGCGCCGAGCTGGCACGGCACCACGCCCCGGCCCGGCTTGAGCCCGACCAGGCCGCAGCAGGCAGCCGGGATGCGGATCGAGCCGAGCCCGTCGTTGCCGTGCGCCATCGGCACCAGCCCGGCGGCCACCGCCGCCGCCGCGCCGCCGGACGAGCCGCCGGGGGTGCGCCGCGGGTCCCACGGGTTGCGGGTGACCGCGCTCGCGTCGTCGGTGAGCGCCCACAGGCCCAGCTCGGGCATCCGGGTCACCCCGAGGATCACTGCGCCCGCGCCGCGCAGCCGCCGGACCACCTCGTGGTCGGCCTCGGCGACGGCGCTGCGCACGGCCGCCGAGCCGTGCCAGGTGGGCAGGCCGGCGACGGCGGTGTTCTCCTTGACCGCGACGGGCACCCCGGCCAGCGGGAGGTTGGCCAGCTCCTCCTGCTCGTCGACCTTCTCCGCCTCGGTGATCGCCTCCCCGCCGCGCACCGTGCGGAACGCGGCGAGGTCGGCGTCGGCCCGGGCGATGTGGTCGAGGTGGTCGGCCACGACCTGCGTGGCGGAGACGTCACCCCGGCGTACGCCGCGGGCGATCTGCTTCGCGGTCGCGCCCACCCAGGTCGGCATGAGGTCCTGCACGGCCACCCTCCCTCACCAGCGGTCAGCCCAGTGCCTGCTCCAGATCGGCGAGCAGGTCGTCGACCGTCTCGATGCCGACAGACAGTCGCACGAGATCACCGGGAACTTCAAGCGGCGAGCCGGCGGCACTTGCGTGTGTCATCCGACCCGGGTGCTCGATCAGGGACTCCACCCCGCCGAGGGACTCGGCGAGCACGAACAGCTTCGCCCGGTTGCAGATCTGCACGGCGTGCTCCTCGCCGCCGGCCGCCCGGAACGAGATCATGCCGCCGAAGCGGCGCATCTGCTTGGCGGCCACCTCGTGCCCGGGGTGCGACGGCAGGCCCGGGTAGATCACCTGGGCGACCTTGGCGTGCCCGTCGAGGTAGGCGGCGATCCGCTCCGCGTTGTCGCAGTGCCGGTCCATCCGTACGCCGAGGGTCTTGACGCCGCGCAGGGTCAGCCAGGCGTCGAACGGGCCGTTGACCGCGCCCATGGCGTTCTGGTGGTAGCGCAACTCCTCGCCGAGCGCCCGGTCGGCGGCGACGAGCGCGCCGCCGACGACGTCGGAGTGCCCGCCGACGTACTTGGTGGTGGAGTGCACCACCACGTCCGCGCCGAACGCGATCGGCTGCTGGAGGTACGGGGAGGCGAAGGTGTTGTCGACCACCAGCAGCGCGCCGGCGTCGTGGGCCACGGCGGCGAGGGCGGCGATGTCGGCGATGCCGAGCAGCGGGTTGGTCGGCGTCTCCAGCCAGATGATCCGCGTCGCGCCGGGCCGGATCGCGGCCCGCACGGCGTCGACGTCGGAGACCTTCGCCGGGGTGTACGCCAGCCCCCACCGCTCGGCGACCCTGGCGAACAGCCGGTACGTGCCGCCGTACGCGTCGTCGGGGATGACCACGTGGTCGCCCGGCTTGCAGACGGTACGCAGCAGGGCGTCCTCGGCGGCCAGGCCGCTGGCGAAGGCCAGCCCGACGGGGCCGCCCTCCAGCGCGGCGAGGCACTCCTGGAGGGCGTCGCGGGTCGGGTTGCCGGAACGGGAGTATTCGTAGCCCTGCCGGGGCGCGCCGACGGCGTCCTGGGCGTACGTGCTGGTCTGGTAGATCGGCGGGATGACCGCGCCGGTGCGGGCCTCCGGGTCCTGGCCGGCGTGGATCGCGAGCGTATCGAAGCCGTGGTTCATGCCGCAGACGTTAGCCGGTGGGAAGGAGGGGCCCCTTGTTAACGCCTACGGTAGAGAAGGGTTCCCCTCTCACCGCCTCCCGAGCCGGCCGCGCCTTTGTGAGGTTGTCCGACCGGTGTTCCATAATTGGCGGGTGACCTCGACCGTGCCGCTGCCCTCTCGCCTGGTCGGCGCAGCAGACCGGATCCCGCCCTCCCTGGGGCTGCTAGCCGGCCCCGAGCACGGGCGGGTCAGCCTTCCGGTGCGGCTGGCCTGGTCCGGTCCGGCCGACTTCGACGTCAGCGACCCTCGTGAGCGCCTGACGCTCTACTGCCTGCTGCTCGACTGCGGCCAGCGGGACGACCTGATCCGGTATGTCAACGCCACTCTGCTCCGACGCGACTGGCCGCGCATCCGCCGGTTGACCGCTCGACGCCTGATCGCTCTCTGGGAACGCCGGTTGCCCGGCCTCGCCGCCCTCTAATAGAGGAACTGCACCGCCAGTTGCTCAGAATCGGTTTCGACGCTGGTGACGATCTCGGCCTGGTGTTGGCGGGTGGGTACGCCATGTGCGCGCATGAGCTGGTGAGCCGGCCGTCACAGGACATCGATTTCGCCACCGCCTCGGCGCTGCCGCTTTCGACCGTGGTGAGCGGGCTGACCGATGCCTATCGGCGTGCTGGCTTCTCTGCCCAGGCCATCGAGGTCAGCCCACGAATGGCCCGGATGCTCGTGTCGGACGGCTCGGCGTCGTGCGAGGTGGATCTCCTCAAGGAGGCGCTCGGGCCGCCAGCCCGGCTGAGCATCGGCCCCGTTCTCGCCTTCGAGGACGCGGTCGGGTTAAAGGTGCGGGCCCTGCACGATCGAGCCGCGCACCGGGATTTCATCGACATCCACGCCGCGAACGCACAACTCAGCTGGACCGAGCTTGAGGCTCTCGGCGCGCGTCACACCGCAGGGTTCTCGCTGGAGGAGTTGGCAGACCGGCTCGGTGCTGTCGACGAGCGTGACCCTCGCACATTCCTGAGCTACGGCCTGACCGAGCCGAACCTTGATGAGCTGCGACGCTGGGCATTGCGGTGGGAGGCCGACATCAGGGCCCGCCTGGCGAACGGTGAGACCGGCCCGCCAGGCGTTGCCGACGACGAGTGGGACACCTATCTCGATCCGTGGTGACGTGTCCGGGGCAATGTGCGGCGCGCAGCCGCAGTTCGCGGTGCGGCGGAAGGCGGGGCGCGCGGCTAGCCTGGCCGGATGGGCGGGTGTGTGTTCTGCGGGATCGTGGCCGGTGATGTCCCGGCGTTCCTGGTCGCCGACGCCCCGCAGGGGGTGGCGTTCCTCGACACCCGGCCCGTGTTCAAGGGCCACGTGCTGGTGGTGCCGCGCGCCCACCTGGTGACCCTGGCCGACCTGCCGGCCGGCGACCTGCCCGGCTACTTCGGGCTGGTGCAGCGGCTCGCCGTGGCCGTGGAGGAAGGTCTGGGGGCCGGCGGCACGTTCGTGGCGATGAACAACAAGGTGTCCCAGTCGGTGCCGCACCTGCACACCCACCTCGTGCCGAGGACGAAGGGCGACGGCCTGCGCGGCTTCTTCTGGCCCCGCACCCGCTACGCCGACGACGCCGAGGCCGGGTCGTACGCCGCCCGGGTCGCCGCCGCCCTGGCCTGAGGACCCGCCCGACGGGCATCGGTTACCCGGGGCCGGGGCGGGTAAGGAACCGGGGCCCGGCGGTGTTGCACGCGGGGAGAAGTACGAGAGGAGTTCCACCGTGTTCCTTCGCCGCATGAAGTCCGAGCTGCCCACCCCCGACCGGGCCCTGCCCGGCCGCCCGATCGCGATGCCGATCAGCGACCGCCACGAGGTGCTCGGCTCCTCGCTGAAGGGGCCGTTCCCGGCGGGCGCGCAGGTCGCCGTGTTCGGGATGGGCTGCTTCTGGGGGGCCGAGCGGCTGTTCTGGACCCTGCCCGGCGTGCTCACCACCTCCGTCGGCTACGCGGGCGGGATCACCCCGAACCCGACGTACGAGGAGGTCTGCTCGGGCATGACCGGGCACACCGAGGTCGTCCAGGTCGTCTACGACCCCACCGTGATCAGCTACGAGGACCTGCTGAAGGTGTTCTGGGAGAACCACGACCCGACCCAGGGCATGCGGCAGGGCAACGACGTGGGCACCCAGTACCGGTCGGCGATCTACGCCAGCACCGACGAGCAGCTCGCCACCGCCACCGCGTCGCGGGACGCGTTCGCGCCGATCGTGGCGCGGGCCGGCAAGGGTGAGATCACCACGGAGATCGCCCGCCTCGGCGACTACTACTTTGCTGAGGAGTATCACCAGCAATATCTCGCGCCCACGAAGAACCCGAACGGGTACTGCAACCACGGGCCGAACGGGCTGAGCTGCCCGGTGGGTGTGGCCCGCACCGCCTGAAAGGGGCAGCGTGGCCCGCACCTCCGGCTGCCCTGACCCGTTACTCTGACAGAGACGTCTAGGAGGGCACGATGGCCGGTGACATCCGTCCACGCGGATACGCCAAGCCGGTCGTCGTGCCCGACTCCCTCGATCGGCTCGACGGTCCGACCAGCGGTGTCGTCGACCTTCCCCGACACCTGAAGTGGTCGGGAAACGCCCGCTACAACCTCGCCAACCCCGGCCGCGTCCTCGACCTGTACCGCACGGTGCTCAACGAGGCCGCAGCCCCCGAGGACCTGCACACATTCCTCGACTGTCAGACCTTGATCCAGTTGTGGCCCTCGATGTGGCTGCCCCCGTCCGTACGGAAGGCGTGGGAGGATCGTTTCCCCGAGCTTCGCCGGACGGGGCAGGTTGCCGCCTGAGGTCATGCAGCAACAACACGCCCGTATCGCCGAGATCGCACTCGCTGTAGCGGGCCGCTACGGCTTTGCTCTGGCGGGCGGTTACGCGGTGAGTGCCCACGGGATGGGTTCCCGACTGAGCTGGGATGTGGATCTCTTCACCGCCTGGCAGACCCGCGCCGAGTTCCCCCGTGCCGTTGACGAGGTCGTGAAGGCGCTCGACCTGCACGGCTTCGAGGTGACCGCTGTCATCCGCAACGAGACCTTCGCCCGTCTCCTTCTCGCTGATCGGTCCAGGCCCGGGAGCGAGCCGGAGAAGCTGGAGATGTCGGCGGACTGGCGTGCCCACCCTCCGGTCCCGTCACCGGTCGGCCCTGTCCTGCATCCGGACGACGCCGTCGCCAACAAGATGTGCGCCCTGTTCGGCCGCGCCGAGGCGCGGGACTTCCTTGACGTGGACGCAGCGCTCAGCAGTGGCCGCTACACCCGCGGGCGTCTCCTCGAGCTGGCGATGAACGCCGATCCCGGGTTCGAGGTGGCGGCCTTCGTCGACGCCCTGGGCGCCTTGACGCAGATCACCGACGCGGACTTCGACTGCTACGGCGTTTCTCCCGCCGAGCTGCCGGGCCTGCGGGAACGGTTCGCACAGTGGCGGCGTGAGCTCAGTCGCTCTCCGGACCAGGAATAGGGCCGACCGGCGTCAGGCGGGGCGGAGGACGACGGTCCAGGTGGTCGTGGTGGTGCTGGCCGCCGCGGCGGTCGCGCTGAGGCCGCCGTACGCGCCGGTCGGCACCGACGCGCCCGAGTCGGCGAGCAGCCCGGTGACGCGGCCCCCGCCGGTCTGCGAGCCGTTGCTGCGCACCTGCACCCCGGGCGGCGGGGTCAGCGCGGTGGACGTGGCGTCGCCGTGCAGCCAGTACGACACGCCCCACCCGCGCTCGGCGGCGACCGGGGCGGTCGGGGTGACCCGGGTGGCGGAGCTGGCCGGGTCGGCGGCGCGGGCGAACGCGGCCACCGGGTCGGCCGGGTCGGTGCCCCGGTAGGCGACGAGCACCAGGTTCCCCTTCGACTGCTTGCCGAGGGTGACCCGCAGGGTCCGGCCGGCGTCGCCGGCGGCGGCGACCTTCCACCAGGCGGTGGTGGTGGCGTAGCCGCCGTCGAGGCGGTCCAGCCGCGTCCAGCCGGTGACCCCGGTGGGCTCCCCGGTGTCGGCGTGGGTGTTCTGGCTGAGGAACAGCAGCAGGGTGTCACCCGCCTCGACGCCGGTGGGCACGACGACGGAGTGGTTGGTGACGTTCGCGTTGGCGGTGGCCTGCCCGACGTACGAGATCAGCTCCGGCAGCGGCGCGACGGTGACGTCCCGGGTGGCGGTGCCGGTGCCGCCCCGGTCGTCGGTGACGGTGACCGCCACGCGGTAGGTGCCGGCCTGCGCATACGTGTGGGTGGTGGTGGGGACGCTGGCGGTGCCGGCGGTCGCGCCGTCGCCGAAGTCCCAGGCGTGGTCCTGGACCGCGCCGTCGGCGTCGGTGGACCCGGCGGCGGAGAACGCGCACACCAGCCCGGAGCAGGACGCGGCGAGGTCGGCGCGCGGCGGGGTGTTGGCCGCGCCGCCGGGGCCCTTGACCAGCCGGATCCAGTCGATGTCCCCGGCGAAGTAGTCGCAGGTGACGTTCACCCCGTCGCAGGAGCTCTTGCCGCCGATGGAGAACTGCCAGTTGTTGGCGATCGTCCCGGTGGGGCCGGTGAGCCGGCTGGTGCGCACGCCGTCGACGTACATCTCGACGTAGTTGGCGGTGCGGTTGCAGGTCACGGTGTGCCACTGCCCGTCGGCGATGGAGGCGCCGGTGTAGCCGGTGCGGGTCGACCCGTCGCCGCCCCGGAACATGCACCGGGGCTTGCCCTCGGGGGCCTCGAACTTCCAGTAGCCGCCGGCCGTGCCGCCCTGCCCCTTCTGCATGATGTTGCCGAAGGACTTCGTGGTGCGGTAGCGGATCGAGACCGAGAAGTCGCCGGCCTCGGGGTTGAAGTCGTTGCTCGCCGGCACCAGGTTCACGTGCCCCGGCACGTACTCCCGGTCGGCGGGGTTGTGGAAGGCGAAGCGGTGTGCGGTGGCGCCGTCGTAGCGCGTCCCGGCCGCCACCTCGTCGCCGACGCGACCGTGCCGGCCGTTGCCGCTGCTGTCGGTGAGCACCGTGCCGCCCGCCGGCTCGTCCATGCTCCAGAAGGCCACGGTGCGGGTGGCGACGGCCTGCGCGGGGGCGACCCCGGCCAGCACCCCGGCCGCCGCGACCGCCGCCGCCAGCGCCAGCCGGCCTGCGGTACGCACGCCACGTCCGGTCCGCACGCCTGTCCGTCGCGTCGCGCGCATGGTCATCGCCTCCTCGTGGGCCGGACCTCACCCTGGCACGGCGACGTTCGGCGCTGAATGCCCCGTCCGGAGGACGACCGGTCGCCGGCGGCGGGCGGGGCGCGGCCGTCCGGCCGGGCACGGTCGACCGTGGGCCCGGCGGGGTCGCGCCGATGCGGGGTTTCTCACAACCGGCCGGGCAGTCTGAGCAGGCGGCCGAGCGCGGAGGCGGCGGGCCGGGCAGCGCCGTCGGCCGGCGGGGGCGCGTCGCGGGCGCGGGGGCGGGCATCTTAGCAAGCACGTAACGCCGACGACATCATCTCAACAGGCGAGCGGAGCTCACCTCTGGCAGCATTGTCTGGCATGTGCGGACTGGCTGGGGAGTTCCGCCGTGACGGCTCGCGGGCCGACGTCGCGGCGGTGGAGCGCATGGCGGCCACGATGAGCGACCGGGGGCCCGACGACAGCGGCGTGTGGTCCCAGGGGGCGACCGCTCTCGGCCATCGCCGCCTCAAGATCATCGATCTGTCGGCGGCGAGCGGGCAGCCCCTGGTCGACCCGGCGTCGGGCCTGACGGGCGTCTTCAACGGCTGCGTCTACAACTACCGGGAGCTGCGCGAGGAGTTGCAGGCCAGGGGGCACCGCTTCTTCTCCTCGGGCGACAGCGAGGTGGTCGTCAAGGCGTACGCCGAGTGGGGGCTCGACTTCGTCGACCACCTGATCGGGATGTTCGCCGTGGCGATCAGCGAGCGGGACACCGGCCGCCTCGTGCTGGCCCGCGACCGGCTCGGCATCAAGCCGCTGTACGTGGCCGAGTCCCCGGGCGTGGTGCGCTTCGCCAGCACCCTGCCCGCGCTGCTGGCCGGCGGCGGCGTCGACACCGCCATCGACCCGGTGGCGCTGGCCCACTACCTGAGCTTCCACAGCATCGTGCCGCCGCCGCGCACCATCCTGCGCGGGGTCGCCAAGCTGCCCCCGGCCACCGTGCGGGTGTACGAGGCCGACGGCACCACCCGCGAGCGGGTCTACTGGGACCCGGCGTTCACCCGGCGCGCGGAGCGGGCCGGGTGGTCCGCCCGCGACTGGGAGGACGCCCTGCTGGAGTCGCTGACCACGGCGGTGCGCCGCCGGATGGTCGCCGACGTGCCGGTCGGCGTGCTGCTCTCCGGCGGGCTGGACTCCAGCCTGGTCGTCGCCCTGCTCGCCGAGCAGGGGCAGCGCGGGCTGGCCACGTTCTCGATCGGCTTCGACGCGGTCGGCGGGCGCTCCGGCGACGAGTTCGTCTACTCGGACCTCGTGGCGAAGACGTTCGACACCGACCATCACCAGATCCGGGTGGCCGCCCGGGACCTGCTGCCCCCGCTGGAGTCGGCGGTGGCGGCGATGAGCGAGCCGATGGTCAGCCACGACTGCGTGGCGTTCTGGCTGCTCAGCCAGGAGGTGTCGCGGCACGTCAAGGTGGTCCAGTCCGGCCAGGGCGCGGACGAGATCCTGGGCGGCTACCACTGGTACCCGCCGCTGGCCGGCGTCGACCGGGAGCGGGCCGTCGAGACGTACGCGAAGGCGTTCCTCGACCGGGACGCGGCCGGCCTGGCCCGGGTGCTGGACCCGGCGTGGCTGGCCGACGGCGACCCGGCGCGGGAGTTCGTGGCCGCCCACCTGGCCCAGCCCGGCGCGCAGACCGCCGTCGACGCGGGCCTGCGGATCGACACCCAGATCATGCTGACCGACGACCCGGTGAAGCGGGTCGACAACATGACCATGGCGCACGGGCTGGAGGCCCGGGTGCCGTTCCTCGACCACGAGTTCGTGGAGCTGGCCGCGACCTGCCCGCCGGAGCTGAAGCTGGCCCAGGGCGGCAAGGGCGTGCTGAAGGAGATCGGCCGCCGGGTCCTGCCGCACGAGGTCATCGACCGGCCGAAGGGCTACTTCCCCGTGCCGGGCCTCACCCACCTGGAGGGCAAGCTCCTCGACCGGGTACGCGACGCGCTGCACGCGCCCGCCGCCCGCCACCGCAACCTGTTCCGCACCGAGTACGTCGACGCGCTGCTGGCCGACCCGAACGCCGAACTCACCCCGTTGAACGGAAACAAGCTGTGGCAACTGGGACTCCTGGAAATGTGGCTCCAGAGCCACGGAATCGACTGACCGTGAGCGACACCCTCGCGACCGGGACGGCGCGCACCGACCGGGAACGGGTGCTGGGTCGCCGCCGCGAACGGGTGGGGCCGGGCGGCGATCCGGTGGCCCCCGCTCCGGCCCCGCCGGACGCCCCGGACGGGCAGGCCGAGGGGGAACAGCCGGCCGCCGACGGCGTGGTGCTCGACTGCGGCTGGGGGCGGCTGGTGTTCGGCCAGACGTTCACCGAGCAGGCCGCCGTGGCGGCGGTGCTGCGCTCGGAGGCGGCCGGGGCGCGGGACATCTGCATCTACCTGCGCGACCCGCACGTGCTGGTGTCCCGGCTGCCCGACGAGCTGTTCATCGACCCGTCGCTGACGTACCGGCTGCGGCTGCCCGCGCCGCCGGCCGCCGCCGACGAGCGCGACGGGTTGCCCGGGCTGCGGATCCGGACGCTGCGCGACGCCGACGACGCGGACGCGGTGAACCGGATCTACGCCCGCAACGGCATGGTCACCGCCCCGGTCGACGTGCTTGTCGACAACGCCCGCACCGACCGGTTCCTGCACCTGGTCGCCGAGGACGCCGCCGGGGACGTGGTCGGCACGATCACCGGCGTGGACCACGTGGCGGTCTTCGCCGACCCGGACAACGGGGCGAGCCTGTGGTGCCTGACCGTGGACTTCAACACCGCGCCGCCCGGCACCGGCCAGGCGCTGCTGACCGAGCTGGCGGCTCGGCTCGCCGCGCGCGGCCGGGCGTTCGTCGACCTGTCGGTGCTGGCCGAGAACACCGGGGCGATCCGGCTGTACGAGCGGCTCGGCTTCTACCGCACCGCCACGCTCTGCGTGAAGCGGAAGAACCCGATCAACGAGCGGCTGTTCCTGCCGGCCGCCCCGGAGGGGTACGACCGGCTCAACCCGTACGCGAAGATCGTCGCGGACGAGGCGATGCGCCGGGGCATCCGGGTGGAGGTCACCGACCCGGAGTGGGGCGAGCTGCGGCTGAGCAACGGCGGCCGGACGATCGTCACCCGCGAGTCGCTGTCCGAGCTGACCTCGGCGGTGGCGATGAGCCGGTGCGACGACAAGCGGGTGACCCGGCGCATCCTCACCGAGGCGGGCCTGTCGGTGCCGGCGGGGCGCACCGCGACGGGCGACGACGCCGACGTCGCGTTCCTGGCCGAGGTGGGCCGGGTGGTGGTGAAGCCGGCGCGCGGCGAGCAGGGCAACGGCATCACCGTCGGCGTACGCACGCCGGAGGCGCTGACCGCCGCCGTGGCGCTGGCCCGCGGCTTCTGCCCGGACGTGCTGATCGAGCAGATGCGCGACGGCGAGGACCTGCGGGTGATCGTCATCGACCACGAGGTGGTGGCCGCCGCCGTGCGGCGGCCCGCCCAGGTCACCGGCGACGGGGTGCACGACGTCGCCGAGCTGATCGAGCGGCAGAGCCGCCGCCGGGCCGCCGCCACCGGGGGCGAGTCGCGCATCCCCGTCGACGACATGACCCGGGAGGTGGTCGCCGAGGCCGGTTACGACCTGCACGACGTGCTGCCCGAGGGCACGGTGCTGGCCGTGCGCCGCACCGCGAACCTGCACACCGGCGGGACGATCCACGACGTGACGGGCGAGCTGCACCCGGCGATCGCCGAGGCGTGCGTGGCGGCCAGCCGGGCGCTGGACATCCCGGTGACCGGGCTGGACCTGCTGGTCAGCGCCCCGGACGCCCCGGAGCACGTGTTCATCGAGGCGAACGAGCGGCCGGGTCTGGCCAACCACGAGCCGCAGCCGACCGCCGAGCGCTTCGTCGACCTCCTCTTCCCCGGCACGCGGGCACCGCGACGCCTCTGGACACCGGCGGGTGCGGCAAGCTCTCAGGCATGACCGCACGCAAACCCGTCCCGCTGAAGATCGACCTGGACTACCTCCGCCAGGTGCTGGTGGAGCTGCTGGAGATCCCGAGCCCGTCGGGGCGCACCGACCACGTGCAGCAGTACGTGGGTGAACGCCTCTCCGCGCTCGGGATCTCCTCCACGCTGACCCGGCGCGGCGCGCTCAGCGCCTGCCTGCCGGGGCCCCGCCAGACCGGGGCGGACCGGGCGATCGTGGTGCACACCGACACCATCGGCGGCATGGTGAAGCGGCTCAAGGAGAACGGCCGGCTGGAGCTGATGCAGGTCGGCACGCACAGCGCCCGGTTCGCCGAGGGCGCGCACGTGCGGATCTTCACCGACGACCTGGACCGGGTAATCACCGGCCAGGTGCTGCCGCTGAAGGCCAGCGGGCACCGCTACAACGAGGCCGTCGACCTCCAGGGGGTCGGCTGGGAGCAGGTCGAGGTGCGGGTCGACGAGCCCGTCGCCGACGAGGCGGGGCTGCGGGCGCTCGGCATCGACGTCGGAGACTTCGTCGCGTTCCTGCCGAATCCGACGATCACCCCGAGCGGGTACGTCAAGTCCCGGCACCTGGACGACAAGGCCGGGGTGGCGGCGGTGCTTACCGCGTTCAAGGCGATGGTCGACGCGGGCGTCACCCCGGCGGTGACCGCGCACCTGCTGGTGACGGTCACCGAGGAGATCGGGCACGGGGCGAGCCACGGCCTCGACCCGGACGTCGCCGAGATCGTCTCCGTGGACGCCGCGGTGGTCGCCCCCGGGCAGCAGTCCCGGGAGAACGCGGCCACCCTGGCCATGGGCGACGGGGTGGGCCCGTTCGACTACCACCTGACCCGCAACCTCGCCTCGATCGCCCGCGAGCACGGGGTGGACCTGGTCCGCGACGTCTTCGAGTTCTACCGCTCGGACGTGGCGGCGGCGGTGGAGGCGGGCGCGCACGCCCGGGTGGCGCTGCTCGGCTTCGGGGTGGACGCCACCCACGGCCACGAGCGCACCCACCTCGACGGGCTGGGCCACCTCACCCAGTTGCTCTGCCTCTACCTCCAGAGCGAGCTGGTGTTCCCCGAGTGGGACGCCGAGCCCGAGGGCGACCTGGCCGACTTCCCGTCGCTGGCGGTGCAGCCGGCCAGCGAGGAGGGCCCGCGCGAGGGCCCGATCGGCATCGCCGACTGATCACTCCGGCCGTGCCGCCGCCCGGCGGCGGGTACGACGTCCTGCGCCGTGCCCGCCGCCGGGCGGGGACCGCGCCGGCCGGTGGGCGGCCGGCGCGGTCGGGTCACCGGGTGCGGCGCTGTGCCGCGTCGAGGAGCGCGATCAGCGCCTCGGTCGTCCGCAGCACCCCGTCCCGGGCGGCCGGGTCGCGGGTGATCAACTTCTCCGCCCGGTCGGCCAACTGCTCCAGCAGCGCGCTCGCGCGGGCCGCGTTGCCGGCGGTGCCGGCCTGCTCGGCTCGCCGGAGCCGGTCCTCCAGCCGGGCCGCCACGTGCTCGCTGATCCGGCCGGCGGCCACGTACTCGCCGAGCAGGTCACGCAGGTCCGAGTACCAGGCGGGATCGCGGGTGAACGACCCGGGCAGGTGTCCGGCGTCGGCGGCGCGTAGCGTCGCGGCGACGCTGGCGTCGACGTACGACCGGACGGTCGGGTAGAGCGTGGCGAGCTGCGCGTCGGTCAGCGGCACCGAACTGCCGTCGAGGAAACAGAAGCCGGGCCCGCTGTTGCTGCCGCTGTTGATCCGCAGCGGCGCCTCGTGCTGGGCGAGCCGGATGCCACCGAGGGCGAGCCCGAGGTCGTCCCGGGCGACGGCCGGTGGCGTCGTGCCGGTCATGTCGATCCGGGGCGCGGTCGGCGGAGCGACGCCGTGGGCGACCCAGGCGACGGTGTGGTCGTACACCGCGTTCTGCGTCATGTGCTGCGGCACCCGCGACAGGGAGGGGAGCGTGCAGGTCTGCGGCTCGCCCGGGTAGCCGCCCGGGTAGCTGCCGATGTCCCGCTTGCGCAGCGGACCGTAGTCGGTGATCAGCTTCCAGTCGCCGTGCGACGCGCCGGCGACCTCCCAGGACCGCAGGACCGGCGAGTCGGGCTGGGCCCGCGCCGCCGCGGGCAGGATGCCGCTGGCGACGTCCCCTTCGGAGTTGAGCCGGAACACCGGGGTCGCCAGGTCGGTGCGCAGCACCCCGCCGCCGCCGTGCAGGACGACCGCGTCGAGCACGTTCGCCGACGGCTGGACGCCGTTGTAGTAGTTCGCGAGCCGGCCGGCGGACTGCGAGTGGCCGGTGGCGATCACGTACCGGGGGGCCGGCAGCTTGCCCAGCGGGTCGACGCCGGTCGGGCTGCGGACCGCCTTCACCGCCTGGCTGAAGACGTCGTACGAGAGGCTGTCGTCGGTGACCGTGCCGCCCACCGTGAGGTCCAACGGGCCGTAGCGGCTGGGGCTCCACGCCTTGAGCCCGGTGGCCGAGTGCAGCCCGGCCCGCTGGGCGGAGACCCCGACCCAGGCGTATCCCTCCCGGATCAGGTGCTCGTGCGACTGGAACCAGTCGACCTCCTGGTCCCACTGGTTGCTGACGTTGTTCCACTCGGCGATCACGACGCCGTTGAACTTCTTGGTGCTGGCGGGCCGGCGGACGACCAGCCGGGTGCCGTAGGGCTGGTCGGTGCCGAGCACCGTCGCGTTCTGGGTGCCCTGCGGCGCGTACCGGGTGGCGGTGCCGAAGAGAAAGAACTCCTCCTCGACGTAGCCGGTGGCGGCGAGGTCGACGTCGGTGGCGAGGAACGGGTAGCCGTGCCGGGAGTCGCCGATCGGGGTGGTCCGGGCGATCGGGCCGGCGACCACCGGATTCGCCACGTTCGCGCCGGTGGCGGTGGACGGTCGGGGCGGGGTCGGACCGGCCGGTCGGCCGGCTGCGGCTGCCGGGGCGATCGGGCCGGCGGTCACGGCCAACGCGCCGGCCAGGCCGAACGCGATCAGTGATCGCCGGGCGGGTGTTCGGGTGGTGGTGGAGGGGAGGACGGGCACAGTTCACCTCACTGGGGAGCGACCGAGGGGACGACTCGGGCGGTGGCGAGATGCGGCTGGTCGAGGTGTTGCTGGTCGGGGTGTGGCTGGTCGAGATCGGGCTGCTCAGACTGCGTGGAACAGACAGTAATGCCCAGTTGAGGCGAAAGATAGGCCAGACATGCACGAACTTTCGATGATTCAAGCGAAAGTCCGCCTGCTCCGCCCCGTCGGCGGCGACGCCCCGGGCGTACTCGCCCCGTCGAGAGTTCCTCAAAAATCACTACCGGCACCGGGGATCCAGTGGGTAGCGTGGCGGTACACGGGAAAGGAGGTGGTCCAGACTTGTATAGCAATCGGACTCGTGAGGTGGCTGTCCGCTAGCCGCTGTCCTCGACAGTGACAACTGCCCGCCGCGAGGCGGGTGCACAATCGTCGAGACCGTGTGGCAGCGGTGCGGCGAAACCACGACAGCCACCCGACCCCCGGGGTGCCGGCCAAGTCCAGCCGGCCCGTGCGCGAGCACGGAAGCCCCGGGGGTCGCTTCATGTATCCGCCGGGGAGAGCGCCGTGTCCATGCGTGAACTGGTGGTGCTCGGGACGGCCAGCCAGGCCCCGACCCGGGCGCGCAACCACAACGGGTACGTGCTGCGCTGGGACGACGAGGTGATCCTCTTCGACCCGGGCGAGGGCAGCCAGCGGCAGCTCCTGCACACCGGCGTCACCGCCACCGACCTGACCCGGATCTGCGTCACCCACTTCCACGGCGACCACTGCCTCGGGCTGCCCGGCACCATCCAGCGGCTCTCCCTGGACCGGGTCCCGCGCCCGGTGGCGGTGCACTTCCCGGCCGGCGGGGCCGACTACTTCGCCCGGCTGCGGCACGCCAGCTCCTTCCACGAGACCGCCGAACTGGCCGTCGAGCCGATCGCCGCAGACGGGCAGCGGGTCGCCCTGCGCGGCGGCGGCATCCTGGAGGCCCGCCGGCTGCGGCACCCCATCGAGACGTACGGCTACCGGCTCGTCGAGCCGGACGGCTGCCGGATGCTGCCGCAGAAGCTCGCCGCGTACGGGATCGCCGGGCCCGCCGTCGGCGAGCTGCTGCGCGCCGGGCACCTCGACGTCGGCGGGCGTCGCGTCACCCGCGACGAGGTGAGCGTGACCCGGCCGGGGCAGCGGTTCGCCTTCGTGATGGACACCGGCCTCTGCGACAACGTGTACGCCCTCGCCGAGCACGCCGACCTGCTGGTCATCGAGTCGACGTTCCTGGCGAGCGAGGCCGCGCTCGCCGCCGAGGTCGGGCACCTCACGGCGGGCCAGGCCGCGCGGGTGGCGGCCGAGTCGGGGGTACGCACGCTGGTGCTCACCCACTTCTCCCAGCGCTACGGCGACGCGCGGCGCTTCGCCGACGAGGCCCGGGAGCACTTCGCCGGTGACCTGGTCGTCGCCGAGGACCTGACCACCGTGCCGGTCCCGCCCCGGCGGGTACCCTCGGCCGGGTGACGATCACCCTCCGCCACGCCACCGTCGACGACCTGCATGCCGTGGGGGCGCTGCACCAGCGCTCCCGGGTGGCGGCGTACTCGTCGTTCCTGCCGGCGGAGGCCCTCGCCGAGCCGACGGCGGAGGCGATGGGGTCGTACTGGGTGGAGCGGTGGACCTGGGAGCGCGACGACCACCTGATGACCGTCGCCGAGCGCGACGGCCGGCTGGTCGGCTTCAGCTACGTGGGCCCGGACGACGCGGGCGACCCGGCGACCGGGCTGCTCAACGCCATCCACCTCGAACCCGGCGAGCGGGGGCGGGGCACGGGCCGGGCGCTGATGGACGACGCGCTGGCCACCATGCGCGACCGGGGCTGGACCCGGGCGGCGCTGTGGGTGCTGGCGGACAACGCGCCGGCCCGGCGCTTCTACGAGCGGAGCGGCTGGCAGGCGACCGGCGAGCACCGCGAGGAACAAATTGGGCGCGTCGGCGTCCCCCAGCTCCGCTACGCGCGCTTTGTGTAAGGAAGGGCCCCCTATTAACGCCTACGGTATAGAAGGGTTCCCCTCTCACCCTCGCCCCGGGCGCGCCGACAGGCGGCCAAGCGAGAGGCGTACGTGGTGACGGCGAGCGGGCCGCCGACGGACCCCGGTGCGCCGGTCCAGCCGCCCCTTCCGTATCCGGAGCGCAGCACCTTGGAGTTCGTCGGATCACCGATCGCCTTCTTCAAATCAGCGCCTGCCGACACTAGGCTGTGCTCGCCCTCGCGGAACGCGCCGGAGGAAGGGGCATGTGACTGATGATCTTGTGCAGCAAAGTGAAGGAAAACCAGGAAGTTGATCTTTAGAGCCGCAGGCCAAGAAGTCTGCTCCCCGCGCACGCGGGGGTGATCCGAGTCCGGCCCGGCCGCGCCGCTCCGGTGACGGCTGCTCCCCGCGCACGCGGGGGTGATCCCGGCAACACCACGCGCCTGCTGGACAGCATCGACTGCTCCCCGCGCACGCGGGGGTGATCCGATGTCGTGTGCAGCGGTGCCGGTCTCGGCGGCCTGCTCCCCGCGCACGCGGGGGTGATCCTCCGTTCGCCTTCGTCAGTCCGAGTGATCGGAACTGCTCCCCGCGCACGCGGGGGTGATCCCGGCTGCAAGACCCGGCGCGAGGACGGGAGCGCCTGCTCCCCGCGCACGCGGGGGTGATCCCAGAGGGAAGGAAGAGGGAAGGGGCTCAGTCCCCTGCTCCCCGCGCACGCGGGGGTGATCCCCTGCGTGCAGGTCGATGAGCCTGAGACCGCTCCTGCTCCCCGCGCACGCGGGGGTGATCCGCTCGATGGCGTCGTCGTCGCCGTCCCCAATGCCTGCTCCCCGCGCATGCGGGGGTGATCCGCGCGCGGCGCAGACGCACGCCGCACCGATGGGCTGCTCCCCGCGTACGTGGGGGTGATCCCGCGCAGAGGCCGCCGCAGGTCTTCGACCTGGACTGCTTCCCGCGCACGTGGGCCGATTCCAGACGCGGCGGTCCGCCGAACCTGTTCAGGGGCGCACCCGAACCAGCCCGGACGGCCGACAACCGGACGGCCGCGCAGGCGACGAGCCGTACCCCCGATCGACGAAGGTCCCCAGCTTCACACGCTGGGGACCTTCGTCGGCATTCGGGGAAGGGGAATCAGCCCAGCGGGCTGCTCTTCTTCGCCAGGTCGACGAAGGACTGCCAGGTGTCGGGGGTGAAGCGGAGGGTGCCGCCGTCGCGGTCCTTGGTGTCGCGCACCAGCACGACGCCCGGCATGTTGTCCGCGACCTCGACGCAGGACCCGCCGTTGCCGCCGGACCTGGTCGACTTCCGCCACTGCGGGGTCGTCATCGACTCCATGACTTGGCCACCTCCTTGATCAGTTCGATGGACTGCCGGCGGGAAAGCGCCTCGTTCCGCACGATCTCCCACGTCTTCGCGAGCCTAGCAACGTCGGCGGGCGCATCGACGATCTGCGCGTTGAGCTGGTTGTCCGCGTGCGCCACCCGCGCACCGTCGGGCAGCTCGGCGATGATGAACTGGCCGGCCAGCCCCAGGTACATGCCGGCGTCGACGGGCACGACGTGCACCTGGACGTGTTCCCGCATCGACTGTTCGGCAAGGTGGTCGAGCTGCTCCGCCATGAGCCCCGGCTGATCGAGCACGGGTCGGCGCAGCACGCTCTCGTCCACCACTGCGATGAACTGCGGCGGACGCTCGCGCTCCAGGATCTCCTGCCGGTTGAGCCTGGACGCGACGATCCGCTCCACCTCGTCGGCGGTGAACCGCCCACCCGCCAGCGTCGCCCGCGCGTACCGCTCGGTTTGGAGCAAACCCGGGAGGTACGACAGCTCGAACCACCGCAGCGTGGTCGCCTCGCGCTCGAACTCGATCCATTCGCGCAGCCAGACCGGTTCGGCGTCCAGTTTGGCCAGTTCGCGGAGCATCCGACCGAACCGGTCACCGAGCTGGTAGTGCTCATCGACCGCCTTCATGTACTCCTTCGTCGGCGGGCGTCCCCCCGTCTCGACGGAGCTGACATGCGAGCCGGAGTAGCCGATGGATCGGCCGAACTCTTCCTGGCTGGTCCCGAGTGACGCTCGGAACAGTCGCAGCTCCCCGAGCACGTAGTTCGTGGCAGTGCCCATCCATCCCCCAGTTTCGGCTCGTCCTCGTCGGCGTGTCCCGCACGCCCGCCCGGTCGCGCCGCTGACCTGCGCGGACCGGGCGAGCGCGTATCGAGAGTAACGGCGCTCTCACCAGACTGTCACCACGCGGATTCGCTTTCGGCCCGGAGGCGGAGGCGAGTTCTGCGCCGGGGGTCGCCCGGTCCTTCCGCGAGCCGGCGACCCCCACCTACGCCGCGAGGAGGGGAAGGGAATGAGCCCTGAACGGGGACAGGCGTCGAGAGTGAACCCGCTGGTCACCGCCGGCGACGTGCTCACCCTCCAACCGTGCGACTACTGCATCGGGCAGACGGTGCTGTCGTTGCAGGTCACCTACGTTCCTCGGTACGCGAACTTCCTGGCGTCGCGGTGGGTGCGGCTCGAAGGGCTGGAGTTGCGCCCCGACGGAACGCCGTGGCGCGAGCGCGTCGTGATGGTCCGGGTGCAGGCCATCATCGACGCCCCGACGGTCCGCCCGGGGCCCGAGGCGCGGGAGCGGTGATGGCCGCACACCCACCGAGGTACGCGGGCGGCCCGTGCTTCGTCTGCGGCGAGCCGTGGCCGTGCTTCGAGCGGCAGTTGTCGACTCTCGTGGAGTTCGCCGGCCGGGGCGAGCTGCTCGTGGCGTACATGGGGGATTGGTACCGCCTGGGGGTCGAGGAGCGCCGGCGGCGCGGCCTGCCACCCGACCCGGACATGGAGCTGCGGCACCTGGGGTGGCTCGACATGGTCCTGCCCGCGCAGGGCGATCAGCGCAGCGGTGATGTCTGAGGCCGCGCCGCCCGGAAGGCCGGTGCCGGGCGACCTTCTGCACGTCACCCGTGCCGCCAGCGTCCAGTTCGTCCGGCCCATCTTCTTCCGCGTCATCCGCGTTCACGACGACTGGCACACCTACCACGGCTGGCTTTGGCTCGACGGCTACCAGGTGGACTCCAAAGGGCATGCCGTGGACCGTCGCTCGATCTATGTCCGGCCGGCGGGACTGCGGTGGCTGAACCACGCCGCAAGGGCACCGGCCCCGCCCCGCCCACCGGTCACGCGGACTTCGGCTCAGCCGAGGCGTCGCGCGTGACCGGCGGCTGCCGCTGCCAAGGCCGGTGTTAAGAAGGGGCCCCTCCTCTACCGAAAGCGTTAATAAGGTGCCCTTCCTTACAGCTTCAGCGGGCGCCGAGGTGGGCGAGCAGGTCCTGCCGGGTGAGCACGCCCTTGGGCTTGCCGTCGACCAGCACCAGCGCCGCGTCCGACTTCTCCAGCAGGGCGACCGCCTCGCTCACCGGCTGGCCGCCGCCGATCATCGGCAGCGGGTCGGAGGTGTGCCGCTCGATGGTGTCGTGCAGGTGCGCCTGGCCGGTGAACAGGGCGTCGAGCAGGTCCTTCTCGGCGACCGAGCCGGCCACCTCGCCGGTGACCACGGGCGGCTCGGCCTTGAGCACCGGGAGCTGGGAGACGCCGTACTCGCGCATATAGTCGATGGCGTCGCGGACCGTCTCGGTGGGGTGCACGTGCACCAGCTCGGGCAGCCCGCCGGGCTTGCCGGCGAGGGCGTCGGCCACGGTCGGCTCGGTGCCGGAGTTGTCGAGGAAGCCGTACCGGGCCATCCACGAGTCGTTGAAGATCTTCGACAGGTAGCCCTTGCCGCTGTCGGGCAGCAGCACCACGATCACGTCGTCCGGGCCGGCGTCGCGGGCCACCTCCAGCGCGGCGACCACGGCCATCCCGCAGGACCCGCCGACCAGCAGCCCCTCCTCGCGGGCCAGCCGCCGGGTCATCTCGAACGACGCCTTGTCGGAGACCTCCACGATCCGGTCGGCGACGCCCCGGTCGTACGTGGTGGGCCAGAAGTCCTCGCCGACGCCCTCCACGAGGTAGGGCCGGCCGGTGCCGCCGGAGTAGACGGAGCCCTCCGGGTCCGCCCCGACGATCTTCACCCGCCCGTCGGAGACCTCCTTGAGGTAGCGACCGATGCCGGAGATGGTGCCGCCCGTGCCCACGCCGGCCACGAAGTGGGTCAGCCGGCCGTCGGTCTGCTTCCACAGCTCCGGGCCGGTGGTCTCGTAGTGCGAGCGCGGGTTGGCCGGGTTGCTGTACTGGTCGGGCTTCCACGCGCCGGGGATCTCCCGGGCCAGCCGGTCGGAGACGTTGTAGTAGGAGCGCGGGTCCTCCGGCGCGACGGCGGTCGGGCAGACCACCACCTCCGCACCGTACGCCCGCAGCACGTCCTGCTTGTCCTGGCTGACCTTGTCGGGGCAGACGAACACGCACCGGTAGCCCTTGAGCTGCGCCACGAGGGCCAGGCCGACGCCGGTGTTGCCGCTGGTCGGCTCGACGATCGTGCCGCCGGGCTTGAGGATGCCGGCGGCCTCGGCGTCCTCGACCATGCGCAGCGCGATGCGATCCTTCACCGAGCCGCCCGGGTTGAGGTATTCCACCTTCGCCAACACGGTGGCCCGGATGCCCTCGGTCACGCTGCGCAGCCGCACCAGCGGGGTGTTGCCGATCATCTCGACGACGTTGTCGTAGTAGTGCACCTCGTTGTGCCCTTCGTTGCGGCGCCGGCGACGGCGGCCGGGCAGACGTTGATTCGACGCCCAGCGTACGTCCCGTCAGGGCACCACATGGCCCGGGATGACGGAGGCCCGGCGGACCTCCCACTCCAGGAACCGCTCGGTCTCGGCGAGCACCGCGCCGGCCAGCCAGGTCACCATCACCGCGTCGTCGGCCAGGCCGAAGACCGCCAGCGGGATCTCCGGGAGCAGGTCGATCGGCGAGACGATGTACGCCGTCGCCGCGGTCATCAGGGCCAGCCGCAGGCCGCCGTCGTACTCGCCGCGGGTGGTGGCCCGGATCATCCGGGGCAGCGCCGCCAGCCGGGCCCCCAGCGACGGGCCGCCCCGCGCCCCGGCGGTCAGCGCCCGGGCCAGCGCCGCGAACGCCGCGCCGCGCTTCAGTGTCTTCCCCATCTCCACGCCCCTTCCGACTCCACAGCGTGCGGTGTCCACGCAAGTGGTACCCGCAACCGTCGCCTCCCAGCCAGAAACCGGGCAGTACGACGACAGCGGCGTGTCGTACCGGCGCGATAATGTCGGTGTATGGGGGTCGCTGGGGTTTCCGTCGCACCGGCCGGTCCGCGCGGGCAGTCCGCCCCGCGGTGGCAGCTCGGCCCGCGCTGGCAGCGTGCGCGGCGGGTGGCCCGCGTGGCGGCGATCGGCACGGGCGCCACCGCCGCAGCCGCCGCGGCGACGACGGGGGTCCTGCTCGGCCAGGCCCGGCAGGCCCGGCGCACCATCCCGATGGCCGAGGCGCCCCCGCCCCGCTGCGACGGCGTCTACGGCGCGAAGCTTTCCGGCCCGCCGCTGACCATGGTCGTCCTCGGCGACTCCTCCGCCGCCGGCTACGGCGTGCACCGCCGCCGGGAGACGCCCGGCTCGCTGCTGGCCACCGGGCTGTCCCGCCGGCTGCACCGGCCGGTCCGGCTGCACCGGTTCGCCGTGGTGGGTGCCATCTCGTCGGGCCTGAAGCCGCAGGTGGAGGCCGCGCTGGAGGTCTCGCCCGACGTCGCGGTGATCCTGATCGGCGGCAACGACGTCACCAACCGCACCCCGCCGGCCCTGGCGGTGCGCTACCTGGTCGACGCGGTCCGCGCGCTGCGCGGGGTCGGCTGCGAGGTGGTGGTGGGCACCTGTCCCGACCTCGGGGCCATCCAGCCGATCCAGCCGCCGCTGCGCTGGCTGGCCCGGCGGTGGAGCCGCCAGCTCGCCGCCGCCCAGACGGTGGCGGTGGTCGAGGCGGGCGGCTGGACGGTCTCCCTCGGCGACCTGCTCGGCCCCCGGTTCGTCGCCGAGCCGACCCGGATGTTCGCCTGGGACCGGTTCCACCCCTCCGCGGAGGGCTACGCGGTGGCCGCCGCCGCGCTGCTGCCGACGGTGCTCTCCGCGCTCGGCGGGGTGCAGGAGCGCCGCCCCGGCCTCACCCGCGGCGAAGGCGTACGGTCGCTGCCGGAGGCGGCCCAGGAGGCGGCCCGGCACGCCGGCACGGAGGTCAGCGCCACCCAGGTCCGGGGCCGCGACCGCGGGCCGGGCGGGCGGTGGGCGCAGTTGCGCCGGCGGGCCTTCTTCGGCGTCGGCGTGGTGCCGCAGGCCGGCCCGGCCGCCGACTCACCCACACTGGAAGGACGGCCATGACCGAGCAGGGCGGCAGGCGCGGCGGTGGTGACCGGGGGCTCGGCGCGGGGCTCGCCGTCCGGCTGGGGCGGGCGGCGGCGGTGTCCCTGGTCGCCGGGACGATCGGCGGCGCGGCCGTCCTGGCCGGCGAGGCGTTCCTGGCCCGCAACCGCCCGTACGCCCAGCCGGAGCTGGGCCTGGCCCTGCGCGCGACGGTCGGCCGGGCCGGCGCGCCGCCGCTGCGGCTGGTCCTGCTCGGCGACTCGTCCGCGCTGGGGGTCGGGGTGGCCCGGCTCGGCGACACCGTCGGCGGGCAGTTGGCCAACCTGCTCGCCGAGGGGCCGACCGGCCGGCGGGTGCACCTGTCCAGCGTCGGGGTGTCCGGCTCCCGCTCCACCGACCTGGCCACCCAGGTGGCCCGGGCCCTGCTCGGCCCGCGCCCCGACGTGGCGGTGGTCCTGATCGGCGCCAACGACGCCACCGCGCTGCGCAGCCCGGCCGAGGCCGGGGCATACCTCGGTTCGGCGGTGCGGCGGCTGCGCGAGGCACAGGTCGAGGTGGTGGTCGGCACCTGCCCGGATCTCGGCGCGGCCCGCGCGATCGCGCCGCCGCTGCGGCAGGTGGTCGGCTGGTCCGGCCGGCGGATCGCCCGCGCGCAGACGGCCGCCGTGCTCGACGCGGGCGGCACGGTGGTCGACCTGGGCACGGAGACCGGCCCGGTGTTCCGGGCCGACGCCGGCACGTTCTGTCACGACGGCTTCCACCCGTCCGCCGACGGGTACCGGATCTGGGCGCACGCCCTGCTTCCGGCCGTCGCCGCCGCCGCGAACGTCGCGCCCCGCCACTGATCGGGCCGGCCCGCCACTGATCGGCCCAGCCTGCCGCTAGTCGGCCCGCGCCCGGCGGGCCGGGGTGACATTTCCCGCCGGTCGCTCCGCTTCCCGGTAGATTACCGCCAAGTTAACGTTGGTTCATGCCGACTGAGTCGTCCCGCGACGCCGTCATCGTCGCCACCGCCCGCTCCCCCATCGGTCGGGCGCACAAGGGTTCCCTACGCGACGTCCGCCCCGACGACCTCGCCGCCACCATCGTCCGGGCCGCCCTGGACAAGATCCCCCAGCTCGACCCCACCGAGATCGACGACCTCTACCTCGGGTGCGGCCTGCCCGGCGGCGAGCAGGGCTTCAACATGGCCCGCGTCGTCGCCACCCTGCTGGGCCTCGACGGCCTGCCCGGCGCCACGCTCACCCGCTACTGCGCCTCGTCGCTCCAGACCACCCGGATGGCGATGCACGCGATCCGGGCCGGCGAGGGCGACGTGTTCGTCTCCGCCGGGGTGGAGACCGTCTCCCGGTACGCGCGCGGCAACTCCGACGCGCTCCCGCCGCAGGCGCAGGCGCTGGTCGGGGGCGGCTGGGAGAACCCGCGCTTCGCCGCCGCGCGGGAGCGCTCGGCGCGGCGGGCCGAGGGCGGCGCGGAGGTCTGGACCGACCCCCGCTCCGCCGGGGAGCTGCCCGACGTCTACCTGGCCATGGGGCAGACCGCCGAGAACCTGGCCCAGGCGTACGACGTGAGCCGCGCCGAGATGGACGCCTTCGGCGTGCGCAGCCAGAACCTGGCCGAGAAGGCGATCGCCGACGGCTTCTGGGCCCGGGAGATCACCCCGGTCACCACCCCCGACGGCACCGTGGTCGACACCGACGACGGCCCCCGTCCGGGGGTGACCCTGGAGGGCGTCGCCGGGCTCAAGCCGGTGTTCCGCCCCGACGGCCGAATCACCGCCGGCAACTGCTGCCCGCTCAACGACGGGGCCGCCGCCGTGGTGATCATGAGCGCCCAGCGGGCCCGGGACCTCGGCCTCACCCCGCTGGCGCGGATCGTCTCCACCGGCGTCACCGCGCTCTCCCCCGAGATCATGGGCCTCGGGCCGGTGGAGGCGTCGAAGCAGGCCCTGCGCCGCGCCGGGATGACCATCGGCGACGTCGACCTGGTCGAGATCAACGAGGCGTTCGCCGCCCAGGTCATCCCCTCCTACCGGCAGCTCGGCATCGACGAGGAGAAGCTGAACGTGATGGGCGGGGCGATCGCCGTCGGCCACCCGTTCGGCATGACCGGTGCCCGGATCACCGGCACGCTGCTCAACGCCCTCGAGTGGCACGACAAGAGCATCGGCCTGGAGACGATGTGCGTCGGCGGCGGGCAGGGCATGGCCATGGTCCTCGAACGCCTGAGCTGAGCCGCCGCGACGCCTCCCGGCGCTCGCGTCAGCGGCCCGGGCGGCCGAGCGCGAGCGTCAGAGCACGGGCGTCCGAGCAGGGGCGTCCGAGCACGAGCGTCAAAGCGCGGACCGGGTCGCCGTCACCTCGGCGGCGGCCCGGGTCAGCGCCGCCTCCGGCGGGTTCGCCGCCAGCAGGTCGGCGGCGACCACCCGGAGCTGGTCGGGCAGGGCGAGGTCGTTGTCGAGCCGGGGCACCGCCCGGCGGGGCTGCCCCTCGGCGTCGGCCGCGAGGTTCGCGATCTCCTGCACCAGCCGGTGCACCAGGTCGGCCCGGGACACGTTGCCGCCGCCGGCCGAGGCCGCCCAGCGCGGCTGCTGCCAGTGCCCGACCTGACGGACCAGCAGCTCCACCGCCCGGCCCAGTTCCGCTGCGCTCACCGCGCCGAGTCTACGGACGCCGCCGGGGCCGGCGTACCCCGTGCGGTCGCCGCCCGCCCGGCGCGGCCGGCGGTGGCCGGCGGACGCCCGGGGCGGGTCCGTCGGGCCCGGAACACGACGGCGCCCGCCGCCGCGGGAGATCGCGGGGCGGGCGCCGTCGAGCGACGAGGATCAGTCGTCGCCCTGGAAGTAGCTGAGCAGGCGCAGGATCTCGATGTAGAGCCAGACCAGGCTGACCAGGATGCCGAACGCCGCCGTCCAGGAGTAGCGCTGGGGCAGCCCCATCCGGACGCCCTCCTCGACCTCCGCGAAGCTGAGCACGAAGCTCAGCGAGGCGACCACGATGCAGACCAGGCTGAAGCCGATGGCCAGCGGGCTGCCATCGCGCAGGCCGGTGTTGACGCCGAACAGCGCCAGCACCAGGTTGATCAACATGACCGCGAACAGGCCGACCATCGCCGCGACCATGCCCCGGACGAACTTCGGGGTGGCCCGGATGACCCGTGCCTTGTAGAGCATGGCCATCAGGAAGAACACGCCGAAGCTGGCCACCACGGCCTGGAGCACGATGCCGTCGTAGAGCGAGTTGAACGCCTTGCTCACCATGCCGACGAAGACGCCCTCGACGACGGCGTACGCGATGACCAGCGCCGGGTTGGCCATCCGGGAGAACGAGATGATCAGGCCGAGGACCAGGCCCACGACCGCCGCGCCGATCCAGGCCACGCCGAGCAGCGCGTCCGGGACGAGCACCCAGGCCGCCGCGGCGGACGCGCCGAGGATGCCCAGCAACACGACGGTCTTGACCACCACGTCGTCGATCGACATCGGCGTCACGGTGGGCGGCGCGGCCGGGTAGCCGGTCGCGCCCGGATATTGCTGCGGGTAGCCGGGCTGCCCGTAGGGCCCGGTCGGGGCGTACCCGGTGGCCCGTTCCCGCTCGGCCGCCTGGCCGAGTCGGGCGAGCACCGGGTTCGAAGTCTTCACTGTCTGGCCTCCCTCAGGGGGTCGTCGCACGTGAACGTGCCCTTCCAGGGTAGACGCCCCGCTCGACGCCGTGGAGATCACGGAGCGGCGCAGGAGCTGTGAAGAAGCTGAGAGACCCGCC
Source organism: Micromonospora sp. NPDC002575 (assembly GCF_042889525.1). NCBI lineage: Bacteria > Bacillati > Actinomycetota > Actinomycetes > Micromonosporales > Micromonosporaceae > Micromonospora > Micromonospora sp. NPDC002575. The sequence goes on along the minus strand of NZ_JBIARA010000019.1, from coordinate 44,119 downwards.
GTGACGCCTCGCCGTCACCGGCGCGGTCGCCGTCACCGTGCTGCGCGTGCCCGGGGCGGGGGTCGAACCCGCACGCCTTGCGGCAGCCGCTTTTAAGGCGGCCGTGTCTGCCGTTCCACCACCCGGGCTGGGCGGCCCCGCGCGTCGCCACGCGCCAGTGCAGTTGTCACCGTAGCGGGTCCGCCACGACCCGGCGTACCCCGCCGGCACTCCCGCACTAGGGTCGACCCGTGAGCAGCGCAGCCCCCACGGCTCCCGACGCCGCCCCCGACCGGGCGGTCCGATCCGACGACGTCCCCGCCCGGGCCGCGGGCCGGTGGGTCCGGCTGCGGGCCGCCGTCGGGCGGCACCGGGGCGACCTGCTCGTCGGGCTGCTGTTCACGGCCCTGGCGGGCTGGCTCACCCACGGGCTCTGGCCCGACCCGTCCGGCCGGGTGCTGGCGCTCAACCCCGAGGACCAGACGCTGTACGAGTGGTTCCTCGCCGTCGACTCGCGCGCCCTGCTCGGCGACTTCGGGCTGCTCACCGACCGGCTCAACGCCCCGGACGGGGTGAACCTGATGGCCAACACCACGGTCATCGCGCTCGGCGTGGCCTTCGCCCCGGTCACCCTGCTGTTCGGCGCGCCGGTCACCTTCGCCCTGCTCGCCGGGCTCAACCTCGCCGGCACCGCCCTCGCCTGGCACCTGCTGTTCACCCGCGTCCTGGGAGCCCGCCGGCTCGCCGCCGCGCTCGGCGCCGGGCTGTGCGGCTTCGGGCCGGGCATCGTCTCGCAGACCAACAGCCACCTGCACATGACCGCCCAGTGGCTGGTGCCGGTGATCGTCTGGCTGGTGGTCCGGCTGCTGCGCGCGGCCGACCCGCTGAACGGGCCGGACCGCCGCCGCATGCTCACCTCGGCCGTCGGCCTCGCCGCCGTGATCAGCGTCCAGGTCTTCGTCGGCGAGGAGGTGCTCTTCCTCAGCGCGCTGACGCTGCTGGTGATGGCCGTCGCGTACGCGCTGGCCGACCGAGCGCTGGTGCGTCGGGCGTTGCCCGGCTTCGCCGGGGGGATGCTGGTCGCCGCCGGGCTGGCCCTGCTCGTGCTGGGCTACCCGCTGTGGTTCCAGTTCGCCGGCCCGCAGGGCGTCGCCGACGGCATGTTCAGCCCGCACTACTTCTCGGCCGACCTGACCAGCTGGTGGACGCTCTCCCCGCTGTCGGCGGCCGGCAGCGACGACGCGGCCCGGCTCACCACCGGCCCGGCCGAATACAACACCTTTCTCGGCTGGCCCCTGCTCGTGGTCGCCCTCGGCTGCGCCCTCTGGCTGGGCCGCCGCCCGCTGGTGCTCGCCTGCGCGGCCGGTGCGCTGGTCATGGGCGCCCTGTCGCTCGGCCCGAGGGTGATCGTCGGCGGCGACCGGACCAGCGTCCCCGGCCCGTACGCCCTGCTCGAGGACCTGCCCGTGATCGACGGGGCGCTGCCGATGCGGTTCGCCCTAGCGGTGCTGCCGCTGGTCGCCACGCTGCTGGTGCTGGCCGTGGACCGGGCGCTGCGCGGCACCGGGCGGGCCCGCCGGCTGGTCCCGGCGGCGGTCGGGCTCGCGCTGCTGCCGGTCCTGCCTGCGCCGCTGCCCACCGCCGAGCGGCCGGCGCTGCCGGAGTTCATCTCCGCCGGCCACTGGCGGGAGTGCGTCCGCCCCGGCGGGGTGCTGGTGCCGGTGCCGCTGCCCACACCGAAGGAGCCGTGGCCGATGCGCTGGGCGACGGCCGCCGACGCCGCGTTCGGCATGCCCGAGGGCTTCTTCATCGCCCCGTACGGCAAGGGCGGCACGGCCGCCATGGGCACCTGGAAGCGCCCCACGTCGTACCTGCTCAGCGAGGTGGCGCAGCGGGGCGGCCGGCCGGTGATCGGCGACCGGGAGCGACGGCAGGCGGCCCAGGACGCCGAACGCTGGGGCGCGTCCTGCTTCGCGGTGGCCGACGGCACCCGCCACGCCGACGACCTGCGCGCCACCCTGGACCAGCTCTACGGCCCGGCCGAGCGGGTCGCCGACGCCTGGATCTGGCGCACCTGACGCCGCCCCCCGGTGTTAAGAAGGGGCCCCTGCTATACCGAATGCGTTAACAGGGGGCCCTTCCTTACCGGGGCTGGGATGCCTCGGCGAACTCCTCGCGCGGGTCGTGCAGCTGGCCGAGCGCGACCACCTCGCGCTTGAGGAAGAACGCCAGCGACCAGTCGACCACGACCCGGACCTTGCGGTTGAACGACGGGATCCGCGACATGTGGTACGTCCGGTGCATGAACCACGCCGGCCAGCCCGTCATCTTGATGCCGTAGACCTGGGCCACGCCCTTGTGCAGGCCGAGGCTGGCCACGCTGCCCGCGTGCTTGTGCCGGTAGTCCACCGGCTGACGGCCCCGGATCACGTTGGCGATGTTGTCGGCCATCCGGGCGGCCTGACGCACCGCGTGCTGGGCGCTGGGCGAGCAGAAGTTGCCCGGCTCCTTGGTCAGGTCCGGCACCGCCGCACAGTCGCCGGCGCTCCACGCGCCCTCGACCACCCGGTCGCCGTCGACGACCTGGAGCGTCGGCAGACAGGTGACCCGGCGGCGCTCGTCGCGCGGGAAGTCGGTGGCGTCCAGCATCGGCGACGGCTTGACGCCGGCCGTCCAGACGATCGTGTCGGAGCGGAAGCTGTCGCCGTCGGAGAGCTTCACCACCCCGTCGACGCAGGACTCCAGGCGGGTGTCCAGCCGGATGTCCATGTTCCGCTTCAGCAGCTGCTGCACCGTGTACGCGCCCATGTCCCGGTCGACCTCGGGCAGCACCCGCTGGGTCGCCTCGACGAGCACCCAGCGCATGTCCTCCGGCTCCAGCTCCGGGTAGTAGCGCAGCGCGTCGCGGGCCATGTCCTCCATCTCGGCCAGCGCCTCGATGCCCGCGTACCCGCCGCCGACGAAAGTGAACGTCAGGGCGCTGCGGCGCACCTGCGCGTCCTGGGTGGCCGCCGCCACGTCGAGCCGGTCCAGCACGTGGTTGCGCAGGTAGATGGCCTCGCCGATGGTCTTGAACCCGATGCCGTGCTCGTGCAGGCCGGGGATCGGCAGCGTGCGGGACACCGAGCCGGGGGCCACCACGACGTGGTCGTAGGGGATCTCCCGGGTCGGGCCGCTGATCGGCTGTACGGTGGCGACCTTGCGGTCGTGCTCGATCCGGGTGACCGTGCCGGCCACCACCTTGCACCGCCGCAACTCCCGCCGCAGCGGCACCACGGAGTGCCGGGGGGAGATGTTGCCGGCCGCCGCCTCCGGAAGGAACGGCTGGTACGTCATGTGCGGCTGCGGGTCGACGACGACGACCTCCGCCTCACGCGAGGAGAGCTTCTTCGACAGGCGAAGGGCGGCGTAGAGACCGACGTGCCCGGCACCGACGACAAGGATCCGCTTCGGATTCACGCCTACCATCTTTCCCCTGCCGGCTCCGCTAACCCCTTTCGAGACCCCCCTTTGTGACGGAGCACAACACCTGTGAGCTGCACGACGTGCATTGCCGTTCCGTCATTTGCGACGCAGCAGCCACCCCAGCAACGCGCTCACCGCCACCGCCACCAGCAGCCCGGCGACCGTCACGCCGAGGTGGCCCCGGTCGGGCCCGGCGTCGGCGACCCGGACGAGGAGCACCCCCAGCACCGCCGAGCCGAGCAGCACCCCGCCGGCCCGGGTGAGCCAGCGCACCACCAGCTCCGGGTCCACCACCGCGTCGTACGGCAGCAGCGCCGCCAGCGCCGCCAGCGAGTGGGCCAGGTAGAGGGCCGCCGCCACGGCGAGCAGCCGCCACAACGCGACCGGGCGGTCGTATCCCTCGGTGGCCAGCAGCCAGCCGCCGACCACGACGAGGGCGGCGAACGTCGGCCAGATCCGGCGCGGCCCGATCGCCGGCAGCAGCGCCACCAGCGCGAGGGCCGCCAGCGGGCGGCCGGTGAGGACCTGCGCCGGGTACGCCAGCAGCAGCCCCGCCAGCGTCGCGCCGAAGATCCCGGCGCGCACCAGCAGCGGGGCCGCGCTGACCCGGTTGACCGCCGAGCGTGCCGCCCGGGCGCGTTCGGTCACCGCCTCGACCGGGTTCACCGGCACCGCCCTCCGTCACCCGTCGGCGACGCCGCCGCGCTCACCGGCCGCCCACCCTCGGGGCGGTGGCGAGCCGGGCCACGTCGCGCAGCACCTGGTCGAGGCTGCCCGCGCCCGCCCAGCGGACCACCGGCACGCCGTGCTCGCGGAGCTGGCCGATCATGGTGTCCCGGTCGAGCCGCCACAGCCGGAACGCCACCTCGGACCAGCCCTGCCGGCCCGGCGGCGGCAGGTCGTCCGGGAGCGTGTCCACCGCCACCACGAACCGCCCGGAGCGGGCCATCCGGGCCAACATCTGGGCGGACCGCTCGTCCAGCAGCGGGGTGAGCACCACCACCAGCGCGTCCGAGGAGAGGATCTGCGGCCCGAAGACCTGGTCGTACGGCTCGTGCGGCGACGCCTCGGCCCGCACGTCGAGCAGCCACTCCAGCAGCGTGAGGTATTGCCGGCGGCCGGTGGCGGGGCGCAGCCGGCGGGCCGCCGGGCCGTACTCCAGCAGCGCCACCCGGTCGCCCCGGTGCAGGTAGTGCTCGCCGATCGCGGCGGCGGCCCGCACGGTGGTGTCCAGCACCGACGCCGCCCCGCCGACGCCGCCGGAGCGGCCCGCCTCGGCGAGCACGTCGAGCAGGACGACCACCTCGGCGTCCCGGTCCGACAGGGTGGCGGCCACGTGCAGCTGCCGGGCCCGCAGCGACACCCGCCAGTCGACGCGGCGCAGCCGGTCGCCGGGGCCGAAGACCCGCACCCCGGCCAGCTCGCCGCCCTCGCCCGGGCGGCGGGAATGGTGCGCGCCGACCAGGCCGGCGGCGCGGGGCATCGCCTCCACCGCGTCGAACGGCTCCGTCTTCGGGTACACCCGGAACCGCACCGGCTCGGTGATCGCCGCCCGGGAGACCAGCATCCCCCCGGCGGCGGCGACCCGCGCCCCGGCCGGGCCGATCGGGTGCCGGCCCCAGCGCCGGGCCTTCCCGGCCAGCTCCAGGTCGACGGCCGTGCCCGTGTCGACGACGGTCACGAAGGGCCGGTCCACGCCGCTGCGGGACAGGTCCACCCGGGCCCCGCCGACGCCGGCCCGCTCCACCAGCAGCCACGGCGAGACGCGGGTGCGCACCACCGCCACGTCGTAGCCGACCGTGTCCGGATTGCCGACGCTGACCGTGCCGGTGAACTCGCCGCCCTCGACGAGATGCCCGTCGTCGGCGGTGATCCACAACTGCGGGCCCGCCGTGGGCCGGCGGCGCAGCGCGTACGCGGTGCCGAGCGCGAACGGCGCGGCCAGCGCGACCAGGTCGACCCGGCCGAGCAGCACCCCGGCGATCAGCAGCAGGCCCGCCAGCAGCACCGCCCGGCCCAGCGCCCGGGTGGGCGCCCAGCCCGCCGCCTGCGGCCCCTCGGGGGTGGACACGGCCGTCAGCGCCCCGGCCGGCCGGCGGCGTAGCTCGGCAGCGCCCCGCTGGCCGGAGCCGGGGTCTGGTCGAGCACCTCCCCGACCACGAAGGACGGGTCGACGCGGCGCAGCCACATCTCCGGCCGCAGCGTGATCCGGTGCGCCAGGGCCGGCGCGGCCACCTCCTTGACGTCCTCGGGCACCACGTAGTCCCGGCCGGCGAAGACCGCCCGGGCGCGGGCCAGCAGCAGCAGCGCCAGCGAACCGCGCGGCGACGCCCCGACCAGCACCGACGGGTGCTCCCGGGTGGCCGCGGTGAGCGCCACGATGTAGCGGCCGATGGAGTCCTCCACCACCACGTCCTCCAGCGCGACCTGCATGGCCCGCAGGGTGGCGGCGTCGACGACCGGGGTGATCTCGGCCTCCTCGCGGCGGCGGCCCATCCGCCGACGCAGCACCTCCCACTCCTCCTCGCCGTCCGGGTAGCCGAACGACACCCGCAGCAGGAACCGGTCGAGCTGCGCCTCCGGCAGCGGGTACGTCCCCTCGTACTCGATCGGGTTCGCGGTGGCCAGGACGTGGAACGGCTCGTCGAGCCGGTACGTCACGCCCTCCACCGAGACCTGCTTCTCCTGCATCGCCTCCAGCAGCGCCGACTGGGTCTTCGGCGGCGTCCGGTTGATCTCGTCGGCGAGCAGCAGGTTGGTGAAGACCGGGCCGGCGCGGAACGCGAAGTCGCCGCTGCGCTGGTCGTAGAGGAAGGAGCCGGTGACGTCGGCGGGCAGCAGGTCGGGGGTGAACTGGAGCCGGCGGAAGTCCAGCCCGAGGGCCTGGGCGAAGGAGCGGGCGGTCAGCGTCTTGCCCAGGCCGGGCAGGTCCTCCAGCAGCACGTGGCCGCCGGCCAGGATGCCGGCGAGGACGAGTTCCAGGGCGTCCCGCTTGCCGACGACGACCGAGCCGACCGCGTCCAGCACCGCCCGGGCCAGGCGGCCGACCTCGGCGGCGGGCACGGTCCGGTCCACGTCCTTCATCAGATCTTCTCCAGTTCGGCGACGATCGCCACGAGGTCGCGCGGCGACGGGGTGCGGCGGGGCGGGGTGTCCAGGAACGTCGAGAGCCGGTCGCCCAGCAGGGCGCGGGCGCGGGCCGGGTCGGACTCGCGGGTCACGCCGTGCCGCTGGCGCAGCCGCTCGTCGGCCAGCTCACCGAGGCGGGGCAGGATCCGTTCGGCGAACCGCTGCGGGTTGTCCGACGACCAGTCCAGCGGGCGTTCCCAGCCGTTGATCGCGGCGCGCAGCGCGTCCCGCGAGGCCCAGTGGTAGTGGCCGTCCTCCTCGCCCGCCGGGATGCGGGACCCCGACCGGGGCGGGGGCGGCGGGGCGAGCGCGGCGGTGACCCGGCGCACGGCGAGCAGGGCGAGGACCCCGGCGACGACCACCCACAGCGAGAGCTGCAACCCGACGGCCCGCAGCCCGGCCACCACGACGGCGGTCAGCGCCCCGGCCACCGCGAGGGCCTTCAGCGCGCCGCCGACCCGGCCGCCCCGGGCGGCTTCCTGCGCGGGATGCTCCTCCTCGGCGGAGCCGAGCAGGTCGTCGATGCTGGTGCTCACGCCGGACCCCCGGCCGCAGCAGCTGCTCCGGCCGCACCGGCAGCTCCGGCCGCCACGGCGGTCAGCTCGCCGCGCAGCCGGCGCAGCGCGGCGCGCGCCTGGTCGCGGGTGCGCTCGCCGACCGGCCGGGTAGCGTACCGGGCCTCCCGGTAGACGTGGGCGAACTCGGCCAGCACGTCGGCGCTGACGATCGCCGGCACCCCCGCGTCGGGGTCGCCGCGCAGCAGGCGGGTCACCAGGTCGGTGGGGGTGTCGCCGGTGTGCTGGGCCACCCCGGCCGCCTCGGCGGCCTCCTCCAGGCGCACCCAGCAGGCGATCACGGCGGTGCGCGGGTCGACGTCGGCGTCGTCCAGCTCGACCAGGCCGGCGTCGAGCGCGGCCACCACCTCGCGGGCGGTGCCCTCGGCGGTGCGCCGTGCCCGGTCGGCCGGCAGCGCCCGGGTGGTGCGGCGGGCCACCCCGCGCAGCAGCGTCCAGCCCACGTAGCCGAGGGCTACGGCGACCGCCAGGCCGAGCAGCGCCACCGCGACGGTGCCCAGCCACTCGGGGATGTGCGCGCGGGTGGCCTCCCCGGCGTCGCGCGGCTCCACCGGGATCGAGGGCGGCGGCTGCGCCGTCGGGTACTCCGGCACGTACGGGATGTTGTCGGCGGCGGGCGGGATGCGGCTCGCGCCGAGCGACGAGTGGCCGGCGGCCACCGCGGCGGCGGCGAGCAGGGCCGTCACCGCGACGATCGGCCACCACCTGCGCAGCACGCTGAGGTCCATCGGCACCGCCCCACGCCCGTCAGTCCACTCCGGCCAGTTGCTTCGCCCGGGCGAACACGTCGTCCAGCATCCCCGGTGTCAGCCGCCCGGTGAACGTGTTCTGCTGGCTGACGTGGTAACACCCCAGCAGCGCCGGTGCGGCCGTGCCGGACCAGTGTGCCCCATGGCCGAACACCGGTCGCGGGCTGGGCGGGCGCACGCCGTACACCTCGCGCAGCGCCGGCCACCACGCGGCCCACGCGAACGCGCCCAGCGCGACCACGACGCGCAGGGTGGGCCGGATCAGCGCGACCTCCCGGCGCAGCCACGGCGCGCAGGTGTCCCGCTCTGCCGGGGTGGGCTTGTTGTCCGGCGGCGCGCAGCGCACGGCGGCGAAGATCCGGGTGTCGCGCAGCGCGAGGCCGTCGTCGGCGGCGACGCTCGTCGGCTGGTTGGCCAGGCCGGCGCGGTGCAGGGCGGCGAAGAGCACGTCGCCGGAGCGGTCGCCGGTGAAGATGCGCCCGGTGCGGTTGCCGCCGTGCGCTGCGGGGGCCAGGCCGAGGATGCCGATCCGCGCGTCGGCGACGCCGAAGCCGGGCACCGGCCGCCCCCAGTAGGTCTGGTCGCGGAAGGCCGCCCGCCGCGTGCGGGCGACCTCCTCCCGCCAGGCGACGAGGCGCGGGCAGGCGAAGCAGTCGCTGACCGCGCCGTCGAGGTCGACCAGGTCGGTCGCCCGCGCGGCGCGGGCGACCACCTCGTCGGGGGTACGGGCCTCAGCGCCGGGGATGCGCGCCTCCGCGTCGGGGGCACGGGCCTCCGCGCCGGGGATACGCGCCTCAGCCAAGCTTCGCCCGGAACAGTTCGAGGGTGCGGGCCCAGGCGCTGGCCGAGGCACGCTGGTCGAACGCCTCCGGCCGGTCGTCGTTGAAGAACGCGTGCCGGCTGCCCGGGTAGTCGTAGAGGGTGCAGGCGCCACCGGCCGCCTCGATCGCGGCACGGGCCGTCTGCACGCCCGGCGCGGCCGAGGTGCCATCCTCCTCCGAGCAGTGGATGATCGCCGACTTGCCCGCGTAGTCGGCCCACTCGGGGCGCATCTTCTCCCACGGCAGCATCGGGTAGAAGCCGGCCGTGGCGACGATCCGCTCCGACAGCGTCGCCGACCACAGGGCCAGGCTGCCGCCCGCGCAGAAGCCGACGCAGCCGACCTTGCCCGCCACCTCGGGCCGCGCCGCCAGGTATTCCGCCGCGCCGGCGATGTCCTTCGCCGCCTCGTCCATCTGAAGGCCCATCAGCAGCCGCCGGGCCTCGTCCGGCTCGCCGGTCGACTCGCCGTGGTAGAAGTCCGGGGCGAGCGCCACGAACCCGGCCTCGGCGAAGCGGTCCACCACCGACCGGATGTGCGGCACGAGGCCCCACCACTCCTGGATGACGATGACCGCCGGGTTGGCCGCACCGCCGGAGGGTATCGCGAGATACCCCTCGCTCGTCCCGCCGTTGCTGGCGAAGCTCACCATCTCGCCCATCGGCCCGTCCTCCTCGCGGTCAGTCATCGTTGGCTGGTCGCAGGGTGTTCCTACGTGCCGTGAGCCTGCCACGCCACGACCGCCGCCGGAAGACGCCCGAGCAGTGGCGTTCACCTCCTGTTTCGCTGCCGGTGACTCCTGGTGTGCCGATGTTCGTCCACCGGCGGCACGTCGTACCGGCCCGGTCAGGCCGCCTTGCGGGTGAGGCAGAGCAGGTAGCCGGTGCTGCCCGGCTTGATGTTGTAGAAGAAGTAGCCCGCCTGCCCGGGCTGGAGGAACGGCTCGCACGCCTCGCCCGTGCGCGCCTGCGCCTCGGTCTGCCCGTCGAGGCGACCGACCACCGTGTACACGGCCTCCGTCGAGGTGCAGGCCACCACCTCCGCGCCACGGGCGTCCTTGCGCTCGCCCTCGGCCACGTCCGGCAGCTCGGCGAGGCAGTCGCCGGCCTTCGCCTTCGCGGTCGCGTCCTCGTCCAGGGCGGCGGCCACCGCGCTGCCGAGGCCGAACTTCAGCGCCGCCACCACCCCGACGGCGAGCAGCGCGGCGACCACGCCGACCACCTTGCGGGCCACGGACCGCCTCGGCTCCGCCTCCCGGTCCTCGCCCGCGACCTGCTTGCCCTCCGGCTCGCCCTCCCGCCCGGGCTCGCCCTCCCGTCCGGGCTCGCTCCCCTGTCCGGGCTTGCCCTCCTGTCCGGACTCCGGCTGCTCGGGCTCGGACTGCTCGGGCTCGGGCTGCTCGGGCTCGGGCTGTCCGGGCTCCGGCTGCTCGGGCTGCCGGGCCGCGGGCGGGTCAGCGGGCCGTCGCGCGTCCTCGGGCCGTGGCGCGTCCTCAGAGCGTGGCGCATCCTCGGAGCGTGGCGCGTCCTCGGGCGGCGCGGCGGGGTGCGGGGCGACCGGCTCTGGCACGGGAGTTCCTTCCGAGGGGATGGACGAGCAGACGACACCGTAGCGACCAAGATCGGGGAACGTGGTCCCGCACGACTCGTCCGTTCAGCCATTTGTAAGGAAGGGCACCCTGTTAACGCATTCTGTATAGGAAGGGCCCCTTCCTAACGCCCCGCTCGCCGCGCAGCACCCACCGCAGGCCCGCACACGCACACGCGCGGGCGCGCTGGTTCCCCCCGCGCCCGCTGCGCGGGGGGAACCAGCGAATCTTGGACGGTTGGCGTTCGTCGTGAACGGAAAGTGTCCAAGAATCGGAGCTGTCGACGACGGGCAGCCCCGGGGGTGGGCCCAGCGGCAGGCGGTCAGCGGGTGGGCGTGCCGGTCGGCAGCGGCCCGAGCGTGGCCTCGCCGGGCGGGGCCGGTGCCGGTGCCGGACCGGACGCCGGCTCGCCGGGCGGTGCCGGTGCCGGTGCCGGACCGGACGCCGGCTCGCCGGGCGGTGCCGGGGCCGGTGCCCGACCGGACGCCGGCTCGCCGGTCGGCGTCGGGGCAGGCGGCACGGGGGGCGTGCCATCGGTCGGCGTCGGAGCGGGCGGCCCCGGCACCGCGCCATCGGACGGCGTCGGCGTCGCGCTGTCGGTCAGCGGCGGGGTGCCCGGCGGCACTGCGGGGGCCGGGCGCGCCCCGACCGGTCCGGCCTGGAACGGCGCGTTCTCCGGGCAGTACGGGTAGACGGGTGCCCTCCCCGGCTCGGGCAGCTCGGCGCGCTCGCACATCGGGTAGCCGATCCGGATCGGGTTGCCGTTCTGGTCGAACAGCCGGGCATCCTCGACGAGGCGGCCCTCGCTGTCGTAGACGAAGATGTCGCCGACGTACGGCGACTCCACCGAGGTGGACTCGTAGCCGGACTCGTTCCAGCCGAGCCGGTCGTCCGCGTCGACGAAGCCGACGAACGCGAAGACGGCGAGGATCGCCGTGCCGGCCCGCAGCGCGATGCGGGGCCAGCGGGTCAGCGCGGCGGTGCGCCTGCCCAGCCACACCGAGGCGACCACGCAGACGCCGAGCAGCAGCAGCGCCGCGAGCAGGCTCCCGCCCAGCCTCGGCAGCAGCCCGAACGGCACACCCGTGGTGACGACGGTGATCAGCATGGCCGCCAGGTAGCCGCGCAGCACCCACCAGGCGGGGCGGAGCAGGCGCAGGTACTCGCTCGCCGAGGCGTACCCGAGGATCGGGCCGACCCGGACGTCGGCCGCGCGCAGCCGGGCGCGGACCCCGGCCAGGGCGGCGGCGGCCCGCTGGTCCAGGTTGCGGGCGGCGGCCGGACCCCCCGCGCCGGCCGCCGCGCGCAGCTCCGCGGCGTACGCCTCGGGAGCGCCCAGCCGGTCGACCAGCGAGCCGTCGGCCTCGGCGGCGACCTCGGCGAGGTGCTCCGGCAGGTCCTCGGTCAACTCGTCGCGAACGTGGGGCGGCAGGTCCGCCAGGGCGGCCCGGACCCGGGTCACGTAGTCCGCGATCTCCTGCTCCATGACAGTCACGCTGCCATCCCCCGATCGTCGAGCAGAGTGTCCATGGTGGTGGCGAACGAGCGCCAGAGCTTGCCGGAGCGGGTCAACTGGTCCCGGCCGGCGGCGTTGAGCGAGTAGTACTTGCGGTGCGGGCCGGACTCGCTCGGCACGACGTACGTGGTCAGCAGGCCGGCGGCGAAGAGTCGCCGCAGCGTGCCGTAGACGGAGGCGTCGCCGACCTCGTCCAGGCCGGCTTCGCGGAGGCGGCGCAGGATGTCGTAGCCGTAGCCGTCCTCCTCCCGGAGCACGGCGAGGACCGCGAGATCCAGTACGCCCTTCAGGAGCTGCGTGGTATCCACGCATCGCACACTACTGCGCAGTGCGAAGTACCGTCAAACGACACCCTGGGCCTCGACAGTCTCGAACTTGTCCGAACATGTTTACCAATCGCTATACTCACCGGGTGGTGGTGGAGTGGCAGTTCTACCTCGTCGACGAGGTACACGACTGGATCGACAGCCTCGATCCGGCCACCTACGCTCGCGTCGTGCAGGCCATCGACCTGCTCGCCGAGAGCGGGCCAGGGCTGGGCCGACCACTGGTCGACACGATCCACGGTTCGACGATCGCCAACCTCAAGGAGCTACGACCTGGCAGCGTACGGATCCTGTTCGCCTTCGACCCGTGGCGCTCCAGCATCCTCCTGGTCGCCGGAGACAAAGCCGGGCGATGGAATCAGTGGTACGCCGAAGCCATCCCCCTGGCCGAGCACCGCTACGAGATCTATCTGAAGGAACGCGCCGAAGAGGAGGGCCGCCAGTCATGAGCAGCAACTACGTCCGATGGAAGGACATCCGCGCTGCCCACGTCGAACGGGCCGGCGGCGAACAGGCGGTCGAGGCCGGCAAACAGGAGCTGCTCGCCAGCGTGGTTGGGCACCGCCTCGCCGAGGTGCGTCGGGCCCGCAACCTCACCCAGCAGCAGGTTGCCGACCGCATGGGCGTCACCAAGGGCCGCGTTTCCCAGATCGAACAAGGCAAGATCTCCGGCCAAGACGTCGTCGCGCGCTACGCCGCCGCCCTCGGCGGAAGGCTGCACCAGGCGATCTATTTCGACGACGGCGACATCGCCGCCATCGCGTAGCCCTCTGCTCCGCCCGGCGTCACGGTCGGGATCAAGCAGCACCGGCCCGACCTCGCGTCGGACTGAACGATCCCCGGCGCGGCGACGTCCGCCGCACCCAAGCTCACGCTCGAACACGGATCGAGTGGCATCCGGGCGTGCACGTGACCACTCGATCCCGGATCGAGCACGATCTTGAGCCTCTTCCTACCTGTCGATCGCGCGGCACTTCACGGCGAGGTGTCCGGCACGACGGCGGCTTCCGCCATCTCCTGGAAGTCGGCGATGGCCCCGCCGTAGTCCCTCGCCCACCTCGTCAGGACCTCGATGGGCTCGACGAGGGTCCGGCCGAGGTCGGTGAGACCATACTCGACCCGCCGTGGTGCCGCGGCGTGACGTTCGACCAAGCCGTACTGCTGGAGCCGGCGCAGCGTCTGGGTGAGGACCTTGCGCGAGACGCCGCCGATGAGGCCCACGAGCTCACCGTGCCTGCGAGGCTGCTGGCTGAGCCCGAAGATCACGAGTACGGCCCACTTGTCGGAGATGATCTCGACCGCCAGGCGCGTCGGACAGTCGGCGAGGAAGGCAGGTCCAGCCGCGTTCTGCATGAAACCCGAAGGTACCAGGAGGTAACCCACGGCTCCGTACGGTCTTTCGTGAGCAACGCCGCCAGCGCCAGATCAGACGCCGGCACCGGATGCAGAGGAGTCACCATGCCACGAGTCGTAGTCTTCGACGAGTTCGGTGGGCCGGACGTCATGCACGTCGTCGAGGAACCGGTCGTCGAGCCCGCAGCCGGCGAGGTACGGATCAGGATCGAGGCGTTCGCCGTCAACCCGCTCGACCAGATGATGCGTTCCGGCGCGTTTCCCGCAGCCGTCCCCCTGCCACACGCCCGCATCGGCGTCGAGGGAACCGGCGTGGTCGACGCGCTGGGCTCCGAGGTCACCGGCTTGGAGATCGGCGATCCGGTCATCCTCACCGCCGTTCCGGACGCGAGCGTCAGGGGCAGCTACGCCGAATACACCACGGTCCCCGCGAGCCGGGTCGTCGCCCGGCCTGCCGGGCTCACGGTCGCGGAGGCGGCGGCGTTCTGGGTCGCGTACTCCACTGCCTACGGCGCGCTCGTCGAGAAGGCCCGGATGCGGCCCGGCGACCACGTTCTGATCACTGCCGCGTCCGGCGGCGTCGGCCGGGCGGCGGTGCAGATCGCCAATCAGATCGGCGCCGTGCCCATCGCTGTCACCCGGCACGCTGCGAAGCGGGACGACCTGCTCGCCGCCGGTGCCGCCGCGGTCATCGCGACCGACCATCAGGACATCGCCGAAGCCGTGCGCCACCACACCGGCGGAACTGGCGTCGACATCGTCCTCGACCTTGTCATGGGCCCCGGCCAGCAGGACCTCGCGCAGGCGGCCCGCCCCGGCGGAACACTGGTCGCCGCAGGCTTCCTCAGTCCCCAGCCCACGCCCTTCCCGAGAAACACGCCGCTCACGATCTTCAGCTACCGCAGCTTCGAGCACACCCTCGACACCGTCGTGGTGAAGCGCATGGCGGCCTTCCTGAACGCCGGCGTACGCCTCGGCGCGCTGCGCCCCGCCATCGACAGGACGTTCGCCCTCGACGACGTCGTCGCGGCGCACCGCCACCTCGAAGAGGGGCGTCACGCCGGAAGGAAGATCGTCGTCACGGTCTAGCACGCCAGCAGCACCTCCGGGCGGAAGCCAGCGGCGCCTCCGGGCGGAAGCCAGCAGCACCCCGGACGGAAGCCAGCAGCGCCTCCGGGCGGACGTTGGTCAGGCGAGGGACCAGGCGATGCCGTCGAGGATGTCGTGCTCGCTCGCCACCACCGTCGACATGCCGGCCCGCTCCATGATCGTGCGGAGCACCAGGGCGCCCGCGCCGATCACGTCGGCCCGGCCCGGGTGCATCACCGGGATCGCCAGCCGCTGCTCGCGGGTCTTCGCCAGCAGGCCGGCGGTCACCTCCGCCACCGCGCCGTACGACACCCGGGCGTGGTGGATGCGCTCCGGCTCGTACTCCGTGAGGCCCTCGGCGATGGCCACGACGGTGGTGACCGACCCGGCGAGCCCGACCAGCGTGGCGGCCTGCCGGCCCGGCACGGCCTCCAGCGCGCGGTCCACCGCGACGGTGATGTCGGCCTGCGCGGCGGCGATCTGGTCGAGGCCGGGCGGGTCGCCGAGCAGGTGCCGCTCGGTCATCCGGACGCAGCCGACGTCCATCGAGATCGCGGCCTCGACGCCGCCGGCCCGGGTGCCGACCACGAACTCGGTGGACCCGCCGCCGATGTCGATGACCAGGTACGGCTCCAGGGCGTCGGCGGGCAGGCCGCGCACCGCGCCGGTGAAGGAGAGCCGGGCCTCCTCGTCGCCGGTGACCACCTCGGGCGCGACGCCGAGGGTGCGCTCCACCATCGCCCGGAAGTCCCCGGCGTTGGAGGCGTCCCGGGACGCCGAGGTGGCGCACATCCGCACCCGGTCGACGCCGAGCGTGTCGATCTCGGCGGCGTACGAGGCGAGGGCCACCCGGGTCCGCTCGATCGCCTCGGGGGCGAGCCGGCCCGTCTTGTCGACGCCCTGGCCGAGGCGGACGATCTCCATCCGGCGGCTCAGGTCGACCAGCGGCGCGTCCGGCCCGGCGGCCGGGTCGGGCAGGTCGGCGACCAGCAGTCGGATCGAGTTCGTCCCGCAGTCGATGGCGGCCACACGCGTCGTCACGGCAGCAACCCTACGGCAGCGGCCCCGCCCCACCGGCGGCGACGGGGCCACGCGGGTCGCCCGCGCCGGCGGGCTCGGCGGGCCGCACCGGGGCGGAGCCGCGTCGGGGACGGCGGATCAGCTCGGGCAGCCAGCCGAGCGCGCCGACCAGCAGCAACGCCGCCAGCAGGGGCAGCCGCCACCACCAGCGCACGGTGGCCGGGGGCGGGTCCGGCTGGTCGGCCACCCACGGGCGGGCGGTCTTCGACCAGGCGAGGAACGCGTCGCCGACCGGCAGGACGCCGAACGCGTACCGGCGGGTGGCCGGGGTGTCGACGGGCAGGCCGGCGAGGTCGCCGTAGTTGGCCAGCGCGCCGGCCAGCGCGGCGTCGCCCTGGGACTGGGCCGCGCCGAGGGTGACCACCGTCGCCGACAGGCTCACCCCGAGCAGCAGCGGCCCGGAGTCCACGTCGCCCGGCCCGGCCATGCCGTCCGGGTATTCCCGCACGGCCGGGCCGAGCCCAAGCGGGGACGCGACGAACCGGTCCCGGAAGGTGAGGTACTGCGCGCGGGCGAACGCGGGGTCGACGTCCACCAGGAACCGCTGGATGACGCTCTGCGAGGTGGCGCGGGCGACCTCGGCCGGCGCCCCGGTGGCCGCATCGACGCGGTGCGGCAGCAGGCCGGTGCGCGGGTCGAGGCGCTGCCGCACGCCGTCCAGCCAGCGGGCCACGGTGCCGGCGAACCGCGGCGGCGGCGCGCCGGGCGGGACCTCGGTGGACGGCGCGCCAGGCGGGACCTCGGTGGACGGCGCGCCAGGCGGGACCTCGGTGGACGGCGCGGCGGGCGGCAGGGCGGCGGGCAGCAGCGCGTCGTGCAGCCGCAGCGAGGCCACCGCCACGGTCGAGTCGACGGGCCACGCCTGCCCCGGGTACGCGGCCAGGTACGGCGTGCCGGACGCGTCGAACGCCGCCCCGATCGCGGCGGACGCCTCGGTGAACCGGGCCGCCTCCGCCGGGTCCCGCCGGTCGGCCGGTTGCAGGGCGAGAATGCCGCCGCGCAGCCAGTTCGTCCAGCCCTGCCAGAAGATCCCGTACGCGGGGGTGAGGCCGGGGTCGAACGGCGCGGTGCCGGCCGGCGACTCCAGCCGGGCCAGCGCCCAGCGCGCCTCCCGCAGCTCGCCGGCCCGCCGCCCGGCCGGCTTCCGCAGGCCCAGCTCGACGCGGGCCAGCCCGTACAGGGCGTGGGCGAAGAAGTAGCCCTCCGGGAACAGCGCCTGGGCGTCCTCGCCCGCGCCGTCGTCGAGGGCGGCGCGCAGGAAGGCGAGCTGCCGGGCCACCCCGGGCGGCTCGCCGTCCGGGCCGGCGGTGGCCGGGGCCACGAGGCGCACGACCCCGAGGAGGGCGGCGGCGGTCAGCAGCACCGCGCAGACGCGGCGGAGGGTCCCCATCCCGCCAGCGTGCCCGACGTGATCAAGACCGCCGGCCAACCCGACGTGATCAACAAAGAGTCAGAGGCGCAGCAGCATGCGGGTGTTGCCGAGGGTGTTGGGCTTGACCCGTTCCAGGTCCAGGAACTCGGCGACGCCCTCGTCGTACGAGCGCAGGAGCTGCTCGTACACGGGCTGCGGCACCGGCGCGCCGTCGATCTCGCGGAAGCCGAACGAGCCGAAGAACCGGGTCTCGAAGGTCAGCACGAAGATGCGGGCCACCCCGATCTCCCGGGCCGCGTCGATCAGCTCGCCGACGATGCGGTGCCCGATCCGCCGCCCCCGGTATGCCGGGTCGACGGCCACCGTGCGGATCTCGGCCAGGTCCTCCCACATCACGTGCAGCGCGCCGCAGCCGACGACGGTGTCGGCGTCGGCCGCGACCCGGAACTCCTGCACGTCCTCGTAGAGGGTGACGGTGGCCTTGCTGAGCAGCCGCCGGTCGTCGGTGTAGGTGTCCACCAGCCGCCGGATGCCCCGCACGTCGGAGGTGCGGGCGCGGCGCACGAGGATCGTGTCGGTGGTCATCTCACCCCGCCGCCGGGACGTCCACGCACGGCCCGGCCGCCCACCACTTCTCCACCAGCGCGAGGGTCTCGTCGCCGAACGGGTTGACCCCCGGGCCCGCGCCGAGCGCGTGGCCGAGGTGGACGTGCAGGCACTTGACCCGGCCGGGCATGCCGCCGGCCGACACGCCGTCGATTTCCGGCACGTGCCCGATGGCCTCCCGGCGGGCCAGGTAGTCCTCGTGCGCCGCCCGGTAGCGGGCGGCCAGCTCCGGGTCGGCGGCCAGCCGCTCGGCCATCTCCTTCATCAGCCCGGCCGACTCCAGCCGGCTGCACGCGGCCGTCGCCCGGGGGCAGGTCAGGTAGAACAACGTCGGGAAGGGCGTGCCGTCGGCCAGGCGCGGCGTCGTCTCCACCACGTCGGGCAGGCCGCAGGGGCAGCGGTGGGCCACCGCCCGGGTGCCGCGCGGCGTGCGGCCGAGCTGGGCGGCCACCGCCGCCAGGTCGGCCTCGGTGGCCGGCTCCCGCTTCGGCGGGGGTACGGAGTCCGCCGCCGGGTCGGGCGGGGCTACGACAGTCACGGTGCCCATCTTTCGTCGGTGCGCTGGAGTCTGCGGGTCGCGGGTCGCGCGCTCACTGGCCGGGGCGGTCGGCGTTCGCGGCCCGCACGCTCGACCACAGGGTGTCGTACCAGGGGTCGGGGGTCTCCGGCCGGGCGGGGGGCTTGCCGCCGCCCGCGTCCCGGGCCGCGCCCGCCGGGTCGTTGAGCACGATCACCGGGACCTCGCCCGGGTAGACCATGTAGAACCGCTCCCGGGCCTGGATGCGGATGTACTCGTCGTCGCGCCACTTGGCCGCCTCGGCGGCACGCTCGGCGATGAGCTGCCGCTGGGCGGCCTGGGCCGCCTCCATCCGCTCGATGTCCGCCTGCTGGTCCAGGTAGACCCGGACCGGATAGGTGTACGCGAGGGCGAGCGCGATCAGCACCGCGAACAGCACGGTGGCCCGGCCGGTGAAGCGTCGGGGGTGGGGTGCGGAGAGCCGCTTGACCGTGCCACCGGCGGCGGTACGCCGGGCGGCGGCGGGACGGTTCGCCGACCGTACCGGCTCGGTGGCGCGTGCCGCGCCGGGTGACCGGCCGGCGGCGCGTGCCTCCGCGCGGACGCCGTCGCGGACCGACGCCCGGGCGCGGGCCCCGCCCGGCCGGCCGGACTGACCCGGCCGGCGGACGGGACGCTGGCCACCCGGTGTGCGGCGCTGCTGCATCGTCACACCCCTCCCCCGAGGCCCACTGGGTGTCTCAGGCCGAACGGTAACGCGGGAACGCGCCCGCACCGGCGTACCGCGCCGCGTCGGCCAGCTCCTCCTCGATGCGCAGGAGCTGGTTGTACTTGGCCACCCGGTCCGAGCGGGCCGGGGCGCCGGTCTTGATCTGGCCGCAGCCGGTGGCCACCGCCAGGTCGGCGATGGTGGTGTCCTCCGTCTCGCCCGAGCGGTGGCTCATCATGCACCTGAAGCCGGCCCGGTGGGCCAGCTCGACCGCGTCGAGGGTCTCGGTCAGCGAGCCGATCTGGTTGACCTTCACCAGCACGGCGTTGGCGGCCTTCTCGGCGATGCCCCGGGCGATGCGCTGCGGGTTGGTGACGAACAGGTCGTCGCCGACGATCTGCACCCGGTCGCCGATCGCCGCCGTCAGGGTGGCCCAGCCGCTCCAGTCGTCCTCGGCCAGCGGGTCCTCGATGGACACGATCGGGTAGTCGCCCGCGAGCTTGGTGTAGTAGTTGCTCATCTCCTCGGCGGACTTCGCCGCGCCCTCGAACGTGTAGGTGCCGTTGTCGAAGAACTCGGTGGCGGCCACGTCCAGGGCGAAGACGATGTCGGTGCCGAGCCGGTAGCCGGCCTTGTCGACCGCCTCGGCGATCAGGTCCAGCGCGGCGGCGTTGGTGGGCAGGTTGGGGGCGAAGCCGCCCTCGTCGCCGAGGCCGGTGGAGAGGCCCTTCTTCTTCAGCACCGACTTGAGCGCGTGGTAGACCTCCGCGCCGGAGCGCAGCGCGTCGCGGAAGGTGGGCGCGCCGATCGGCGCGATCATGAACTCCTGGACGTCGACGTTGGAGTCGGCGTGCGCCCCACCGTTGAGGATGTTCATCATCGGCACCGGGAGCAGGTGCGCGTTGGGGCCGCCCAGGTAGCGGAACAGGCTCAGCTCGGCGCTGCCGGCGGCGGCCTTGGCCACGGCCAGGGACACGCCGAGGATGGCGTTCGCGCCCAGCTCGCCCTTGTTGTCCGAGCCGTCGATGTCGATCATCTTTTGGTCGATCAGCCGCTGCTCGCTGGCCTCGTAGCCGATGAGCTGGTCGACGATCTTGTCCTCGATGTTGGCGACAGCCTTCTCGACACCCTTGCCCAGGTAGCGGTCCTTGTCACCGTCGCGCAGCTCGACCGCCTCGAACGCGCCGGTGGAGGCGCCGGACGGCACCGCGGCGCGGGCGATCGTGCCGTCGTCGAGCCCGACCTCGACCTCGACCGTGGGGTTGCCCCGCGAGTCGAGAATCTCCCGGGCGACGATTCCCTCGATGGTTGCCACTGAGTCGCTCCTCGTTTGTGTGGTTCCGGTCCGGTATGGGCCGCGACGGTGCGGCTGAGGCAGGTGTTGAACGCAGCGTATCGGGCGACGGCGCGGCGCACCGCGTCGCCCGGCGCTTCCGGCGGGACGGTGCGGGTCGGACATTCCCGGATTCTCGGCCCTCAACCGGCAACGGGTTTGCGCGACGTGGACCCGATCGACAAGGCTGGTAGCCATGCCCGCCGCCTCGACCACGTTCCGCGCGCTCGCTCTGTCGGTCATCGCGTCACTCTCGGTCACCGGCTGTCAGGCCCTCGACGACGCCGGTCAGGCGGTCGGCCGGTCGGACCTGGTCAACGACTTCGCCGCCCGGCTCGACCGGGCGCTCGAACTCACCTACTCGGCCGAATACCAGCTCCCCGGCGGCCGGACCGCCACCATCGCCCAGGCGCAGGACCCGGCCCGGTCGGCGTACACCTGGCCGGGCGGGAAGCTGACCGTCACCGCCGACGCCACCGTCCGCTGCGAGACCGGCGCGGGGAAGGCCGTCTGCACGCTGCTCGCCCCGCCCCCGCCGAACGCGCGGCCGTCGGTCGAGCTGTTCGCCGAGGCGAAGCGGCGGGGCCTGGTCACCCCGCCGGTGGTGGTCGGGCTGCTCACCGAGGCCGCGCTCGACCCGCAGGCCGTGATCAAGGAGACCGACACCACCCTCGCCGGGCACCACGCCGCCTGCGTGCAGGTCGAGCGCTCGGCCGGCGACTTCACCGCCTGCATGACCACCGAGGGCGTGCTCGGCAGCTTCACCGGCGAGGTGGACGGCACGCCGATGGAGCTGGCGCTCGACCGCTACACCGACACGGTCGACGGGGCGAGCTTCGAGCTGCCGGCCGGCGCGGGCGTCGTGGACCGCCGCACCGCCAGCTCGTGACGGAGCAACCCGCGGGCGCGTTCGTGGCGGGGGCGCAGCGCGGCGGCCCGCCGCAGCCCGGTGACCTCGCCCTCGTGGTCGCCGGGCGGAAGCTGCTCACCGGCCCCGACGGCCGCTTCCCCCGCGTCGGCGAGCTGAGCGCCGACACCGGCTGGGTGCCGCTCGGCACGCTCGACGGCGTGCCCGCCTGGGGCGCGGACGCCACCGACGACCAGCCGCCGGAGGGCGGGTGGCGCAGTTGGCGGTCGCTCGCCGCCGCGCTGCCCGCCCCGCTGGCCGACCTGGCCGGCCGGGCGCTGGCCGTGCTCACCTTCCGACGCACCCACCGCTGGTGCGGGGCGTGCCGGGCCGAGCTGGCCGACGTGCCGGGCGAGCAGTCCCGCCGCTGCCCCGGCTGCGACCTGTACGTGCCGATCCGGCTCTCCGCCGCCGTCCTGGTCGCCATCACCCGCCCCGGGCCGGCCGGCGGCCCCGACGAGCTGCTGCTGGTCCGGCACGCGTCCGGGCCGGCGGCGCTGTGGGCGCTGGTCGCCGGGTTCGTGGAGGCCGGCGAGTCGCTGGAGGACGCCGCGCGCCGGGAGGTGGGCGAGGAGGTGGGGCTGACCCTCGGGCGGCTCACCTACTTCGGCAGCCAGCCGTGGGCGCTGTCCGGGCCCGGCGTGCTGCTGGCCGGGTTCACCGCGGCCGTCGCCGACACCACCGCCGAGCCGGCCGTCGACGGTCGGGAGCTGACCGAGGCCCGCTGGTTCCCGCTCGACCGGCTGCCGGCGGAGCTGCCGCCGGCGTACTCGATCTCCCGCTGGCTGGTCGACCACGTCGCCGCCCGCCCGGCGGGCTGACCGCCTCACCCCCCGCCGAGCAGGGTGCGGAGGTGGCGTGGGGGTGGGCAGTCGTGGGCGAGCATCGCGTCGTGCCACTCGCGCACCGACACCCCGGCCGGGCGCAGGGCGGCGATCTCGGCGATCTCGCTGTAGCCCACGAAGTAGGTGGAGAGCTGCGTCGAGGTGAGCAGCGCCCGTCGCCACTTGCCGGCCGCCTCGCCCTCCTCCTGGAAGCCCCGGCCCGTCATCAGCGCCATCGCCTCGGCCTCGGGCAGGTCGTCGCAGTGCACGAGCTGGTCGAGCAGTGCGTTGATCGTCATCCGAAGCTGCATCTTGAGCTGCTGCAACCGCACCGGCAGCCCGCCGTAGCCGAGACCGGCCATCAGCTCCTCGGTGTAGACCGCCCAACCCTCGACGAACGGGCCGGACCTGGCGAGCGCCCGGACCCGGGTGGGGCCGACGTGCCGGCGGGCGTGGGCGAGCTGGAGGAAGTGCCCCGGCATCGCCTCGTGCACCGTCAGGTTGCGGATCATGTGGTCGTTGTATTCCCGGTAGAACGACTCGACCCGGGCCGCCGGCCAGTCGGCCGGGGTCGGCGCGATGCAGTAGAACGTCGGCACGGGCGCGATCTCCAGCGGGCCGGGCGAG
Source organism: Micromonospora sp. NPDC002575 (assembly GCF_042889525.1). Taxonomy (NCBI): domain Bacteria; kingdom Bacillati; phylum Actinomycetota; class Actinomycetes; order Micromonosporales; family Micromonosporaceae; genus Micromonospora; species Micromonospora sp. NPDC002575. Next base: position 21,555 of record NZ_JBIARA010000019.1, on the reverse strand, counting down.
TCGCAGTAGGCCACCGCCACGCCCCGGGCGAACTCCGGCATCTCCTGGATCACGCACGGGTCGTCGACCAGCGTCACCAGGTCGTGCGCCCGGACGAAGTCCGTCGCCTCGTCGAGGGTGACCGAGGCGAGGCCGACGATCGTGCCGTCGTCGGGGTGCTCGGCGGCCAGCAGGTCGAGCGCCCGGCGCACGGTCTCGTCGTCGGCCGGGCCGCCGACCAGCTCGACGGCCGCCTCGCGCAGCTCGGCGGTGACCCGGTCGAGGTTGGCCCAGGCCCGGCGCTGCACCTCGGCGGCCCCCAGCTCGGTGTCGAGGGTGTGCCACAGCCGGGCCTCCCAGCGCCGCCGGCCCAGCCTCGGGTCCCGCCCCGGGCCGGCGTCGGCGGCCAGCCCGACGCGCAGCCACGCCACGAACTCCTCCAGCGCGGCGATCGCGGCCGTGGCGGCGGGCTCCACCCGGTCGTGCAGCCCCGGCTCCTCGGCGAGCAGCCGGGGCACCTCGTCGCGGATCAGCGCCGCCGCGCCGGTGAACTGCCCCACCGCCGTCTCGGCGTGCACCCGGGGCACGTCCCGCAGCGTCGCGCGCGCGGTCGCCAGCGCGTCCGGTACGGCGGCGAGCCGCCCGGCCAGGCTGGTCAGCCGCACGTCGGCCGGGGCGAACGGCCGGGCGAGCAGGGCGTGCAGGAGCGGGCCCGGGTTGTGCCGCAGCGGGTCCCACTCGTGGCTGCGGATCTCGTCGGACTCGAACAGCTCCCGGTCGACCAGGGCGGTGAGCAGCGCGTGGTCGACGCCCTCGTCCGTGTCGAGGGAGTCGGGGTCGATCTCGGAGAGCGCGTCGGCCGCGTCCCTCAGCATCGCCTGGTCGGCGGCGACCGCCTCGGCGGAGAGGTCGGGCAGGCGGTCGTCGCAGCGGTGGTCCCCGGCGGAGCCGGCCAGCCCGGGCCGGCTCTCCAGCAACGCCTCCACAATCCGCTCGGCGAGCGGCACGAACGCTTCCATGGCCCGAACCCTACCGACCGCCCCCGACACCCGCTCCCCGGTGAGATCTTGGTACGGAACGGCCCCTCCAGGGGCACTTTCGTGCCAAGATCTCGGCACGCGGGGCGGGCAGGCCGGGCGGGTCCGCGAAGCGGGCCGGGCGGGCCGGGCGGTGGGAACGGCGGCGGCGGGTCAGGGGCGCGGGGCGGTGCGCTCGGCGGCGCGGACGGCCTCGGCGTAGGCCAGGGCGGCGCGGCGCAGCGCCGCCTCCGGGTCCAGGCCGGCGGCGCGGGCCGCCGCCACCGCGGCCAGCAGCTCCGTGCCGAGCCGGTCCTCCGGGTCGACCTGCGCGCCGGCTGACGGGGCGACTCGCGCATTCGTGGACGGAGCGACCTGCGCGCCGGCCGACGGGTCGACTTGCGCGCCGGCCGACGGGGCGACCTGCGCGTCTGTCGACGGCTCGGGCTGCGCTTCGGCGGCCGGCAGCGGGACCGTCAGGCCGGCCCGGCCGGCGCGGTCGAGGATCTTGGCGGCCAGGGCGAGGGCGGGCAGGCTCGGCGCGATGCCGTCGAGCACGGAGTCGCGGGCCTTCTCCGCCCGCTTGATCCGCTCCCAGTTGGCGGTGATCTCGTCGACCGTCGTGGCCCGGTCGTCGGCGAAGACGTGCGGGTTGCGCCGGATCATCTTGTCCACCAGGCCGCCGGCCACGTCGTCGACGGTCCACCGCGCGCCGTCGGGCAGCTCCTCGGCCATCCGCGCGTGCAGCAGCACCTGGAGCAGCACGTCACCCAGCTCCTCGCGCAGCGCGTCGGTGTCGTCCGCGCCGATCGCGTCGTACGCCTCGTAGCACTCCTCGATCAGGTAGCCGGCGAGGCTGCGGTGCGTCTGCGCCCGCTTCCACGGGTCGCCGCCCGGCGAGGCCAGCCGGTCCATCACCTCGACGGCGTCGAGCAGCCGCGCGCCCGGCGGGTCCCACGAGCCGTACATCAGCTCCAGCTCGGCCAGGCCCGGCTCGCGGGCCAGCCGCAGGCCCAGCTCCCGGGCCAGCGCCTCGTCGCCGGCGGGCCCGGCCAGCCAGACGACCGCGCCGTGCGCCGCCGCCGCGTGCAGCAGCGCCGGCACCGGCGGTCCGTCGGGCACGGTCACCTCCGCGCCCGCCGCGCGCACGGCCGCCGTCAGCTCGCTCTCCGCGCCGGCCAGCACCGGGTTGCCGCGTACGACGTCCCAGGCCGCCGCCGTCAGCAGCCCGACCGGGAGCCGGGGCGAGGTGACCAGCAGGACGACCCGGGCGGTCATGCCCCGGGCGCGGCCGGTGCGCTCGGCTCCGCCGCCGGGGCCTGCGGGGTGGAGATGTCGGTCACCGGGCCGTTCTGGTCGATGTACGGCAGCGAGTAGAAGACCAGCGACTGGCCGGTGCTGACCACCGACGGCACGCCGACCGGCCGGAACCGCGGGTTGATCGACGCGCCGGCCTTCTCGGCCTCCTGCTGGAGGGCGTTGCTGAGCGCGGTGGCGGCCCGCACGAAGCCGCCCTGGCTGCCGGGGCCGCCGCTCTCCCCGAACGCCTGCCGCACCTGCGCCACGGTCAGCCCGGGCTGGATCGCCCCGGTCTTGGCGATGGCGTGGTAGACCGCCATGACCGCCTCGTCGCTCACCTCGGCCGTGGGCAGCTGCGCGCCGAGCGCGCCGGAGATGTCCACCCACTCGCCCCAGAGCTGGACGTACTCGGTGGAGGCCGGCATCTGGAGCTGCTGCTCCAGCTGCTCCGGCTTGACCTCGTCGGCCACCGTGACGCGCTTCTCGGCCACCACCCGCTTGCCCAGCTCGATGCTGACCAGCAGGTTGAGCACGTCCTGCCGGGTGACCGTGGAGCGCAGCTGCTCCGGCGACGGGGTGGCCCCGCCCTGCCCGGCCTGCGCCCGGATCGCGTCGGCGTACTTGGCCTGGGCTTCGTCGTAGATGTCGTCCACCCGGTCGACGGAGTATTTCGCGTCGCCGACGTACGCGGCGACGTCCGGCGCGGCCTTCCCGCACGCGGCGAGGGAGAGGACACCGAGGGCCGCGACGGTGGCGGCGGCGAGGAGACGGCGAGCACGCATGACCGTCACTCTCTCATGCGCCCCCACCGGCCGTGACGCCGCCCACCACGCGGTGCCGCCCCGGCCCCGCCGCCCGCTCCTGCCCACGCCACCGCTCACCGGGCGCCCGCCCCGGCCGGCTGGGCCGCCGGGGCCGGGTCGCCCAGCACGTCCTTCAGGAGCTGGGCGCACCAGTCCAGCAGCGCCTGGTCGCGCAGCGGCTCGCCGCCGACCCGGCGGGTGCTCGGCCGGGGCACGCTGACCTGGTCGAGCGCCGACTTGTAGGCCGAGTCGGGGTGGTAGCGCTTGAGCCGGAGCTGCTTGGAGTCGGGCAGCGGCAGCGGGCCGAACCGCAGGTGCTTGCCCTGCATGCTCACGTCGGTGAGGCCGTAGCGGCGGGCCAGCAGCCGGAACCGCGCCACCGCCACCAGGTTCTGCACCGGGGCGGGCGGCTCGCCGTAGCGGTCGGTCATCTCGGCGACGACCTCGCGCAGCCGGTCGGCGTCGCGGGCCTCGGCGAGCTTGCGGTACATCTCCAGGCGCAGCCGCTCCACGCCGACGTAGTCGTGCGGCAGGTGCGCGTCCACCGGGAGGTCGATCTTGACGTCGGTCTCCTCCTCGGGGCGCTCGCCCTTGAACGCCTGCACCGCCTCGCCGACCATCCGGACGTACAGGTCGAAGCCGACGCCCTCGATGTGGCCGGACTGCTCGCCGCCGAGCAGGTTGCCCGCGCCCCGGATCTCCAGGTCCTTCATCGCCACGTACATGCCCGCGCCCAGCTCGGTGTGCTGGGCGATGGTGGCCAGCCGCTCGTGGGCGTGCTCGGTGAGCGGCTTCTCCGGCGGATAGAGGAAGTACGCGTACGCCCGCTCGCGGCCCCGGCCCACCCGGCCCCGAATCTGGTGCAGCTGGGCCAGGCCGAGCAGATCGGCCCGCTCCACGATCAGGGTGTTGGCGTTGGGGATGTCGATGCCCGACTCCACGATCGTGGTGCAGACCAGGACGTCGAACTCCTTCTCCCAGAAGCCGACCATGACCTTTTCCAGGGCCTCCTCGCCCATCTGGCCGTGCGCCACCGCGACCCGGGCCTCCGGCACCAGCTCCCGGATCCTGCGCGCCGCCTTCTCGATCGACTCGACCCGGTTGTGCAGGTAGAACACCTGCCCGTCGCGGAGCAGCTCGCGGTGGATGGACGCGGCCACCTGCCGCTCGTCGTGCGCGCCGACGAAGGTGAGCACCGGGTGCCGCTCCTCCGGCGGGGTGGCGATCGTCGACATCTCCCGGATGCCGGTGATCGCCATCTCCAGCGTGCGCGGGATCGGGGTGGCCGACATGCTCAGCACGTCCACCGAGGCACGCAGCGTCTTCAGGTGTTCCTTGTGCTCGACGCCGAAGCGCTGCTCCTCATCGACGATGACCAGGCCGAGGGCCTTGAACCGGGTCGCCGTCTGGAGCAGCCGGTGGGTGCCGATGACGATGTCGACGGTGCCGTCGGCGACCATCTCCAGCGTCCGCTCGGACTCCTTCGGGGTCTGGAAGCGGGAGAGCTGCCGGATCTGCACGGGGAACTGGCTCATCCGCTCGGCGAACGTGTTGTAGTGCTGCTGCACGAGCAGGGTGGTGGGCACGAGCACCGCCACCTGCTTGCCGTCCTGCACCGCCTTGAACGCCGCCCGCACCGCGATCTCGGTCTTGCCGTACCCGACGTCGCCGCAGATCAGCCGGTCCATCGGGACGGTCTGCTCCATGTCCCGCTTGACCTCCTCGATGGCGGCCAGCTGGTCCGGGGTCTCCTGCCAGGGGAAGGCGTCCTCCAGCTCCCGCTGCCACGGGGAGTCCGGGGCGAACGCGTGCCCCTTGGACGCCTTGCGGGCGGCGTAGAGCTGGATGAGCTGGGCGGCGATCTCCCGCACCGCCTTGCGGGCCCGCGCCTTGGACTTCTGCCAGTCCGCGCCGCCCATCTTGTGCAGGGTGGGCTGCTCGCCGCCGACGTACCGGGAGAGCTGGTCGAGCTGGTCGGTGGGGACGAACAGCCGGTCGCCGGGCTGGCCGCGCTTGCTCGGGGCGTACTCGATGACCAGGTATTCCCGGCTCGCGCCGTTGACGGTGCGCTGCACCAGCTCGACGTACCGGCCGATGCCGTGCTGCTCGTGCACCACGTGGTCGCCGGCCTTCAGCTCCAGCGGGTCGATGGTGTTGCGCCGCCGGCTGGGCATCCTGCGCATGTCCCGCGTCGAGGTGCCCCGGCCGCCGGTGACGTCGTTGCCGGTGAGCAGCACGAACCTCGCCGCCTCGGCGACGAAGCCGCCGGTGAGGCCGCCGCAGGTGACCAGCACCTCGCCGGGGGCGGGCGCGGCCGGCACCTCCTCGACGAACCGGGCGCCGAGGCCGGCGTCGCGGATCACCTCGACGGCCCGCTGGGCGGGGCCGTGCCCCTCGAAGACCAGCGCGGTCACCCAGCCCTCGCCGGCCCAGCGCTTGAGGTCCTCGGCCACCCGGGCGGTCTCGCCGTGGTAGAGCGGGGCGGGCTGGGCGGCCAGGGTCACCGCGATCGCGTCGTCGGGCGTGACGTCGACCTCGGCCGGATCGTCCTCCCACGGTTGCCGGGCCGGAGCCGTTGCGGCGGCCTCGGCCAGCCCGAACGGGGCGAGGGTCCACCAGGGCCGGCGCAGGGCGCGGGCGTGCGCGCGTACGTCGGCCAGGGTCCGGAAGGCGGCGGCCCCGAGGTCGACCGGGGCCTGGCCCCCGACGGCCGCCGCGGCCCAGCTCGCCTGGAGGAACTCCTCGGAGGTACGCACCAGGTCGTGCGCCCGGGTGCGGATGCGCTCCGGGTCGCAGAGCAGCACGTGGGTGCCGGCCGGCATGCAGTCGAGCAGCAGCTCCAGGCTCTCGCCGCCGAGCAGCGCCGGGGTCAGCGACTCCATCCCCTCCACGGGGATGCCCTCGGCCAGCTTGTCGAGGATCTCGGCCAGCTCGGGGTGCTCGGCCGCCAGGGCGGCGGCCCGCCGCCGCACGGCCGGGGTGAGCAGCAGCTCCCGGCAGGGCGGGGCCCACAGCAGCCCGGCGGCCTCGATGGTGCGCTGGTCGGCCACGGCGAAGGTGCGGATCTCCTCCACCTCGTCGCCCCAGAACTCGACCCGGGACGGGTGCTCGTCGGTGGGCGGGAAGACGTCCAGGATGCCGCCGCGCACGGCGAACTCGCCGCGCTTGGTGACCAGGTCGACCCGGGCGTACGCCATGTCGGTGAGCCGGCGCGCGACCTCTTCCAGGTCGGCCTCGTCGCCGGCGGCCAGCCGCACCGGCTCCAGGTCGCCGAGGCCCTTGAGCTGCGGTTGGAGCAGCGACCGCACCGGCGCGACGACCACCCGCAGCGGCCCGGTGCGCCCGTGCGCGTCGGCGGCGTCGGGGTGGGCGAGCCGGCGCAGCACGGCCAGCCGCCGGCCGACGGTGTCGGAGCGGGGCGAGAGCCGCTCGTGCGGCAGCGTCTCCCAGGACGGGAAGACGGCGACCTGCTCCGCCGGGAGCAGGCTGCCCAGCGCCGCGGCCAGGTCGTCGGCCTCCCGGCTGGTGGCGGTCACCGCCAGCACCGGCCGCCCCGCGCCCCCGGCGGCCTCGTCGGCGGCTCCGGGGTCGGCGGCTCCCGGGTCGGCGGCGACGGCGGCGACGGCGAACGGGCGCAGCGCCGCCGGGGCGGTCAGGTCCAGCCCGTCGACCTGCGCGGCACCGGAGCGGGCCAGGTCACGCGCCCGGGCCAGCCCGGGGTCGGCCAGGGCGGCGGCGAAGAGTCCGGTGAGCATCTGATCACTTCCCAGTGGCACGGTCACGGCACACGACGGAGCCCCCGCGCCCGGCGGGGACGGGGGGTCGACAGCACCCCAGCCTATCTCCGCTTGACCGGCGGCCCGGGCACGTGGTCGAGTCGGTGCGTGACGCAACGGCGGCTGGTCGAGTTGAGCCACGTGATCAGCGACGGCATGACCACGCTGCCCGGCTGGCCGACGCCCCGGGTCACCGAGTGGCTGACCCGGGAGGCGTCCCGGGCGAACTACGCACCGGGCACGGAGTTCCAGGTCGGGCGGATCGAGATGATCGCCAACACCGGCACGTACCTGGACACGCCCGCGCACCGGTGGGCCGACGGGGCCGATCTCACCGGCGTGGGGCTGGACCGCCTCGCCGACCTGCCGGGGCTCGTGGTCCGGGTGCCCGCCGGCACCCGCGCGGTGGATCGCCCGCTGCTCGCCGGGCACGAGGTGACGGGGCGGGCGGTGCTGCTGCACACCGGCTGGTCCACGCACTTCGGCACCGACCGGTACGCCGCCCCGGACGCGCCGTACCTGACCGGGGACGGCGCGGCCTGGCTGGTCGAGGCCGGGGCGGCCCTCGTCGGCATCGACTCGATCAACATCGACGACATGAGCCCCGCCGCCCGGGGCGAGCGCCCGGCGCACAGCGGCCTGCTGGCGGCCGGCATCCCGATCGTGGAGCACCTGACCGGCCTGGACGCGCTGCCCCCGACCGGTTTCCGGTTCACCGCCGCCCCGCCGATGGTCGCGGGCATGGGCACCTTCCCGGTCCGCGCCTTCGCCGTCCTCGGCGCGTAGGGCCGCCGACCGCCACCCTCGGCGCGTAGTGCCGCCGACCGTTGTCCCCGGCGCGAAGGCCGCCGACCGCCGTCCCCGGCGCGAAGGGCCGCCGACCGCCGTCCTCGACGCGAAGGGCCGTCGACCGGCCCCGCCGCATCGGGCACGAACCGGGAGATCCCGGTGCCGAACGGGCCTCTCCGGGGGCGGAATCTGCCAAGATCGACCCCAAGTCCGAACAGCCGGACATTCTCGTTTTCCATGACCGACGCGATGTTCGGAAACCGTTTCGTGCCAGCTCGTAACCTGCCCGCTTTCATGCCGGTGACCTGCTGGAACACGTTCTTCGTAACTTCCGCGTGCGCCGAAGCCCTCGGCGCACGAAGGAGAGTCACGCATGCTCCGTACCGCACCCTTTCGGGGTCGAGCCCGACTGACGGCCGCGCTGTCGGTCGCCGCGCTGACCGGCTGCACCGTCGCCGCCGGCCTCGCCCCCGTCTCCGCCTCCGCCGCCGAACCCACCGGCCAATCGATGAACGCAGAAGAATTCACCGTCGAGACGCTTCCCGACGGTGGCGCGCGGGTGACCCTGCGGCTCGCCGAGCCGCTGCCGGTCCGTGACGCCGCGCCGGAGATCGCCGTCGACGGCCGCGTCGTCGGGCCGGCGAAGGAGTCCCCCGATGGGCTGAGTCTCAGCGTGGAGACCAGCGACACCAGCGTCACCGGGGCCGACCGCGTCGACGTCGCCTGGAACGGCCAGGTGCCGGGCGCGGCGGCCACCCCACCGAAGTCGGCCGCCGCGCCGGTCACCCCGAAGGGCCTGCGGCGCAAGCAGCTCTACACCGACCCCTCGCAGCCCGGCCCGTACGGGGTGCAGCGGCTCGACTACGACCTCGGCGACACGGCCACCACGCTCTCCGGCCTCAGCGACCTGCCCGTCGAGCTCCGCTCCGCGGTCTACGCCCCGGCCGCCGCCAAGGGCGCCCGGCCCGTGGTGATCTTCCTGCACGGCCGCCACTCGGCCTGCTACAACCCCACGACCCGGTCGACCAACAACACCAACTGGCCGTGCGCGGCCGGGTTCGTCCCGATCGACAGCTACCTCGGCTACACGGAGACCGCCGAGGCCCTGGCCACCCACGGCTACGTCGTGGTGTCGGTCAGCGCCAACGGCATCAACGCCAAGGACGCCAGCTTCACCGACGACAACGGGGCCCTGGCCCGGGGCCAACTGGTCATGAACCACCTGGACCTGCTGAAGAAGTGGAACACCACGGCCGGGCATCCCCTCGCCGGCCGGCTGGACCTGTCCAACGTCGGCCTGATGGGGCACTCCCGGGGCGGCGAGGGCGTGGTCGAGGCCGCCCTGCTCAACAGCGGGAACAAGCACCCGTACGGCATCCGCGCGGTCCTGCCGCTGGCCCCGGTCGACTTCGGCCGGCCGACGCTGCCCGAGGTGCCGATGACGGTGCTGCTGCCGTACTGCGACGGCGACGTCTCCAACCAGCAGGGCCAGCACTTCTACGACGACACCCGCTACTCGGTGCCGGACAACGTGCTCCGCTCCTCGCTGATGATCATGGGCGCGAACCACAACTTCTTCAACACCGAGTGGACCCCGGGCGTCTCGATCGCCCCGTCGAACGACGACTGGTCGCCGGCCACCGACGAGGTGTGCGGCAGCGCCAGCCCGTCCCGGCTGACCGCCGCCGAGCAGCGCGCGGTCGGCACCGCGTACATGGCCGGGTTCTTCCGGCTGGCCCAGGGCGGCGAGACGGCGTTCCTGCCCCTGTTCGACGGGACCAACGGCACGGTGCCGTCGGCCGGTCGCGCCGTCGTGTACGCGCAGGCCCAGCAGCCGGGCTCGCGCCGGCTCGACCTCGCCCCGCTGGAGGGCCCGGCCGACGGCGTCTCGGTCACCGGCTTCGACCTCGGCGCGTACTGCTACAGCCTGGCCGCCCGGGTCCGCCCCGGCGACACCCCGTGCTCGGCGACCACGGCCACGTCGAAGGTGCCGCACTGGACCCCGGCCACCTTCGCCCCGTCGGTGCCGATCAGCCCGGTGCTGCGCCTACAGTGGAGCGCCGCCTCGGTCTCGCCCGAGGTGCGGGTGGACCTCGGGCCGGGCGAGGGGAACGTGACCAAGTACGACGCGCTCACCTTCCGGGCGGCACGCGACGAGACCGCGGCCGGCGACGTCGACCTCGACGTCACCGTTGTCGACCGCAGGGGCGCGACCGCGACGGTACGGGTCGGCGACGTCAGCCCGGCGCTCACCCCGTTCCCGTCGTCGGCCAACACCACGAACGGGATCAGCCGGCTCGGCAAGACCTGGCTGCGTACCGTCCGGCTGCCGCTGGCCACGCTGACGGGGGTGGACCTGCACAGCGTCCGTACCGTCTCGGTGCGGCCGGCGACCGCGACCGGCGGGGTCTACCTGTCGGACCTCGCGCTGGACAGCCCCGGGGTCGGCGGCGGCGTCGCCACGTCGGCGGTGGCGGTCGACCTCGCCGACGCCACGGCGGCGGAGGGCGACGGGCCGGGCGTCGCGACCATGCGGCTGACGCTGAACGGCAAGCTCAAGCAGGCGGCGACGGTCCAGGTGCAGACGGCGGCGAGCGGCTCGGCGTCGGCCGGGCAGGTGCCGGCGCAGGCGTTCCCGGTCACCATCCCGAAGGGCGCGACCAGCGCGACGATCGAGGTTCCGCTGGCCGGCAACACGGTCGCCAACACCGCCTCGCTGCGCTACAAGATCACCATCTCGGCGCCGGTCGGCGCGGTGATCGGTGACGGCTTCGCCTGGCTGACGGTGCTCGACGACGACACGGTCTGACCGTGGTGTCCTCCGGTGGGGTCGTGGAGCTGTCGCCCCCACCGGAGGACCCACCCCGCCTCTCCCACCCCCGCCGCCACCCCGCCGTCGCCGCCGGGCAGCACCGCGTCGACAACGGGAGACCTTGGACACTTGCTGCTCCGTGAGAACCGGAACTGTCCAAGGTCCGCCCAACCCCGCGCCCTGCCGCCCGCCAGCGGACGGTCAGTAGCGCACGCTGATCCGCCGCCCGACGGCGTCGACAACGACCTCGCCCCCGTACGGGACGATCTGCTGCGGGTCGGTGTGGCCGAGGTCGACGTCGAAGACGGCCACCGCGTCCGGGGCGTACTCCGCGAGCGCCCGGGTCACCGCCGCCCGCTGCGCGTCGGCGTACGCCCGGCGCTGCTCAGGCGTGTGCGGGCGGGCGAAGTCCCACGCCTTGGCCCGGCCGACGAGCACCGCCGGGAAGCCGGCGAGCAGCCCCCGCTCCCCCAGGTTGCGCAGCATCCGGTACACCTCGGTGGCCGACGGCAACTCCTCCGAGGTCTCGACGATCAGCACCTCGCCCGCGTGGTCGGCGACCCCGCCGACCCGGTCGGCGGCCAGCAGCCAGTGCAGGATCTCCAGGTTGCCGCCCCAGGTCCGGCCCCGCACCACCCGCGCCGGCCCCTGCCAGTGCCATCCGCCGCCGGGAAGCATGGGCGGCTCGGCGGCGAGGGTGGCCGGGTCGCGCCAGTCGTTCGGCTGGTCGCCCCACTCGGGGGCCGGCGCGAGGTCGTACCAGTCGGAGGTGAACAGGGCGGCGCGCAGCGAGTCGGCGGTCACCGGGTGCAGCGCGCCGGGGCGGCCGAGGTGCACCAGCACGGACCCGCCGTGGTACGCGACGATCCCGAGCCGGTAGAGGTGGTTGAGCAGGTTGGTGTTGTCCGAGTAGCCGAAGTAGGGCTTCGGGTTGGCCCGCAGCACGGCGTCGTCCAGGTGCGGGGTGACCGTGATCAGGTCGTCCCCGCCGACCGTGGCGAGCACGGCGGTGACCGTCGGGTCGGCGAAGGCGGCGGTGACGTCCCGTGCGCGGTCGCGCGGGTCCGCGTCCGGGAGGCGGGTGGTCGGGTACTCGACCGGTTCCAGGCCGAACTCCTCGCGCAGCCGGCGCAGGCCCAGTTCGTACACGTGGGGGAAGATCGCCGGCAGCCCGGCGGAGGGTGACACGACCGCGACCCGGTCGCCGGGCCGGGGCTTCGGCGGGTAGCGCAGCGACTCCATGATCGGACGCTACCGGCCGCCACCACCGCTTTTCGCCCCCGCGACGGCTGAGGCGGCGAACCACCGCAATCCGCGCATATTGCCCCTAGGCTGGCCGTGTGACCGAGGAGCCGGACATCCCGGTGCGCGCGTGGCTGCCCCGCACCGCCGCGCTGCTGCTCGGCACCCTGGCCCTGGCCACGGGGTTCATCGCCGCCTACGTGGGCGCGCTGCACCACCCGACCCCGCGCGACCTGCCGGTCGGGGTGGTCCTCGGCGACCAGCGCGCCCAGGCGGTCATGGCCGCCGTGCGCCGCGAGACCGACAAGATCGCACCCATCGAGTACGACGACCCGGCCGCCGCAACCGACGGGCTCACCGGCCGCGAGGTGTACGGCGTGCTCACCTCCACGCCCGAGGGCGGGCTGCGCCTCACCACCGCCAGCGCCGGCGCGCCGGCCGCCACCGAGGTCGTCGACCAGGTGTTCGCCGAGGCCGCCCGGCGGGGGAACCTGCCGCTGACGGCCACCGACGAGGTGCCGGTGCAGCAGAGCGACCCCCGCGGCCTCGTCCCGTTCTACCTCGCGGTCGGGTACGTCCTCGGCGGCTACCTCGCGGCCACCGCGCTGGGCCTGCGCACCGGCACCGCACCCCGCAGCCTCGCCCGCGCCGGGCTGCGGATCGCCGCGCTCGCGGCGTACGCGGTGGTGCTCGGCGTGGCGGGCGCGCTCGTCGTCGGCCCGGGCTTGGACGTCTGGCACCACGACGTGCCGGCCGTGGCGGCGGTCGGCGCGCTGGCCGTCTTCGCCGCCGCCATGATCGCCGCCGCCGTGCAGGGCTGGCTCGGGCTGCTCGGCACCGGGCTCGTCATCCTGCTGCTCGTGGTGCTCGGCAACCCGGGCTCCGGCGGCATCTACGCGCCGGAGTTCCTGCCCACCTGGCTGCGCGGGATGCACCGGTGGAACGTGCCCGGGCTCACCACCGACCTGATCAAGTCGGCGGTGTACTTCGACCGCCGGTCGATGGGCTGGCCGCTGGCCGGGCTCGCCGTGTGGGTGGTGCTCGGCGTCGTGGGATTGCTCACGGCCACCCTGGTCCGGGGCCGGCGCGCCGCCGCCCGTCACGCGGCCGACACGCCTCCCACCAGCGGCGATGCGCGCCCCGCCGGGTGAGGGGTGTTTGCAGGGGCCCCCTGTACAACAGAATGCGATAACAAGGGGCCCTTCCTTCCGAAGGGGGCGGCGCGGATACGATCCAGGGAGTCGGACAGCGCTGTCCTTCGTCCCCGGCGTAAGGAGCGCACCCGTGACCGACCAGCACGACCACGACGGCCCGGACGCCGCACTGCGGGCCGACATCCGCCGCCTCGGCACGCTGCTCGGGCAGACCCTCGCCCGGCAGGAGGGCCGCCCGCTGCTCGACCTGGTCGAGGAGATCCGGGCGCAGGTCCGCTCCGACGCGCCGGCCGCCGCGCAGCGCCTCGGCGGGCTGGATGTGACCACCGGCACGAAGCTCGCCCGTGCCTTCTCCACCTACTTCCACCTGGCCAACATCACCGAGCAGGTGCACCGGGCCCGCGACCTGCGCCGCCGCCGGGCGATCCAGGGCGGCTGGCTGGACCAGGCGGCCAAGATGATCGCCGAGCGGGGGGTGGCCGCCGAGGAGATCGCGGCGGCGGCCCGGCGGCTCGCCGTACGGCCGGTCTTCACCGCCCACCCGACCGAGGCGGCCCGCCGGTCGATCCTGTCGAAGCTGCGCGCCGTCGCCGACGAGCTGGACGCCGAGACCGCCAACGCGATCCTCTACGGGGCCAGCGACGAGGGGCCGGCCAACCGCCGCCTGGCCGAGCTGCTGGACCTGATGTGGCAGACCGACGAGCTGCGGCTCGACCGGCCGGACCCGACCGACGAGGCCCGCAACGCCATCTACTACCTGCGCGACCTGTACGCCGAGGCCGCCCCGCAGGTGCTCGACGACTTCGCCGACACGCTGCGCACCCTCGGCGTGGAGACGTCCCCGACGGCCCGCCCGCTGACGTTCGGCACCTGGATCGGCGGCGACCGGGACGGCAACCCGTTCGTCACCCCGCAGGTCACCGGCGAGGTGCTGCGCATCCAGCACGAGCACGGCATCGCGGCCACCGAGGCGGCGATGGAGCACCTGATCAACGAGGTGTCCGTGTCCCGCCGGCTGCGCGGGGTGTCGCTGGACCTGTCGGCCAGCCTCGCCGCCGACCTGGACGCGCTGCCCGAGGTGGCCCCCCGGTTCCGCCGGGTCAACGCCGAGGAGCCCTACCGGCTCAAGGCCCGGTGCGTGAAGGCGAAGCTGGCCAACACCCGGGAGCGGCTGCGCCGCGGCACCCCGCACGTGCCGGGGCGCGACTACCAGGGCGCGGCGGAGCTGATCGCCGACCTGGAGCTGCTGCGCGCCTCGCTGGCCCGCAACGCCGGCCAGCTCACCGCCGTGGGCCGGCTCGCCTCCACCATCCGTACGGTGTCGGCGTTCGGCCTGCACCTGGCGACGATGGACGTGCGGGAGCACGCCGAGAAGCACCACGAGGTGCTCACCCAGCTCTACGCGGCCGTCGGCGAGGTGTCCGACTACCCGTCGCTGACCCGCCTGGAGCGCACCAAGCTGCTCGCCGACGAGCTGACCGGCCGCCGGCCGCTGTCGACGCTGGACACGCCGCTGACCGAGAGCGCGCGCAAGACGTTCGACGTTTTCTCCACCATCCGCGAGGCGCAGGACCGGTTCGGCTCCGAGGTCATCGAGTCGTACATCATCTCAATGACCCTCGGCGTCGACGACGTGCTCGCGGCGGTGGTGCTGGCCCGCGAGGCCGGGCTGGTCGACGTGCACAGCGGCCGGGCCCGGATCGGCTTCGTGCCGCTGCTGGAGACCCCCGCCGAGCTGAACGCCGGCGGCGAGTTGCTCGACGAGCTGCTGTCGCTGCCGGCCTACCGGTCGCTGGTGGCGGCCCGGGGCGACGTGCAGGAGGTGATGCTGGGCTACTCCGACTCCAACAAGGAGGCGGGCATCACCACCAGCCAGTGGTCGATCCACCGGGCCCAGCGGGCGCTGCGGGACGTGGCCGCCCGGCACGGCGTGCACCTGCGGCTGTTCCACGGCCGGGGCGGCACCGTCGGGCGCGGCGGCGGCCCCACCCACGAGGCGATCCTGGCCCAGCCGTACGGCACCCTCGACGGCGCGATCAAGGTCACCGAGCAGGGCGAGGTCATCTCCGACAAGTACACGCTGCCGGCGCTGGCCCGGGAGAACCTGGAGCTGACCATGGCCGCCGTGCTCCAGGCGACCCTGCTGCACACCGCGCCCCGGCAGCCGGCCGAACAGCTGGAGCGCTGGGACGCGTCGATGGACGTGATCTCCGACGCGGCGTTCCGGTCGTACCGGTCGCTGGTGGAGGACCCGGACCTGCCGGCGTACTTCTGGGCGTCCACCCCCACCGAGCTGCTCGGCGCGCTGAACATCGGCTCCCGCCCGGCGAAGCGGCCCAACACCGGGGCCGGCCTGTCCGGCCTGCGGGCCATCCCGTGGGTGTTCGGCTGGACGCAGACCCGGCAGATCGTCCCCGGCTGGTTCGGGGTCGGCTCGGGGCTGGCGGCGGCGCGCGAGGCCGGGCTGGGGGACGTGCTGGCCGAGATGCACCGCAACTGGCACTTCTTCCGCACGTTCCTGTCGAACGTCGAGATGATGCTGACCAAGACCGACCTCAGCATCGCCCGCCGGTACGTGGAGACCCTCGTGCCGAAGAAGCTGCACCCGATCTTCGAAAAGATCGAGCAGGAGTACGAGCTGACCAAGCGGGAGGTGCTGGCGGTCACCGCCTCGCCGGCCCTGCTGGAGAACTCGCCGGTGCTCCAGCGCACCCTGGCGGTGCGCGACACCTACCTGGAGCCGCTGCACCACCTCCAGGTGGCGCTGCTGCGGCAGTACCGCGACTCCGGCGCGGCGGGCCGCGCGGTGGCCACGGCGCCGGGTGGGCGGCGGGCCCCGAGCGACGGGACGGCGCTGGAGCGGGCGCTGCTCACCACGGTCAACGGCATCGCCGCCGGCATGCGCAACACCGGCTGAGCTGCAAGGAGGGGCCCCCTGTTAACGCATTCTGCATAGCAGGGGGCCCCTTTTAACGCCCGCCCGCCCGCCCGCTCGCCCGCCCGGCAGGCGGGGCCGGGCCCTCGGGAGCGAGCAGTCGGGAGCGGGCAGTCGGGAGCGGGCAGTCGGGAGCGGCGTCAGAAGTCGCCGCCGCCGAAGTCACCGCCACCGAAATCGCCGCCGCCGAAGTCACCGCCGCCCGAGAAGTCGCCGGCGGTGCCGTAGTCGCCGCCGCCGAAGTCGCCCGCGGTGGCGTAGTCGCCGCCACCGAAGTCGCCCCCGAAGTCCGCGCCGTCACCGAAGCCCTCCTGGTAGCCGGCCTCGTAGCCGGGGTCGGCGAACGCCGGGGAGAACAGCGCGTCGGCGATCAGCATGCCGCCGAGCACGCCAGCGCCCGCGCCGAGCGCCGTCTTCCACCACGGGGTCGAGTACCAGCCGGCCGGCACGGGGCGGCCCTGGTAGCGGCCACCGGGGTAGTAGTAGGGCGTGCCCTGGCCGGGCTGCGGGCCGGCCCGGAACGTCTGCCCCTGCACGTTGACCTCGCGTTCCCGGGTGAGCTGGCCGGTGCCCTGCGCGGAGGCCAGCGGCGGCAGCTCCGGGCCGGGGTCGATGCCCAGCGCGACGCGGGCCGCGCGGGCGTACGCCAGCCCCTCCAGGGCGGTCTCCCGGGCCAGCCGGTACTGGTGGACGGTGCGGGCCTGCTCAAGCTGGCTGCCCGCCGCGTTGTACCGCTCACCGGCGTCGACGAGGGCCTGCCGCACGGCCGGGGAGTCGCCGTGCAGGTTCATCACCTGGCCACCGAGGCGCTCGTACCAGCGCTGGGCGTCGGCGCGCACGTCGGCCAGGCTGCGCGCCTCGCGGGCCGCGCTCTCCCGACGCCACCAGACGAGACCGCCGACGAGCAGCGCCACGAGGATGACCGCGAGCAGAAATTCCATACCCTGAAAAGTACCCGGGGCGCGCCCGTCGTACGCGTTTGGCAAGCTCTGGTGATGAGCTTCTCGACGCTGGCCGTGGTGGTGCTCTGCCTCGGCGCGGGCGGCGCGCTGGGCTGGTTCGCGGCCCGCTCCCGGTCGGCGACGCAGATCGCCCGGCTGGAGGCGACCCTGGCCGCGACCCGGGAGGGCGAGGGGCGGCTGGAGCAGTCGATGCGCGCGCTCAGCTACGAGGCGACCGCGCAGTCACAGGAGGCGGTGGCCCGGGCGGTGGCGCCGCTGCACGAGACGCTGCGCCGCTACGAGTCCCGGGTGGCCGAGCTGGAGCACGCCCGCGTCGACGCGTACGCCGAGCTGCGCGAGCAGGTCCGGGCGATGGGCGCGGTCTCCGGCGAGCTGCGCACCGAGACCAAGCAGCTCGTGGCGGCGCTGCGCGCGCCCCAGGTGCGGGGGCGCTGGGGCGAGCACCAGCTGCGCCGCATCGTCGAGGCCGCCGGCCTGCTGGAGCACTGCGACTTCGACGAGCAGGTCACCGCCGCGACGGACCACCAGGGGGTACGCCCCGACCTGGTGGTCCGGCTGCACGGCGGTCGCTCGGTGGTGGTGGACGCGAAGGCGCCCTTCGACGCGTACCTGACGGCGATGGAGGCCCGCGACGAGCGGGGCCGGGACACCCACCTCGACGCGCACGCGCGGCACCTGCGGGCGCACGTTGACGCGCTGGCGGCGAAGACGTACTGGGCGGCGTTCGACCAGACCCCGGAGTTCGTGGTGCTGTTCGTGCCGGCCGACCCGTTCCTCGACGTGGCGTTGCAGCGCGACCCGACGCTGCTGGAGCACGCGTTCGCCCGCAACGTGGTGCTGGCCACCCCGGCGACCCTGGTGGCGCTGCTGCGCACGGTGGCGTACTCGTGGCGGCAGGAGGCGCTGGCCCGCAACGCGGTGGCGGTGCATTCGCTGGCCCGCGAGCTGCACGGGCGGCTGTCCACGCTGGGCGACCACGTCGGCAGGCTGGGGGCGTCGCTGGGCGGGGCGGTGACCGCGTACAACAGGGCGGTCGGCTCGCTGGAGGCGCGGGTGCTGGTCAGTGCCCGCAAGCTCGCCGAGCTGGGCGTGTCGGACCGGGAGCTGGCCGCGCCGCCGCAGGTGGAGGTGGCACCTCGGCAGCCGCAGGCCCCCGAGCTGCTCGGCGGGGCCGACGGGCCTGACCAGGGGCTCGACCGCCAGGCCCGACCGTCCGCGGTGGACCCCTCGACCCGATCCGGATAGCCGCACACATGTGACAATGCGCGCCTATGCATGTCACGAAGTGGTCACAACGTACCGGCCGGTAGTGACACCACACACAGCCAGCACAAAGGATTCGCTCACGCGCGCCCTGTGACCTCAGGGCCCTGTTCTCTGGAGGAAGAAGAGAACGTGAGCAGACCTCGAAACCTGAGCCGGCGCACCTCCGCCGGGCTTTTCGCGTCGGTCGTGGCCGCCGGTGCCATGACCGGCGTCGGTGGCGCCGCGACCGCGAACGCCGCCCCCGCCACCGACACCGAGGCTCCGCAGGCCACCGCCGTGGAGACGCTGGGCGCACACGACGCCAAGCTGCTGAGCGAGGCCGAGGCGAAGCACGCCAAGACCGTCACCCTGATCGTCGCCACCGACAAGGGCGAGGCGAAGGACGTCGCGGACGCGGTGAGGCAGCTCGGCGGCACGGTGAGCCGGCGCTTCGACTCCATCGGCTACGTCCTGGCCAAGGTCCCCACCGCGATGGTGCTCAAGGCCGCCACGCTCCCGGGCGTCGCCGCGGTCGACCTCGACGAGACCATCCAGCTCCCCGACCCGGCCCCGGAGGCCGCGCCGGCCGGCGCGAAGGTCGCCGCGCAGGGCGAGACCCTGGCCGGGCCGGGCGTCGACACCGGCGCGGTGAACCCGTACATGCCGACCAACGAGACCGGGGCGGAGACCTTCAAGGCCGCGCACCCGGCGTGGGACGGCCGCGGCGTCACCATCGGCATCATGGACTCCGGTGTGGACCTCGACCACCCGGCGCTCCAGACCACCACCACCGGCGAGCGCAAGATCGTGGACTGGGTGACCGCCACGGACCCGCTGGAGGACGCCACCTGGCGCGCGATGATCACCGAGGTCTCCGGTCCGAGCTTCACCGCGGGCGGCGCGACGTGGACGGCCCCGGCCGGCAGCTACCGGTTCAACACGTTCCGCGAGTCGATCACGGCCGCCAGCGACCCGGCCGGTGACGTCAACCGCGACGGCGACACCACCGACACCTTCGGCATCCTCTACGACGCCACGACCCACGACATCCGGGTCGACGCCAACCAGAACCGGGACTTCACCGACGACCCGGTGATGCGCCCGTACAAGGAGAAGTTCCAGGTCGGGCGCTTCGGCACGGACAACCCGGCCACCCCGGTCCGCGAGCAGATCCCGTTCGTCGTCGAATACCGCGAGGACGTCGACACGACCCCGGTCGGCGGCCCCGGCCTGGTCGACTACGTCAACATCGGCATCGTCGAGTCGACCCACGGCACGCACGTCGCCGGCATCACCGCCGCCAACGACATGCTGGGCAACAGCGCGTTCGACGGCGCGGCCCCAGGCGCGAAGCTGGTCTCGGCCCGGGCCTGCTCCTGGGGCGGCGGCTGCACCGCCGCGGCGCTCACCACCGGCATGGCCGACCTGGTGATCAACCGCCGGGTCGACGTGGTCAACATGTCGATCGGCGGCCTGCCGGCGCTCAACGACGGCTCGAACGCCCGCTCGCAGCTCTACAACGAGCTGATCAACACGTACGGCGTGCAGCTGTTCATCTCGGCCGGCAACTCCGGCCCGGGGCTGAACACCGTCGGCGACCCGTCGGTGGCCGACAACGTGGTCAGCGTCGCGGCGAGCATCAGCAAGGACACCTGGCTGGCCAACTACGGCTCGGTCGTGCGCAAGGACAACGCCCTGTTCAACTTCTCCTCGCGCGGCCCGCGTGAGGACGGCGGCTTCAAGCCGAACATCGCGGCACCCGGCTCGGCGATCTCCACCGCGCCGACCTGGCAGGCCGGCAACCCCGTCCCCGAGGCCGGCTACCCGCTGCCGCCGGGCTACCAGATGCTCAACGGCACCTCGATGGCCGCCCCGCAGGCCGCCGGCGCCGCCGCGCTGCTGCTGTCGGCCGCCAAGGCGACCGACAAGGGGGTCACCCCGGCCGCGCTGCGCCGGGCCGTCTACACCTCGGCCAAGCCCATCGCGGGCGTCGAGACGTACGCCCAGGGTTACGGCATGTTCGACGTGCCGGGCGCGTGGGCGCTGCTGGACAAGGGCGTGCAGACCCGGTCGTACGTCTCCGACGCGCCCGTGTGCACCGAGCTGTCGGCGAACCTGACCCGCTACGACAAGGCCACCGGGACGTTCGTGCCGAACCCGCACCGGGGCGCCGGCGTCTACAACCGCTGTGCCCTCGCGCAGGGCGGGCAGCCGCTGAAGAAGACCAAGACGTACGAGGTGAAGGTCACCCGCACCAGCGGCCCCGACAAGAGCCTGCTGCACACCGTGACGCTGCGCGGCAACGACGGCACCTTCAGCGCGCAGAAGCAGGTGCGGCTGCCGCTGAACCAGACCATGACCATCCCCGTGAAGGCCAAGCCGACGACGCCCGGGGCGCACGGCGCGCTCCTGGTGATCGACGACCCGGCCACCTCGGTGGTCGACTTCGAGGTCTCCACCGTCGTGGTGACCGCCGCCGACGTGGCGAAGCCGGCGTACTCCTTCTCGGCCGAGGGCTCGGTCGAGCGGAACAGCTCCACCTCGTACTTCGTGACGGTGCCGCCGGGCGCGGGCGCGATCCAGGTCAACCTGTCCGGCATCGCCACCGGCTCGCAGACCCGGTTCATCGCGATCAACCCGTACGGCGTGCCGGTGGACAGCACCGCCAGCACCGCCTGCTACACCAACTTCTCCAACGCCGCCGCCTGCAAGCCGCAGGAGCGGGACTACCAGAAGCCGATCGCCGGGGTCTGGGAGTTCGAGGTGGAGTCGCGGCGCACCTCGCCCGCGCTGGACAACCCGTACCAGCTCCAGGTGCGGGTCCAGGGCGTCACCGTCTCGCCGGCCGTGGTCGAGCTGCCCTCGGTCACCGCCGGCGCCCCGACCGAGGTCACCTGGAGCCTGGCCAACACCTTCGGCCCGGTCTCCGTGACCGGCCAGGGTGGCCCGCTGGCCAGCGTGCACGCCGAGCGGCCGACGATCGCCGAGGGCGCGCAGCAGGAGTACCTGGTCGAGGTGCCGGCCGGCGCGGCCAGCTTCACGGCCCGCATCGGCAACACCGCCGACCTGGGCGCCGACCTGGACCTGTTCGTCTTCCGGGGCGCCACCGAGGTCGGCCGCTCGGCCGACGGCGACTCGGAGGAGGCGGTGACGCTGACCAACCCGCCGGCCGGCACCTACCGCGTCCTGGTCGACGGGTACGCCGTCGACGGGCCGGGCACCAGCACCGCATACGACTACCGGGACTCGTTCTCAGCGGCGTCGCTGGGCACGCTGACCGCCCCGGCCACCCCGCTCGCCCTGGCCAACGGCGCCACCGCCGCCCTCACCGGCACGGTGACCGCCCAGTCCGCCCCGGCCGCCGGTCGCGCGCTCTACGGCGACCTGGCCGTGACCACCACCGAGGGCGCGGTCGTCGGCCGCGGCTCGGTCTCGATCGGCGCGGTCAACTGATTCCCTATCGGGGATCGGTTGTCAAGATGCCGGCTGGCTTGACCGTGTAGGTGGGCTGGTTGGAGGATCGTTGGTGGGGAAGGTCGCCTC